>NZ_CP071955.1:3000000-3300000 GCF_017603965.1 Xanthomonas fragariae | reverse complement strand
CAGCATGCCGCGCGGGCAGGGCGGCGGTGCGGCGGCGGTTGATCAGGTCTTCGATATTGCCCGTCAGGCCGAAACCGCGCGCCAGGCATGGCTGCGGGCGCACCCGACCTGGTCGTTCCAGGGGCGGGTGGCGATCAGCAAGGACCGCAATGGCGGCAGTGGCCACATCGACTGGCAGCAGGACGGCCCGCGCTACCGCGTGCAACTCAGCGCGCCGGTGACCAGGCAGAGCTGGGTGCTCACCGGCGACACCACCAGTGGTGCCGGGCGCCTGGAGGGGCTGGAAGGCGGTCCGCGCAGCGGCCCCGACGCCGAGCAGATATTGCTGGAAGCAACCGGCTGGACCATCCCGGTCAATCAGATGCCGGATTGGGTTCGCGCGCTGCGGATCGCCGACGCGGGCGCCGAGCGTGTCGACCTGGACGCCGCAGGCCGCCCGCGCACCGTGCAACAAGACGGCTGGACCATCGATTTTCTCGCCTGGTCGCCTGCCAACGACGGTCAGCCGGAGCTGCCGCAGCGCCTCGAAGCCCGCAATGGTGACGCCAAGGTGCGCCTGCTGGTCGATCAATGGACGGTTTCGCCCTGATGTCTGCACCGCAAGCGAGCTGGTCGGCGTGGCCTGCGCCGGCCAAGCTCAATCTGTTTCTGCAGATCACCGGGCGCCGCGCCGACGGCTACCACCTACTGCAAACCGTGTTCCGGCTGCTGGACTGGGGGGACACCGTTTACCTTCGTTTGCGCAGCGACGGCCTGATCCGGCGCGTTGGCGACAGTTTGCTCGGGGTGGCCGAGGACGACGACTTGGTGATCCGCGCCGCGCGCCTGCTGCAATCCAGCACCGGTAGTCAGGCCGGCGCTGACATCCGGGTCGACAAACGCATCCCCGCTGGCGGCGGCTTCGGCGGCGGGTCTTCGAACGCGGCCACCGTGCTGGTCGCGCTCAATGCCTTATGGAGCTTGGGCTCGCCGGTCGATGCACTGGCCGAACTGGGCCTGCGGCTGGGTGCCGACGTGCCGGTGTTCGTGCGCGGTCGCAATGCTTGGGCTGAAGGGGTGGGCGAACAGCTGACCCCGATGGCCCTTCCAGAGGCGGCCTACGTGCTGGTCGATCCGGGCGTTCACGTGCCTACGCCGTTCTTATTTCAATCACAGGAATTGACGCGGGATGCTGCGCCCGTGAAAATAGCGGACTTCGCTTCTGGTTCCCTGCTCGACAATGCGTTCGAGCCGGTCTTAAGGCGCCGCGAACCTGCCGTTGAGGCAGTGTTCCAGGCGCTTTCCCGGATCGGGACGCCGCGTTTGACCGGGTCAGGGAGTGGGTGTTTCGTCCAGTTCGCCACGCGCGCTGCTGCAGAGCAGGCCTTGGCGCAGTTGCCGAATAGCCTGCGGGCGTGGGTGGTGGAGGGTGCAGCGCACTCGCCATTGCTCGATACACTAGAAGCGATGAAGTTTTGATGCAGGGGCGTCGCCAAGAGGCCCAAGGCACCAGGTTTTGATCCTGGCATTCGTAGGTTCGAATCCTACCGCCCCTGCCAGTTTTTTGATGCAGATCTGTAGATGCAGATCCTTCTGCAAGACCCCGCACATCCAGTATGCGGGGATTGAACAAAAAGCCCGGCATTGGTTTGGCTTTAACCCGCTCCACCCATCGACCCGCAGCTCTTAGCCGCCGCCCGAGAGATCCCATGCAAGACCAACGTAATCTGCTGGTGTTCTCCGGCAATGCCAACAAGCCGCTTGCCATGAGCATCTGCAAGGAGCTGGGCGTTCGCATGGGCAAAGCGCTGGTCACGCGCTTTTCCGATGGCGAAGTGCAGGTCGAGATCGAAGAAAGCGTGCGCCGGCAGGAAGTCTTCGTCATTCAGCCGACCTGCGCGCCGAGCGCCGAGAATCTGATGGAGCTGTTGGTGCTGATCGACGCGCTCAAGCGCGCCAGCGCCGCGTCGGTCACTGCGGTGATCCCGTATTTCGGTTATTCGCGTCAGGACCGCCGCATGCGTTCCTCGCGTGTGCCGATCACCGCCAAGGTCGCCGCCAAGATGATTTGCGCAATGGAGGCTGACCGCGTGTTGACGGTCGATCTGCACGCAGACCAGATTCAGGGCTTCTTCGATGTGCCGGTCGACAACGTCTACGCCTCGCCGCTGTTGCTGGCCGACATCTGGCGCGCCTATGGCACCGACAACCTGATCGTGGTCTCGCCGGACGTGGGTGGCGTTGTACGCGCGCGCGCCGTCGCCAAGCGCCTGGACGATGCGGATCTGGCCATCATCGACAAGCGCCGTCCGCGCGCCAACGTCGCCACGGTAATGAACATCATCGGCGACGTGCAGGGCAAGACCTGCGTGCTGGTCGACGATCTGGTCGATACCGCCGGCACTTTATGTGCTGCCGCTGCAGCGCTAAAGCAGCGCGGCGCCCTCAAAGTCGTGGCCTACATTACCCACCCGGTGCTGTCCGGCCCGGCGGTGGACAACATCAACAATTCGCAGCTCGACGAGTTGGTGGTCACCGACACGATTCCGCTGAACGAAGCGGCGCGCACCTGCGCCAAGATTCGTCAGCTGAGCGTGGCCGAGCTGCTAGCCGAGACCATCCGCCGTATCGCCTTCGGCGAGTCGGTCAGCTCGCTCTACGTCGACTGATGCCGCATTCGGCGTCTGGATCTCCCAGGCGCTGCAATCTGTCTCTCCTGGTCGCGGGTGAGACGTTTCATCGCCGCGAGGCGGTATTCCAAAACAGGTAGTGAAATTCAATGGTAAAGACACATGAAATCAAGGTCGAGCGCCGCGCGAACGAGGGGAAGGGTGCGAGCCGCCGCCTACGTCGCGCTGGCGTCATTCCGGCCATCGTTTACGGTGGCGAACTCGAACCGGTCAGCATCCAGCTCAACCACGAGCAGATCTGGCTTGCCCAGCAGAACGAGTGGTTTTACTCGTCTATTCTCGACCTGAACCTCAATGGCGACGTGCAACAGGTGCTGCTGCGTGACATGCAGCGCCATCCGTTCAAACAGCTGATCATCCACATCGACTTCCAGCGCGTCAGCGCTAACGAGACGCTCAGCGCCGCCGTGCCGCTGCATTTCATCAATGAAGCGACCTCGCCGGCTGGCAAGTCGAGCGACGTGGTTGTTACCCACGAACTCAACGAAGTTCAGGTGGTCTGCTTGCCGAAGGATCTGCCAGAGTTCATCGAAGTCGACCTCGGTGCCCTGGAAGTGGGTAATGTGATCCACTTGTCCGAGCTCAAGCTGCCGGCCGGCGTTGAAATTCCGGAGCTGAAGCTGGGTAAGGAGCACGACGTGGCTGTGGTCGCCGCCAAGCACGTGCGCATTGAAGAAGACGCTGCCGGTGAAGAAGGCAGCGAAGGCACCGAAACCAAGTAATCCGTTGGCCGATCTCTCGCATTGCGCGAGGGATCGGCTGCGGTGACTGGCATGTCTGCACTTGGCCTGATCGTCGGACTTGGGAATCCCGGTCCGGAACACGCTCAAACCCGGCACAACGCCGGGTTTCGTTTCGTCGATGCCATTGTCGAGCGCAGCGGCGCGCGCTGGGCGTTGGACGGCAAGTTGTTCGGAGAGACCGCCAGGGTCGACATCGCGGGACGGCGGGTCTGGCTGCTCAAGCCGGCCACCTTCATGAATCTCAGTGGCAAATCGATTACCGCTGCGTTGCGGTTCTGGAAGATCGAGCCGGAGCAGCTGCTCGTCGCACACGACGAACTGGATCTGGCACCTGGTACGGCGCGGCTCAAGTTCGACGGTGGTCACGGGGGCCAAAACGGTTTGCGCGACACTATTGGCCTGCTCGGGCACGGCAAATTTTACCGTTTGCGCGTCGGCATCGGTCATCCAGGCCACAAGGACCGCGTCGTGCCCTGGGTGCTGGGGCGGGCAGGGCGCCACGACGATGCAGCGATCGGCGCTGCAGTGGACGCTGCTATTGACGTACTGCCACTGGCGATGGATGGCAATTTCAATGAAGCGATGAAGCGCCTGCACACAAACAGGGATGCGTGATTGGGGAGTGGGGATTTGCAGCCGCGCGGCGTGACGAATCTCCAATCCCGAATCCCAAATCCCGGATGTGACCCATGAGTATCAAATGCGGCATCGTCGGTCTGCCCAACGTCGGCAAGTCGACACTGTTCAATGCGCTGACCAAGGCCGGCATCGCTGCGGCCAATTTCCCGTTCTGCACCATCGAGCCGAACGTCGGCATCGTGCCGGTGCCGGATCTGCGCCTCAATCAGCTGGCAGAAATCGTCAAGCCGCAGAAGTTGATCCCGACTGCGGTCGAGTTCGTCGACATCGCCGGTCTGGTTGCCGGTGCGGCGAGCGGTGAAGGGCTGGGCAACAAGTTCCTTGCGCATATTCGCGAAGTCGATGCGATCACCCACGTGGTGCGTTGCTTCGAGAACGACGACATCATCCATGTTAACAACAAGATCGACCCGATCGCCGATATCGAAACCATCGATACCGAGTTGGCGCTGGCCGATCTGGAGAGCGTTGAAAAGGCGTTCAATCGTGCCGAGCGCAGCGCGAAGGGCGGCGACAAGGAAGCGGCAGCACGTAAGCCGGTGCTGGCCAAGTTGCAGGCTGCGCTGGCCGATGGCAAAGCAGGGCGTGCGGCTGGTCTGGATGAGGAAGAAAAGGCGCTGGTGCGCGATCTGTTCTTGTTGACGCTCAAGCCGGTGATGTACATCGCCAATGTGCTCGAGGACGGCTTCGAAAACAATCCGCATCTAGACGCGGTGCGCGCGCACGCTGCAACCGAAGGTGCCGAAGTGGTGCCGGTCTCGGCAGCGATCGAACAAGAACTGTCCCAGCTCGACGACGAAGACCGCGACTGCTTCCTGGCCGATCTCGGTCTGGACGAGCCGGGCTTGAATCGCGTCATTCGCGCTGCCTACAGGTTGCTTGGCCTGCAGACCTACTTCACCGCAGGCGTCAAGGAAGTGCGTGCATGGACGATCAAGGCCGGTTCCACCGCGCCGCAGGCTGCGGCAGTGATCCACACCGATTTCGAAAAAGGCTTCATTCGCGCCGAGACGATCGGCTTCGATGACTTCATCAAGTACCGTGGTGAAGCCGGTGCGCGCGATGCGGGGCGTCTACGTCTGGAAGGCAAGGAATACCGCGTCCATGAAGGCGATGTGCTGCATTTCCGCTTCAACGTTTGACCGGTAGCGCGTTGTCCCTGCGCTAGCGCGTCTTCAGTGGTGGCGATTGGCTGAAAATTCTTGTTGACACTACGTGTGTCCCGCAGCAAGATAGCGGGCTGCTTCAAGCCTGAACCGAATTTCGCGTCACTGCGCACCGGTCCGGTAGTGAAAGCTGGAGGGATACCCAAGCGGCCAACGGGGGCAGACTGTAAATCTGCTGGCTTACGCCTTCGGTGGTTCGAATCCACCTCCCTCCACCAGTTTTACGTTGTATCACGCAGTTCCCGGCGCGGGAGTAGTTCAACGGTAGAACCTCAGCCTTCCAAGCTGATGGTGCGGGTTCGATTCCCGTCTCCCGCTCCATTGAACGCAAATGCGTGTCATAATACAGAACTACGCTCACGTAGCTCAGTCGGTAGAGCACCTCCTTGGTAAGGAGGAGGTCGAAGGTTCGATTCCTTTCGTGAGCACCATTGCCCAATCGTCTTCAACTCCAAACGATTACCGAGACACGCACCCATGGCAAAAACTAAATTCGAGCGCACCAAGCCGCACGTGAACGTCGGCACCATTGGTCACGTTGACCATGGCAAGACCACGTTGACCGCTGCGCTGACCAAGATCGGTGCCGAGCGTTTCGGTGGTGAGTTCAAGGCATACGACGCGATCGACGCGGCGCCGGAAGAGAAGGCGCGCGGCATCACGATTTCGACCGCACACGTCGAATACGAATCGCCGAACCGTCACTACGCGCACGTCGACTGCCCCGGTCATGCCGATTACGTCAAGAACATGATCACTGGTGCGGCGCAGATGGACGGTGCGATTTTGGTCTGTTCGGCTGCTGACGGCCCGATGCCGCAGACCCGTGAGCACATCCTGCTTTCGCGCCAGGTCGGTGTGCCGCACATCGTCGTGTTCCTGAACAAGGCAGACATGGTCGACGACGCCGAGCTGCTTGAGCTGGTCGAAATGGAAGTGCGTGAGCTGCTGAGCAAGTACGACTTCCCAGGCGACGACACTCCGATCATTCACGGTTCGGCGCGTCTGGCATTGGATGGCGATCAGAGCGAAATCGGCGTGCCGGCGATCTTGAAGCTTGTCGATGCTCTCGACACCTTCATCCCGGAGCCGACTCGCGACGTTGATCGTCCGTTCCTGATGCCGGTCGAAGACGTATTCTCGATCTCTGGTCGCGGCACCGTGGCGACCGGTCGTATCGAGCGCGGCGTCATCAAGGTTGGCGACGAAATCGAAATCGTCGGTATCCGCGCCACGCAGAAGACCACGGTCACCGGTGTGGAAATGTTCCGCAAGCTGCTGGACCAGGGTCAAGCGGGCGACAACGCCGGTCTGCTGCTGCGTGGCACCAAGCGTGACGACCTGGAGCGCGGGCAGGTGCTTTGCAAGCCGGGTTCGATCAAGCCGCACACCGAGTTTGAAGCTGAAGTCTACGTACTTTCCAAGGATGAGGGTGGGCGTCACACCCCGTTCTTCGATGGCTATCGTCCGCAGTTCTTCTTCCGCACCACCGACATCACTGGCGCTTGCAAGCTGCCGGAAGGCGTGGAGATGGTGATGCCGGGCGACAACGTGAAGATGGTCGTGACCCTGATCAACCCGGTTGCGATGGACGAAGGTCTGCGTTTCGCGATTCGTGAAGGTGGTCGTACCGTCGGCGCCGGCGTGGTTGCAAAGATCCTTAAGTAAAGGAACTGTTTCCAGTCGCCTTCCGGCGGATGGATTCAAACGAAGGCGGGCCGGCTGAACCTCGGTCCGCCTTCGTTGTAACAGGGTTTGCGGTAAACGAGTACATACGCCAGTAGCTCAATTGGCAGAGCAGCGGTCTCCAAAACCGCAGGTTGGGGGTTCGAGTCCCTCCTGGCGTGCCACTCCTCTTTCCGGCCCAGCGATTCGGGTCAGATCAGTAACTAGAGCCGGATGAATAGCAAAATCGAACCTTCCAAAAGCGCGTCTGCTGCCAGCGCTGATATCGTGAAATACGTCATCTCCGCGCTCCTTGTGGTTGCGGGGTTGTTTGTCTGGTTCTGGTTTTCTGCACCTGAGCGCGCCACCCAGCTCGGGGTCTGGACGCCGCAATTGCGTGCGTTGGCTGTGATCATGGGGCTGGTGGCGGGTGTGTTTGTATTTTTTGGGGCAGGCAAAGGCCTGGAAACCCGCGAATTCATATCGGAATCCAGGTTCGAGCTGCGCAAGGTGGTCTGGCCAACGCGCCAGGAAGCCATCCGCACCACCTGGGTCGTGATTGTTGTTGTGATCATTCTGAGTTTGCTGTTGGGCGGCTTCGACTTTGTCATCCAGAAGCTCACGCAGTGGTTCCTGGCTCGGTGAGGAGAATCAAGCAGTGAAGCGTTGGTATGTCGTTCACGCCTATTCAGGCTTCGAAAAATCCGTTGCGCAGTCATTGCGCGACCGCATCGTGCGAACCGAAATGCAAGACCGTTTCGGCGATGTCCTGGTGCCGACCGAAGAGGTCATCGAAATGCGTGCCGGCCAGAAGCGCCGGTCTGAGCGCAAGTTTTTCCCCGGCTATGTGCTGGTGGAGATCGAGACGCACGAAGATGCCGGTATCCCGCGCATCGACAATGAAAGCTGGCACTTGGTGAAGGAAACTTCCAAGGTGATGGGCTTTATTGGCGGCACGGCTGATCGCCCTTTGCCGATTCGTGATGAAGAGGCTGATGCGATTCTTCAGCGTGTGCAGGACGGCGTTGAGAAGCCGCGTCCAAAGGTGTTGTTCGAGCCAGGTCAGATGGTGCGTGTCACGGATGGTCCGTTCAACGACTTCAATGGCGTCGTGGAAGAAGTCAATTACGAGAAGAGCCGGCTGCGGGTTGCCGTGCTCATCTTCGGCCGTTCCACGCCGGTGGAGCTCGAATTCGGTCAGGTCGAGAAGGGCTGACCTAGGTCGGGTGCCGCCTAGGCGCTCGTACCAAATACTGTTACAGTGTACGGCTGATTGATTTGGTGAATCGTCGGCAAACAATGGCTGCCGCATGGTGGCCATATGCTTGTGGTCAAAAACGTGAAGCCGGGACACGTGATTTCCCGGTCCGATGGGGAGCCTGCAGTTAAGGCGTTAGCACCCGGAGAGTATCGAAATGGCTAAGAAAGTAGTTGGCTACATCAATTTACAGGTCAAGGCCGGCCAAGCCAATCCTGCGCCGCCGGTCGGCCCTGCGTTGGGTCAGCGCGGTCTGAACATCATGGAGTTCTGCAAGGCGTTCAATGCCGCCACGCAGAAGCTGGAGCCGGGTCTGCCGACGCCGGTGATCATCACCGCCTATTCCGACCGTACCTTCACCTTCATTATCAAGAGCACCCCGGCCAGCGTGTTGCTCAAGAAGGCAGCAGGCATCGCTTCCGGCTCCAAGCGCCCCAACACTGACAAGGTAGGCAAAGTGACGCGCAAGCAGCTGGAGGAAATCGTCAAGGTGAAGGAGGCTGATCTGACCGCTGCCGAGATGGAAGCGGCTGTGCGTACGATTGCGGGTACTGCCCGCAGCATGGGTTTGACGGTGGAGGGCTAAGACATGGCACAGAGCAAGCGCGTTAAGGCCATTGCGGCGGCTGTCGTTCCGGGCAAGACCTATGCCTTCGAAGACGCAATCAAGATCCTAAAGAATGTCACCAAGGTCAAGTTTGTCGAGTCGATCGACGTTGCTGTGCGCTTGGGCGTGGACGCCAAGAAGTCCGACCAGCAGGTGCGCGGCTCGACTGTGCTGCCGGCCGGTACAGGCAAGAGCGTGCGCGTTGCAGTATTCGCACCGGCGGGCGCCAAGGCTGATGAAGCCTTGGCTGCAGGCGCCGAGGCTGTGGGCATGGACGATCTGGCCGAGAAGATGCAGGCAGGCGACCTGAGTTACGATGTAGTCATCGCCACCCCTGACGCCATGCGCGTCGTTGGTAAGCTCGGCACCTTGCTGGGTCCGCGCGGCCTGATGCCGAACCCCAAGGTCGGCACCGTGTCGGCGAATCCGGGTGAGGCGGTCAAAAACGCAAAGTCGGGTCAGGTGCGTTACCGCACCGACAAGGCCGGCATCATCCACTGCACCATCGGTAAGGCCAGCTTCGATGATGAATCGCTGAAGTCGAACTTGCAGGCGCTTCTGCTGGATTTGCTGAAGGCCAAGCCGGCCACTTCCAAGGGCACCTACCTGCAGAAGGTCTCAGTCAGCTCGACCATGGGTCCGGGCGTGACGGTAGACCAGTCGAGCCTGTCGCTTAAGTGATCTGTCGCGTCGGACCGCAAGGTTCGACGCGACATGATGTGGTACTGCATTTTTTCCGGCCCGGTTCACCGTGTGCTGGAGTCCGTTCCCTGCTTTTGGGTAACGGGCATTTTGAAGGCGATCGTCGGCGTGTCCGGCGGTAGCCGTCAAAGACCGCAGGCGCGGTCAGCGCAGATCGACGACGGGCAGGGATGCTCGCATTGGCATGGAGTCGCCGTCGATGCAGCGGGATTGCTTAATTGGTTCGTCTCGAACCGGCCGGCGTAGATGGTGTCGCCCTTCTGGAGTTTTCTGGTTTACGCGCGTCTGGGGCATCCCGGATCGAGCCCACTCCAGGTCTAGAACGGCCACCAATGGAACATCGGTCGATGTTCCCAGCACCCAGGATGGATGCTGCCTAGGACCGCAACCGGCAGGAGCCGTGAGCGGAGTAGTTTGAAGCCGGAGATTGGAGATTCGGAATTGGGGATTGGCAAGAGCGGCGGCATGGTTTTTGACGAATCCCGAATTGCAGATCCTGACTCACGGCTTTAACGGAGGAGTGCAATGGCTCTCAATCTGTCCCAGAAGCAAGAAGTAGTCGCCGAGCTGGCAGACATCGCCGCCAAGGCTCACTCCCTGATCGCCGCCGAATATGCTGGCACCACGGTCTCCCAGATGACCGCGATGCGCAAGCAGGCCCGCGAAACTGGCGTGTTCTTGAAAGTTGTCAAGAACACCCTCGCTGCGCGTGCCGTTGAAGGTACTGATTTCGCTGTCGCTGCTGACAAGCTGGTCGGTCCTTTGCTGTATGCGTTTTCGATGGAGGAGCCCGGCGCAGCCGGTCGCCTGATCAAGGAATTTGCCAAGAGCAACGACAAGCTGCAGGCCAAGGTCGTGTCCATCGGCGGGGAACTGTTCCCGGCTGGTCACGTCGACGTGTTGGCATCGCTGCCGACCCGTGACCAGGCCCTGGCCATGCTTGCACGCGTGCTGTCCGAACCGGCTGCAATGTTCGCCCGTGCCGTCAAGGCTGTTGGCGACAAGCAGGGTGGTGGCGATGAAGTCGCCGCGCCGGTCGCCGAGACTGCCCAAGCTTGATGTCCTAGCGTTCGCTAGAACCCCATTCCAGAAAATCATTTAAAGGTAATCAAATGTCCCTTACCAACGAACAGATCGTCGACGCCATCGCCGAAAAGTCCTTGATGGAAGTGATGGAGCTGGTCAAGGCCATCGAAGAAAAGTTCGGTGTCTCCGCCGCTGCTCCGGTCGCAGCAGCAGCAGCTGGCCCGGCCGCCGTGGTTGAAGAGCAGACCGAATTCAACGTCGTGCTGGTTAACTGTGGCCTCAACAAGGTCGGCGTCATTAAGGCGGTCCGTGCCGTGACCGGCCTGGGCCTGAAGGAAGCCAAGGATTTGACCGAAGCCGGTGGCATCCTGAAAGAAGGCGCTTCGAAGGACGAAGCCGAGAAGATCAAGAAGGAACTGACCGAAGCCGGCGCGACTGTCGAAGTCAAGTAAGTAACACATTGTATCGCCAGCGTTTCATGGTGATGCACTGAAGGCTGGGGGCGTAGAGCTCCCGGCCTTCGCCGTTTCCGACGAGAATCGGGATTGGAGAATCGCAAATGCAAGCTTGCGTGCTTCCCCGATTCCCGGCCTCACCGAGTTGGTAGTTGGAAGTAGCGGGAGAAGGCGTGCTGGTGCCGGCAATACCAGCGACTTCCAACTGACAATTTTGTTATTTCAGGGCCGCCGCGATGTGGCCCCCGCAGCCTAGGGTGAAGACTTCATGACGTCTTATTCGTTCACCGAAAAAAAGCGTATCCGCAAGGACTTCGGTAAGCAGCGCTCGATTCTCGAAGTGCCATTCCTGCTTGCCATCCAGGTGGATTCCTACCGTGAGTTTCTGCAGGAAGACGTGGAGCCGACCAAGCGCAAGGACCTCGGTCTGCATGCTGCTCTGAAGTCGGTGTTCCCGATTTCCAGCTACAGCGGCAATGCTGCGCTGGAGTACGTTGGTTACAAGTTGGGTCAGCCTGTGTTTGACGAGCGTGAATGCCGTCAGCGTGGCATGAGCTATGGCGCGCCGCTGCGCGTGACCGTGCGGTTGGTGATCTACGATCGCGAGTCGTCGACCAAGGCAATCAAGTACGTGAAGGAACAGGAGGTCTATCTCGGCGAAATTCCGCTGATGACCGGTAATGGCACCTTCATCGTCAACGGCACCGAGCGCGTGATCGTCTCGCAGCTGCACCGTTCGCCGGGTGTGTTCTTCGACCACGACCGTGGCAAGACCCACAGCTCGGGCAAGCTGCTGTATAGCGCCCGGATCATTCCGTACCGCGGTTCCTGGTTGGACTTTGAGTTCGATCCGAAGGATGCGTTGTTCACCCGTATCGACCGTCGTCGCAAGCTGCCGGTGTCGATCCTGTTGCGCGCGCTTGGGTACAGCAACGAAGAGATGTTGGCAGAGTTCTTCGAGATCAACACCTTCCACATCAACCCGGACGAAGGCGTGCAGTTGGAGCTGGTGCCGGAGCGTCTGCGTGGTGAAACGCTTAATTTCGACCTGGCCGATGGCGACAAGGTCATCGTGGAAGCCGGAAAGCGCATCACTGCGCGTCACGTCAAGCAGCTCGAAGCCGCCGGTGTCGCCGCGCTGGCGGTGCCGGACGATTATCTGGTCGGCCGCATCCTGTCACACGACGTGGTCGATGGTTCGACCGGCGAACTGCTGGCCAATGCCAATGACGAGATCAGCGAAGACCAACTGGCTGCGTTCCGCAAAGCCGGCGTCGATGCGGTCGGCACCTTGTGGGTGAACGATCTGGATCGTGGTCCGTACCTTTCCAATACCCTGCGTATCGATCCGACTAAGACGCAGCTAGAAGCGCTGGTCGAGATCTACCGCATGATGCGTCCGGGCGAGCCGCCGACCAAGGAAGCCGCACAGAACCTGTTCCACAACCTGTTCTTCACCTTCGAGCGCTACGACCTGTCAACGGTTGGCCGGATGAAGTTCAACCGTCGCGTCGGCCGCAAGGCAGTGCTCGGCGAGTCGGTGCTCTACGACAAGAAGTACTTTGCCGAGCGTAACGACGAAGAGTCCAAACGTCTGGTCGCCGAGCACACCGACACCTCAGACATTCTGGAAGTGATCAAGGTGCTCACGGAAATCCGCAATGGTCGCGGTGTGGTCGATGACATCGATCACCTCGGCAACCGTCGCGTGCGTTCGGTCGGCGAAATGGCCGAAAACGTGTTTCGCGTGGGCTTGGTTCGCGTCGAGCGCGCGGTCAAAGAGCGCCTGTCGATGGCGGAGTCGGAAGGTCTGACGCCGCAGGAACTGATCAACGCCAAGCCGGTCGCTGCCGCGATCAAGGAATTCTTCGGCTCTTCGCAGCTGTCGCAGTTCATGGACCAGAACAACCCGCTGTCGGAAGTGACGCACAAGCGTCGCGTCTCCGCACTGGGCCCGGGCGGCCTGACCCGCGAGCGCGCCGGCTTCGAAGTGCGTGATGTGCATCCGACCCATTACGGCCGCGTCTGCACCATCGAAACCCCGGAAGGCCCGAACATCGGCCTGATCAACTCGCTGGCCGTGTTCGCCCGCACTAACCAGTACGGCTTCCTTGAAACGCCTTATCGTAAGGTACTGGACGGCAAAGTCTCCGACGACGTCGAATACCTGTCGGCGATCGAAGAAAACGAGTACGTGATCGCCCAGGCGAACGCGCTGACCGACGTCAAGAACATGCTCACCGAGCAGTTCGTGCCGTGCCGGTTCCAGGGCGAGTCGTTGCTGAAGCCGCCGGCCGAAGTGCACTTCATGGACGTCTCGCCGATGCAGACCGTGTCGGTAGCAGCCGCGCTGGTGCCGTTTCTTGAGCACGATGACGCGAACCGCGCACTGATGGGCGCCAACATGCAGCGCCAGGCCGTGCCGACACTGCGTTCGCAGAAGCCGTTGGTGGGTACGGGTATCGAACGTGCAGTTGCGCGCGACTCGGGCGTGACCGTGAATGCCCTACGTGGTGGCGTGATCGAGCAGATCGACGCGGCCCGCATCGTCGTTAAGGTCAACGAGGCAGAAATCGGCGGCGGTACCGATGCCGGCGTGGATATCTACAACCTGATCAAGTACACCCGTTCCAACCAGAATACCTGCATCAACCAGCGTCCGCTGGTAAACGTGGGTGACGTGATCGCGCGCGGCGACGTGCTGGCCGACGGCCCGTCCACCGACATCGGTGAGCTGGCGTTGGGTCAGAACATGCTGATCGCGTTTATGCCCTGGAATGGCTACAACTTCGAAGACTCTATCCTGCTTTCCGAGCGCGTGGTGGAAGAAGATCGTTACACCACGATCCACATCGAAGAACTGACCTGTGTTGCACGCGACACTAAGCTGGGGCCGGAGGAAATTTCCGCCGACATCCCGAATGTGTCCGAGCAGGCCTTGAACCGTCTGGACGAAAGTGGCGTGGTGTACATCGGTGCGGAAGTGCGCGCCGGCGACATCATGGTCGGCAAGGTCACGCCGAAGGGCGAAAGCCAGCTGACGCCGGAAGAAAAGCTGCTGCGTGCGATCTTCGGTGAGAAGGCGTCAGACGTGAAGGACAGCTCGCTGCGTGTTCCCCCAGGCATGGACGGCACCGTCATCGACGTGCAGGTCTTCACCCGAGACGGCATCGAGAAGGACAAGCGTGCGCGTCAGATTGAAGAATCCGAAATCAAGCGCGTCAAGAAGGACTTCGACGACCAGTTCCGCATCCTTGAAGCAGCCATCTACGCACGTCTGCGCTCGCAGATCGTGGGCAAGGTCGCCAATGGCGGTCCGAACCTGAAGAAGGGCGACAACGTCACCGACGCGTATCTGGACGGCCTGAAGAAGTCCGATTGGTTCCAGCTGCGCATGAAGGACGAAGACGCTGCCGATGCCATCGAGCGCGCGCAGAAGCAGATCCAGGCGCACGAGAAGGAATTCGAAGTACGCTTTGCCGACAAGCGCGGCAAGATTACCCAGGGTGACGACCTCGCACCGGGCGTGCTGAAGATGGTCAAGGTGTTCCTGGCAGTGAAGCGCCGCATCCAGCCGGGCGACAAGATGGCAGGCCGCCACGGCAACAAGGGTGTGGTCTCCAATGTCGTGCCGGTCGAGGACATGCCTTACATGGCCACCGGCGAGCCGGTCGACATCGTGCTCAACCCACTTGGCGTGCCGTCGCGTATGAACATCGGACAGATTCTGGAAGTTCATCTGGGCTGGGCCGCCAAAGGCCTGGGTCGCAAGATCCAGCACATGCTGGAAGCCCAGGCCGCGGTCAGCGAACTGCGCAAGTTTCTGGACGACATTTACAACCACGACAGCGCGATCAATGCACAGCGTGTGGATCTGTCGCAGTTCAGCGATGAGGAACTGCTCAACCTGGGCAAGAATCTTATCGATGGCGTGCCGATGGCTACCCCGGTGTTCGACGGCGCCAGCGAAGCGGAAATCAAGCGCATGCTGGAACTGGCCGACTTGCCGCAGAGCGGGCAGACCCAGTTGTATGACGGTCGCACCGGCGAAGCGTTCGATCGCAAGACCACGGTCGGCTACATGCACTATCTGAAGTTGAACCACTTGGTCGACGACAAGATGCATGCCCGCTCGACTGGCCCGTACTCGCTAGTCACTCAGCAGCCGCTGGGCGGCAAGGCCCAGTTCGGTGGGCAGCGCTTTGGTGAGATGGAAGTCTGGGCGCTGGAAGCCTACGGCGCGGCCTACACCCTGCAGGAAATGCTGACAGTAAAGTCCGACGACGTGCAGGGCCGCAACCAGATGTACAAGAACATCGTCGATGGTGAGCACGAGATGGTCGCTGGCATGCCGGAATCCTTCAACGTGTTGGTGAAGGAAATCCGCTCGCTGGCGATCAACATGGAACTGGAAGAGTGAGACATCGTGACTGGGCAACGGTGACCCGGGACCGGGAAGTCGAAAGCCATGCGCTTTTGACTTCCCGGCTCCCCGGTCCCTGGTGCCCGATCCCAAACACGACTTTTCTCCGTCCCATCTCAGATACGAAATTCCTCCGACCCGGAGATATCAAATGAAAGACCTGCTCAACCTCTTCAACCAGCAGCGGCAGACGCTGGATTTCGACGCGATCAAGATCGCGCTGGCCTCGCCCGACCTGATCCGTTCGTGGTCCTACGGTGAAGTGAAGAAGCCCGAAACCATCAACTACCGTACCTTCAAGCCCGAGCGTGACGGCCTGTTCTGCGCCGCCATCTTTGGGCCGATCAAGGACTACGAATGCCTGTGCGGCAAGTACAAGCGCATGAAGCACCGCGGTGTGGTCTGCGAAAAGTGCGGCACCGAAGTTACCTTGGCCAAGGTGCGTCGCGAGCGCATGGGTCATATCGACCTGGCTTCGCCGGTCGCGCATATCTGGTTCCTCAAGTCGCTTCCTTCGCGCATCGGTTTGATGCTGGACATGACCCTGCGCGACATCGAGCGCGTGCTGTACTTCGAAGCCTACGTGGTCACCGAGCCTGGCCTGACCCCGCTAGAGCGCCGCCAGCTGCTGACCGAAGAGCAGTACCTGACCGCACGTCAGGAATACAACGACGACTTCGACGCCGCGATGGGCGCCGAGGCTGTCTATGATCTGCTGCGATCCATCGATCTGCAGTCGGAAGTGACCCGTTTGCGCGAAGAAATCGCCAGCACCGGTTCGGAAACCAAACTCAAGCGCCTCACCAAGCGCATCAAGCTGATCGAAGCCTTCCTCGAATCGGGCAACCGCCCTGAGTGGATGGTCATGACCGTGTTGCCGGTGCTGCCGCCGGATCTGCGTCCGCTGGTGCCGTTGGATGGCGGCCGCTTTGCGACCTCGGATCTGAACGATCTGTACCGCCGCGTGATCAACCGCAACAACCGGCTGCGTCGTCTGCTTGAACTCAATGCGCCGGACATCATCGTGCGCAACGAAAAGCGCATGCTGCAGGAATCGGTGGATGCGCTGCTGGACAACGGCCGTCGTGGTCGTGCCATCACCGGCACCAACAAGCGTCCGCTGAAGTCGCTTGCCGACATGATCAAGGGCAAGCAGGGGCGGTTCCGTCAGAACCTGCTCGGCAAGCGCGTGGATTACTCTGGTCGTTCGGTCATTACCGTCGGTCCGTACCTCAAGTTGCATCAGTGCGGCCTGCCGAAGAAGATGGCGCTTGAGCTGTTCAAGCCATTTGTATTCGCCAAGCTGCAGCGTCGCGGCCTAGCAACCACTATCAAGGCTGCCAAGAAGCTGGTCGAGCGCGAAGAGGCCGAGGTGTGGGACATCCTCGAAGAAGTCATTCGCGAGCATCCGGTCCTGTTGAACCGTGCGCCGACCCTGCACCGTTTAGGCATCCAGGCGTTCGAGCCGGTGTTGATCGAAGGCAAGGCCATCCAGCTGCATCCGCTGGTGTGTACGGCATTCAACGCCGACTTCGACGGTGACCAGATGGCCGTCCACGTGCCGCTCTCTCTGGAAGCCCAGCTGGAAGCGCGTGCGCTGATGATGTCCACCAACAACATCCTGTCGCCGGCCAACGGCGAGCCGATCATCGTGCCGTCGCAGGACGTGGTGTTGGGCCTGTACTACATGAGCCGCGCGCTCGAGAACAAGAAGGGCGAAGGCATGGTGTTTGCCAACACCAGTGAAGTGAAGCGCGCCTACGACAACCGCGTGGTGGAACTGCACGCCAAGGTCAAGGTCCGCATCACCCAGGTGGATGTCGAAGCCGACGGCAAGCGCAGTAGCGGTACCTCGATCGTGGACACCACGGTCGGTCGAGCGCTGCTGAGCGAAATCCTGCCGGAAGGTCTGCCGTTTCAGCTTGCCAACACCGAGATGACCAAGAAGAACATCTCGCGTCTGATCAACTCCAGCTATCGTCTGCTCGGCTTGAAGGACACTGTCGTGTTCGCCGACAAGCTGATGTACACCGGCTATGCCTACGCAACCCGAGCAGGCGTGTCGATCGGCATCGACGACATGCTGATCCCGGACGAGAAGAAGGGCATCCTCACCGAGGCAGAAGCCGAAGTGCTTGAAATCCAGGAGCAGTATCAGTCCGGTCTGGTTACCGCTGGCGAGCGTTACAACAAGGTCGTGGACATCTGGTCGCGCACCAGTGAGCGCATCGCCAAGGCGATGATGGACACCATCGGTACCGAGAAGGTGGAAAACGCCAAGGGCGAGACCATCGACCAGAAGTCGATGAACTCGCTCTATATCATGGCCGACTCCGGTGCCCGTGGTAGTCAGGCGCAGATCCGTCAGCTGGCCGGTATGCGCGGCTTGATGGCGCGTCCGGACGGCTCGATCATCGAGACGCCGATCAAGGCGAACTTTCGCGAAGGCTTGAACGTGCAGGAGTACTTCAACTCCACCCACGGTGCCCGTAAAGGTCTGGCCGATACCGCGCTGAAGACTGCCAACTCGGGTTACCTGACCCGTCGTCTGGTCGACGTGGCGCAGGACGTGGTGATCACCGAAGTCGATTGCGGCACCGTCGAAGGGTTGATCATGACCCCGATCGTGGAAGGCGGCGACGTGGTCGAGCCGTTGAAGGAGCGCGTGCTGGGCCGTGTGGTGGCCGAGGACGTATACCTTCCCGGCAACGACGAAGAGCCGATCGTTACCCGTAACACGCTGCTCGATGAAGCGTGGGTGGCGAAATTGGAAGAGGCTAGTGTGCAGTCGGTGAAGGTGCGTTCGACCATTAGCTGCGAGTCGTCGTTCGGCGTGTGCGCACGTTGCTACGGTCGCGATCTTGCACGTGGCCACCAGGTCAACATCGGTGAAGCGGTCGGCGTCATCGCCGCACAGTCGATCGGTGAGCCAGGTACCCAGCTCACCATGCGTACGTTCCACATCGGTGGTGCGGCATCGCGTGCGGCTGCGGTGGACAACATCACGGTCAAGACGACCGGTTCGGTGAAGTTCAACAACCTCAAGTCGGTGGCGCATGCCAGTGGTGCGCTTGTCGCTGTCTCGCGTTCTGGCGAACTGTCCGTGCTCGATGGCCATGGCCGTGAGCGCGAGCGTTACAAGCTCCCGTACGGCGCCACCATCACCGTCAAAGACGGCGATGCAGTCAAGGCTGGGCAGGGCGTTGCCAACTGGGATCCGCATAACCACCCGATCGTGTCGGAAGTGGCCGGTTTCATCCGCTTCATCGACTTCGTCGACGGCGTCACCGTCATCGAAAAGACCGACGAACTGACCGGTCTGGCCTCGCGTGAAATCACCGACCCGAAGCGTCGCGGTGCACATGCCAAGGAACTGCGCCCAATCGTGCGCATCGTCGATGGCAAGGGCAATGATCTGACGATTCCGAACACGGATCTGCCGGCTCAGTACTTGTTGCCGCCGCGCTCCATTGTCAACCTGCAGGATGGCGCTGCCGTCGGCGTGGGCGACGTGGTTGCCAAGATCCAGCAAGAAGCGTCCAAGACTCGCGACATCACCGGCGGTCTGCCGCGTGTTGCCGATTTGTTCGAAGCGCGCAAGCCGAAGGATCCTGCGATCCTGGCCGAGCGCTCGGGTATTATCAGCTTCGGCAAGGACACCAAGGGCAAGCAACGTCTAATCATCAAAGACACCGATGGTTCGGAACACGAAGAGCTGATCCCGAAGTACCGCCAGATCATCGTGTTCGAAGGCGAACACGTGACCAAGGGCGAAACGGTTGTGGACGGCGAGCCGAGCCCGCAGGACATCCTGCGTCTGCTGGGTGTCGAGCCGTTAGCCGCGTATCTGGTCAAGGAGATCCAGGACGTGTATCGCCTGCAGGGCGTGAAGATCAACGACAAGCACATCGAGGTGATCACGCGCCAGATGCTACGTAAGGTTGAGATCACCGACCAAGGCACCAGCAAGTTCCTCAACGGCGAGCAGGTCGAGCGGCAGCGCGTCATCGAGGAAAATGCCCGCCTGATAAAGCGCAACGAACTGCCGGCCAAGTACGATCCGGTGCTGTTGGGTATCACCAAGGCCTCGTTGGCCACTGAGTCATTCATCTCGGCGGCGTCGTTCCAGGAGACCACCCGCGTGTTGACCGAGGCTGCCGTGCGCGGCACCCGCGACAACCTGCGCGGCCTGAAGGAAAACGTAATCGTGGGACGTCTGATCCCGGCCGGTACCGGTCTGACGTACCACGCCGGACGTCGCAAATCTTCGGGTCTGACCGATTTGGAAATGGAAACGCTGTCGGGCAAACCGACGGTGGTCGAACCGGTCGCAGCTGTGGCCGACGCTGGCGCGGACGAGGAGTAAGTGCTCCAGCGGCGGTCGTAAGACCGCCGTAAGCCAAGCGAAAAGCAGGGCAGGGAGGCCCTACGTTTTCCGGCCTTCGGATGGGTCAGTGGTTTCAGATTCCGTGAAGTTGACGAAGTTTTGTCCTGCCAGCTATAATTCTCTGTCACGGCGGGCCGTTTTTCGGCCTGCCTTTGTTTTCGTGCAAGGCCGTCTCGGCCTCTCAATCAGAAGAATCAACTGATGACGACGATCAATCAGCTGGTCCGCAAGCCTCGGCAAGCGACCACCTACAAGAGTGCCTCCCCGGCACTGGACAAGTGTCCGCAGCGCCGTGGCGTTTGCACACGCGTCTATACAACTACTCCGAAGAAGCCGAACTCGGCCCTGCGTAAGGTCGCCAAAGTGCGTCTGACGAATCAGGAAGAGGTCATCAGCTACATTGGTGGTGAAGGCCACAATCTGCAGGAGCACTCCGTGGTCCTGATTCGCGGTGGCCGCGTCAAGGATCTTCCTGGTGTGCGCTATCACACCGTCCGTGGTTCGCTGGACGCCGCCGGCGTCGCAAAGCGTCGTCAAGGTCGTTCCAAGTACGGCGCCAAGCGCCCGAAGAGCTAAGGAAATACTCCAATGTCCCGTAAAGGTTCTACTCCGCAGCGCACCGTCCTGCCTGATCCAAAGCATGGCAGCGAAACCATTGCCCGCTTCATCAATATGGTGATGCAAAGTGGCAAGAAGTCGGTTGCTGAGAAAATTGTCTATGGCGCGATGGACGTCATTGGCGAAAAGAATCCGAATGCCGTCGAGCTGGTGCAGAAAGCACTGGACAACGTGGCCCCGGCTGTCGAAGTTAAATCGCGTCGCGTTGGTGGTGCTACCTATCAGGTGCCTGTCGAAGTGCGCTCCTCTCGTCGCATGGCGCTGGCAATGCGCTGGTTAATCGAGTCCGCGCGCAAGCGTGGCGAGAACACCATGCCGCGCAAGCTGGCTGCAGAATTGTTGGATGCCTCCGAAAGCCGTGGCGGGGCGGTCAAAAAGCGCGAAGAGACGCACCGTATGGCGGAGGCGAACAAGCCGTTCGCACACTACCGCTGGTAACCGCGGGGGTCTTGGTAACGGGGCCCTTCAGCACCGTCTGAGTGCTGTTTGCGACACATCTTGCGTCGCATCCAATCCGAAGGCCGCCGAAAGGCGGCGTTCGGCCATCCGAAATTCAAGAAATTGAGAGGCTCCCTGTGGCCCGCACCACCCCTATCGAGCGTTACCGTAACTTCGGCATCATGGCTCACATCGATGCCGGCAAGACCACCACCTCCGAGCGCATCCTGTTCTACACCGGTGTCAGTCACAAGATCGGCGAGGTCCATGACGGCGCTGCAGTGATGGACTGGATGGAGCAGGAGCAAGAGCGTGGTATCACGATCACCTCTGCTGCGACCACCGCGTTCTGGTCGGGCATGGACAAGTCCATGCCGCAGCACCGCTTCAACATTATCGATACCCCCGGGCACGTCGACTTCACCATCGAAGTGGAGCGATCATTGCGCGTGCTCGACGGTGCGGTGTTCGTGCTGTGCGCCGTTGGTGGCGTGCAGCCGCAGTCCGAGACCGTGTGGCGTCAGGCCAACAAATATTCCGTGCCGCGGATGGCGTTCGTCAACAAGATGGACCGTACCGGTGCCAACTTCGACAAGGTCGTTGAGCAGCTGAAGGCTCGTCTTGGTGCCTACGCCGTGCCAATGCAGGTGCCGATCGGCGCTGAAGACGGCTTTGAGGGCGTGGTCGACCTGTTGAAGATGAAGGCGATCCATTGGGATACCGCATCGCAGGGGACCACTTTCGAATATCGCGATATCCCGACCGACCTGGTCGAGATCGCGACCGAAGCGCGTGCGTTCATGGTTGAAGCTGCTGCCGAAGCCAGCGAAGACCTAATGGATAAGTACCTCAACGAAGGCGACCTGACCGAAGAAGAGATATTGCTGGGTCTGCGCGAGCGCACCCTAAAAGTCGAGATCGTGCCGGTATTCTGTGGTTCGGCGTTCAAGAACAAGGGCGTACAGGCCATGCTCGACGGCGTCGTGCACCTGCTGCCGTCGCCGGCAGACCGCCCGCCGGTGGCTGGTATCGACGAAGACGAGAAAGAGGACACTCGCCCTGCGACCGATACTGCGCCTTTCTCTGCGTTGGCGTTCAAGATCATGACCGACCCGTTCGTGGGCTCGCTGACGTTCTTTCGTGTCTATTCGGGCACGCTGAACTCCGGCGACCAGGTCTACAACCCGGTCAAGTCGAAGAAAGAGCGCGTGGGCCGCATCCTGCAGATGCATTCCAACAATCGCGAAGAGATCAAGGAAGTGCGTGCAGGTGATATCGCCGCTGCCGTGGGCCTGAAGGACGTCACCACCGGCGACACGCTGTGCGCGCAGGATCGCGTCATCACCCTGGAGCGCATGGTGTTCCCGGAGCCGGTGATCTCGATGGCTGTGGAGCCGAAGACCAAGTCTGATCAGGAAAAGATGGGTATGGCCCTGGGCCGTCTGGCGCAGGAAGATCCCTCGTTTCGCGTCAAGACCGACGAAGAATCTGGCCAGACCATCATCTCGGGCATGGGTGAGTTGCACCTGGACATCATCGTCGACCGTATGCGCCGCGAGTTCAATGTCGAGGCCAACGTCGGCAAGCCGCAGGTGGCCTACCGTGAAACGATCCGCAAGTCCGACGTCAAGTCCGACTACAAGCATGCCAAGCAGTCCGGTGGTAAAGGTCAATATGCTCACGTCGTGATCGAGTTGTCGCCGATGAGCGAGGAAGATCGCAAGAACGACAGCGTCAAGGACGATTTTCTGTTCATTAACGATATTACCGGCGGCATTATTCCGAAGGAATTCATCCCCTCGGTCGAAAAGGGTCTGCGCGAAACGATCACCAGTGGTCCGATCGCCGGCTTCCCGGTGGTGGGCGTGAAGGTCAAGCTGGTGTTCGGCTCTTACCATGACGTCGACTCGTCGGAAATGGCGTTCAAGCTGGCCGCGTCGATGGCGTTCAAGCAGGGCTTCGCGAAAGCCAGCCCGGCGCTGCTGGAGCCGATCATGAAGGTCGAAATCGTCAGCCCGGAGGATTACCTGGGTGACGTGATGGGCGACGTGAGCCGCCGTCGTGGCGTGTTGCAGGGTCAGGGCGACAGCCCGTCGGGCAAGATCGTCAACGCGATGATTCCGCTGGGCGAAATGTTCGGTTACGCGACTTCGCTGCGCTCCATGAGCCAGGGCCGTGCGACTTTCTCGATGGAATTCGATCACTACGAAGAGGCACCGACCAACATCGCCGATTCCGTCACCAAGAAGAGCTGAGTTCGCTCAGCTGCTTCACGAAATTTTCCAATTAAGAGGTTAGTACGTTATGGCAAAAACTAAATTCGAGCGCACCAAGCCGCACGTGAACGTCGGCACCATTGGTCACGTTGACCATGGCAAGACCACGTTGACCGCTGCGCTGACCAAGATCGGTGCCGAGCGTTTCGGTGGTGAGTTCAAGGCATACGACGCGATCGACGCGGCGCCGGAAGAGAAGGCGCGCGGCATCACGATTTCGACCGCACACGTCGAATACGAATCGCCGAACCGTCACTACGCGCACGTCGACTGCCCCGGTCATGCCGATTACGTCAAGAACATGATCACTGGTGCGGCGCAGATGGACGGTGCGATTTTGGTCTGTTCGGCTGCTGACGGCCCGATGCCGCAGACCCGTGAGCACATCCTGCTTTCGCGCCAGGTCGGTGTGCCGCACATCGTCGTGTTCCTGAACAAGGCAGACATGGTCGACGACGCCGAGCTGCTTGAGCTGGTCGAAATGGAAGTGCGTGAGCTGCTGAGCAAGTACGACTTCCCAGGCGACGACACTCCGATCATTCACGGTTCGGCGCGTCTGGCATTGGATGGCGATCAGAGCGAAATCGGCGTGCCGGCGATCTTGAAGCTTGTCGATGCTCTCGACACCTTCATCCCGGAGCCGACTCGCGACGTTGATCGTCCGTTCCTGATGCCGGTCGAAGACGTATTCTCGATCTCTGGTCGCGGCACCGTGGCGACCGGTCGTATCGAGCGCGGCGTCATCAAGGTTGGCGACGAAATCGAAATCGTCGGTATCCGCGCCACGCAGAAGACCACGGTCACCGGTGTGGAAATGTTCCGCAAGCTGCTGGACCAGGGTCAAGCGGGCGACAACGCCGGTCTGCTGCTGCGTGGCACCAAGCGTGACGACCTGGAGCGCGGGCAGGTGCTTTGCAAGCCGGGTTCGATCAAGCCGCACACCGAGTTTGAAGCTGAAGTCTACGTACTTTCCAAGGATGAGGGTGGGCGTCACACCCCGTTCTTCGATGGCTATCGTCCGCAGTTCTTCTTCCGCACCACCGACATCACTGGCGCTTGCAAGCTGCCGGAAGGCGTGGAGATGGTGATGCCGGGCGACAACGTGAAGATGGTCGTGACCCTGATCAACCCGGTTGCGATGGACGAAGGTCTGCGTTTCGCGATTCGTGAAGGTGGTCGTACCGTCGGCGCCGGCGTGGTTGCAAAGATCCTTAAGTAAAGGAACTGCGGTTCGTCGGCTTATGCCATCCGCGTAGCAAGGAGGGGTCGGCGTAAGCTGGCCCTTTTTATGGGCTGCCGTCGTTGAGCGAAAGTGCCCATGCGTCGGTAAATGTGCAGTAGTAGGTGCTTGCATCCGTAGAAACCCATCGCTATAATGTGCGGCTCGGTGTCCCTGGGTAGGGCCCTGAGTTACAGCGAAAAGAACGGCAGGACGCCGCTCGTGTTCGCCGGACCGGGAAGGTCGCGTTGCATGGAGTGTTCAACAATTGACATGTTGTTGACGATGCTCTAGCTGCGCACTATATTTCCCGTTCTGGGCAGGCCGGTTTACCGGTCTGCCTCAGTTTTTGGGCGGAGGAAATGCCCTCGTCGACAGGACGCACGGCGACCTCATCAACGTCAGGAATATAGGGGCAGGTATCCCAGAGGCCTTGCCCGTCGCTCTTTTAACGAAGGAAGCTTCCGTCATGTCGGAACAAAAGATCCGGATTCGGTTGAAGGCTTATGATCATCGCTTGATCGACCGTTCGGCCAGCGAGATCGTCGAGACAGCTAAGCGGACCGGCGCGCAAGTGCGTGGCCCTATTCCGTTGCCGACCAAGATCGAACGTTACACCATCCTCGTATCCCCGCATGCCGACAAGGATGCTCGTGATCAATACGAAACCCGCACGTTCAAGCGTGTGCTCGATATCGTCGACCCCAACGACAAGACCGTGGACGCGCTGATGAAGCTCGAGCTCGCGGCTGGCGTCGACGTCCAGATCAAGCTGACCTGAGGACTACGACCATGACGAAGAAATATTCGTTGGGCTTCGTGGGCCGTAAGGCCGGTATGAGCCGAGTCTTCACTGAAGATGGCCGCTCGGTACCGGTTACGCTGATCGAAGCAACTCCGAACCGCATCGCGCAGATCAAGACCGTCGAAGTCGATGGCTACAGCGCAGTGCAGGTGACCGTTGGCGCCCGTCGTGCCGCGCTGGTCAATAAGCCGGCTGCAGGTCACTTCTCCAAGGCAAAGGTGGAAGCAGGTCGCGGCCTTTGGGAGTTCCGCCTTGAAGATGCGCAGCTCGGCGATTTCGCCGTCGGCGGCGAAATCAAGGCGGACATCTTCGAGGTCGGCCAGAAAGTCGACGTCCAGGGCGTCACTAAGGGTAAGGGTTTCCAGGGCACCATCAAGCGCTACAACTTCCGTATGGGCGATGCAACTCACGGTAACTCGCTGTCGCATCGCGCGCCGGGTTCGTTGGGTCAACGCCAGACCCCGGGGCGTGTCTTCCCGGGTAAGAAGATGTCGGGCCACATGGGCGCCGTGCAGCAAAGCACGCAGAATCTGGAAGTGGTCAAGGTCGACGTCGAGCGTGGTCTGATTGCTATCTGCGGTGCCGTGCCTGGCGCAGCTGGTGGCGATGTGATCGTCCGTCCGGCGAGCAAGGCATAAAGGAGAGATGACGATGGAACTCGTTATCACGGGTAGTAACAATAAGGTCTCGGTCTCCGATGCCGTGTTCGGTCGCGAATTCAGCGAAAATCTTGTTCACCAAGTCGTCGTCGCTTATCGCAACGCCGGTCGCGCTGGTACCAAGGCTCAGAAGACGCGTTCTGAAGTTGCGGGCACGACCAAGAAGTCGAAGAAGCAAAAGGGCGGCGGTGCGCGTCATGGCGCGCTGACGGCTCCGATTTTCGTCGGCGGCGGTGTTACCTTCGCGGCCAAGCCGCGCAGCTTCGAGCAAAAAGTCAACCGCAAGATGTACCGTGCTGCCATATGCGCGATCTTCTCTGAGCTCAACCGCCAGGGTCGCCTGATGATTGTTGATTCGTTCGACGTTGAAACAACCAAGACCCAGGGGCTGATCGACAAGCTAAAGGGACTGGATGTGGGCAAGCGCCCGCTGATCGTCACCGAAGAGGCCTCAGAGCACCTGTATCTGTCCGCTCGCAATCTGCCGTATGTGCAGGTGCGTGATGTGCAGGGGCTGGATCCGGTCGCTTTGGTCGGGGCCGACACGGTCGTGATCACCGCCGATGCGGTCAAGAAGGTCGAGGAGTGGCTGGCATGAGCAGCAACGAAAAAATCTTCAGCGTACTGCGTGCTCCGCGAGTCTCAGAAAAGACCGCGCGCTTGCAGGAAATATCCAACCAGTATGTCTTCGAAGTTTCGAACGAAGCCACCAAGGCCGACGTAAAAGCCGCAGTTGAGCAGTTGTTCGACGTCAAGGTCAAAGCAGTCAATGTGGTCAACGTCAAGGGCAAGAGCAAGTCCTTCCGTAACCGTGCTGGCAGCCGCGGCAATTGGCGCAAGGCGTACGTCCGCCTGGTTGATGGTCAGTCCATCGACGTAACGGCCAAGGCCTGAGGTCCATCCCATGCCATTGATGAAGTTCAAACCCACCTCTCCCGGCCGTCGTTCCGCCGTGCGCGTGGTTACTCCCGATCTGCACAAGGGCGCACCGCACGCGGCGCTGCTCGATTCGCAGAGCAAGTCCGGTGGTCGTAACCACCATGGCCGCATTACCGTGCGTCACGTCGGTGGTGGCCACAAGCAACACTTCCGCATCATTGACGTCAAGCGCGACAAGGAAGGCATTCCGGCACGTGTAGAGCGGATCGAATACGATCCGAACCGTACCGCTCACATCGCTCTGCTGTGTTACGTCGATGGCGAGCGTCGCTACATCATTGCCCCCAAAGGACTGAAGGCAGGCGACCAGGTCATTGCCGGTGCCAACGCACCGATCAAGACCGGTAACACGCTGCCGCTGCGCAATATTCCGGTCGGTACGACGGTCCACTGTATCGAGCTGAAGCCGGGTAAGGGCGCCCAGATCGCACGTGCTGCAGGTGCAGCCGTCCAGCTGGTCGCTCGCGAAGGCATCTATGCCACCCTGCGTCTGCGCTCGGGCGAGATGCGTAAGGTGCCGGTCGAATGCCGCGCCACCATCGGCGAAGTCGGCAACGACGAGCACAACCTCGAGAAGCTGGGCAAGGCTGGCGCCAAGCGTTGGCGCGGTGTTCGTCCGACCGTTCGCGGTGCAGCCATGAACCCGGTCGATCACCCGCACGGTGGCGGTGAGGCCAAGGCTGGCCAGGGGAATCCACATCCGGTTACCCCGTGGGGTGTTCCGACCAAGGGTTACAAGACGCGCAAAAACAAGCGCACCCAGCAATTCATTGTCCGCGACCGTAGAGGCTAATCGACCATGCCACGTTCACTCAAAAAGGGCCCGTTCGTCGATCACCATCTTGCAAAAAAGGTGGAGTCCGCTGCGGGTGGCAAGAAGCCGATCAAGACCTGGTCGCGCCGTTCGATGATTATGCCGCACATGGTAGGCCTCACCATCGCCGTGCATAACGGCAAGAACCACATTCCGGTGCTCGTCAACGAGAATATGGTCGGTCACAAGTTCGGCGAATTTGCCATCAGCCGGATCTTCAAAGGTCACGCTGGCGACAAGAAGTCGAGCAGGTAAGGGAGAGATCACGATGGAAGCGAAAGCAATCCTGCGCACCGCGCGCATCTCCCCTCAGAAGGCCCGCCTGGTCGCTGATCAGGTGCGTGGACTGTCCGCCGAACGTGCGGTCAATCTGCTGAAGTTCTCGGATAAGAAGGCTGCACACCTGATCAAAAAGGTTGTGGAGTCGGCTATTGCCAATGCCGAGAACAATCAGGGCGCGGATGTCGACGAGCTGAAGGTCAAGACCATCATGGTAGATGAAGGTCCGTCCCTGAAGCGTTTCATGGCGCGGGCGAAAGGCCGCGGTACCCGCATCCTCAAGCGCACCAGTCACATCACTGTGATTGTTGGCGCCGCCAAGTAAGCGGAAAGGAAAAGACCATGGGTCATAAAGTTCATCCGACTGGAATCCGTCTTGGCATCGCCAAGGACTGGAATTCCAAGTGGTACGCAAGTAAGGCAGACTTCGCTGGTTATTTGGCAGCCGACCTGAAAGTGCGTGAAATGCTGCGCAAGAAGCTCGCGCAGGCAGGTGTCAGCAAGATCTTGATCGAGCGACCTGCCAAAACCGCCCGCGTGACGATTCACACTGCCCGGCCGGGAGTGGTGATCGGAAAGCGTGGTGAGGACATCGAAAAATTGCGCAAGGAAGTGAGCGAATTGATGGGCGTTCCTGCACACATCAACGTCGCCGAAGTGCGCAAGCCGGAGCTAGATGCGCAGCTGGTCGCTGAGTCGATCGCGCAGCAGCTTGAGCGTCGCATCATGTTCCGCCGCGCGATGAAGCGCTCGGTCGGTAATGCGATGCGCCTGAGTGCACTGGGTATCAAGGTCAATGTCGCTGGTCGCCTCAATGGTGCAGAAATCGCCCGTTCGGAGTGGTACCGCGAAGGCCGTGTGCCGCTGCACACGCTACGTGCCGACATCGATTACGGTTTTGCCGAGGCGTCCACGACGTACGGCATCATCGGCATCAAGGTCTGGATCTATAAGGGTGAGGTCTTCGACTTCTCCCAGGTTGGCCAGGAGAAGCAGGACGATAGCCCTCGCAACGATCGTAATGATCGCGGCGACCGTGGTGACCGTCCTTCGCGCCCGGCTCGTGAAGCGAGGTAACGGCAATGTTGCAACCCAAGCGAACCAAATATCGCAAAATGCACAAGGGTCGTAACGACGGCTTGGCATGGAGCGGAAACGCCGTAAGTTTCGGCGAGTACGGCCTCAAGGCAACAGCACATGGTCAGCTGACCGCGCGTCAGATTGAAGCAGCACGCCGCACGATCAGCCGCCACGTCAAAAAGGGCGGCAAGATGTATATCCGTGTCTTCCCCGACAAGCCGATCACCAAGAAGCCGATCGAAGTCCGCATGGGCTCCGGTAAGGGCAATGTGGAGTACTGGGTCGCGCAGATTCAGCCGGGCCGCATGATCTATGAAATCGAGGGTATTCCCGAAGATATCGCACGTGAGGCGTTCCGCCTTGCCGCTTCGAAATTGTCGGTGACCACCACTTTCGTGACCAGGACGGTGCGCTGATGGATATCAAACAACTCCGCGAGAAGTCGTCTGACGAATTGAAGGTCCACCTGACTGATTTGCGTAAGGAGCAATTCTCGCTCCGTATGCAGAAGGTCACAGGCCAGCTGCCGAAGACCCACGAAACCCGCCGGGTGCGCCGCGAGATTGCTCGCGTCAAGCACCTGCTCGGCAGCAACAAGTAAGGACGGCCGCGATGAGCGACAACAACGAAAAGCAAACGGTGCGCACGGTCGAAGGCCGTGTTGTCAGCAACAAAATGAACAAGACTGTCACAGTGTTGGTGGAGCGCCAAGTCAAGCATCCTCTGTACGGCAAGTACATCAAACGCTCGACCAAGCTGCACGCACATGACTCCGACAACGCCTGTAATGAAGGTGATGTCGTGCGTGTGACCGAGATTGCTCCAATGTCCAAGACCAAGAACTGGCGGGTGGTCGAAATCGTTGCCCGTTCGGCCGAATAAGGGAGATCTGAATCATGATCCAGATGCAGAGCTACCTCGATGTCGCCGACAATTCGGGTGCCAAGGAAGTAATGTGCATCAAGGTGCTGGGCGGTTCCAAGCGCCGCTACGCACGTATTGGTGACATCATCAAGGTGACAGTGAAGGACGCCATTCCGCGTGGCAAGGTCAAGAAAGGCGAAGTCTACGACGCCGTCGTGGTGCGTACCCGCAAGGGTGTGCGCCGTCCCGACGGTTCGCTGATCCGCTTCGATGGCAACGCCGCTGTGCTGTTGAACAATAAGCAGGAGCCGATCGGGACCCGCATTTTCGGGCCGGTGACACGCGAGCTGCGTTCCGAGAAGTTCATGAAGATCGTCTCGCTCGCTCCCGAAGTGCTGTGAGCGGAGAACATACACATGGCTAACCGTATCAAGAAAGGCGACCAGGTCGTCATTAATACCGGCAAGGACAAGGGTAAGCAGGGTGAAGTCGTGCGTGTGGATAGCGATCGCGTAATCGTTTCCAACGCCAACGTTATCAAGCGCCATACCAAGCCGAACCCGCAGGCAGGTGTCGCTGGCGGCGTGGTCGAGCGTGAAGCGTCGATCCATATCTCCAACGTCAATATCGTCAACCCGGCAACGGGCAAGGGCGAGCGCGTTGGCTTCAAGGTGCTGGAGGATGGACGCAAATTGCGTGTGTTCCGCTCCAGCGGTGAGGCGCTCGACGCCTGAGGAATGAGATCATGAACACTCGTCTCGAAAAGTTTTACAAGGAAAACGTGGTGCCTTCCCTAATGAAGGAATTCGGCTACACCAATCCGATGGAAGTGCCGAAGCTGGTCAAGGTCACGCTCAACATGGGCGTGGGCGAAGCGGCTACCAACAAGAAGATTCTGGAAAATGCGGTCGCCGACATGTCCAAGATCTCCGGTCAAAAGCCGGTGGTCACCAAGTCGCGCGTTTCGGTCGCATCCTTCAAGATTCGTGACGGCTGGCCGATCGGCTGCAAGACTACGTTGCGTCGCGCCAAGATGTACGAGTTTCTGGATCGCCTGATCAACATATCGTTGCCGCGCGTGCGCGACTTCCGTGGTGTTCCCTCTCGCTCCTTTGACGGTCGTGGCAACTTCAACATGGGTGTGAAGGAACAGATCATCTTTCCGGAGATCGACTTCGACGCTGTCGACGCGATTCGCGGTATGGATATCGCCATCACCACCACCGCCAAGACGGATGCGGAAGCGAAGGCGCTTCTGGCAGCGTTCAAGTTCCCGTTCCGTAACTGACTTTCGAGGAAACCCGAAATGGCAAAGACTTCCATGATCCATCGCGACATCAAGCGTGCAAAGCTGGCGAAGAAATTCGCTGGCAAGCGTGGTGTGCTGAAGAAGGTCCTCTCCAGTCAGGATGCGTCCTACGAAGAGAAAATGGATGCTTCGAATAAGTTGCAGAAGCTGCCCCGCGATTCGTCGCCGAGCCGCCACCGCAACCGTTGCGAGTTGTCCGGTCGTCCGCGCGGTGTCTACCGCAAGTTCGGTTTGGGCCGTAATATGCTGCGTAAAGCCACAATGAACGGCGACGTTCCGGGCCTTCGTAAGGCAAGCTGGTAACAGTATTCCGGTCGGTCGCGGCCGGTTTGAACAGGTTTGTTCTGTTCAAATAAAGAGTCCGACGTAAGTCGGGCTCTTTTGTCTTATACTTCCGCTTCTGTCTTGACCCGTATGGGTTGGTACAACGTTAAGGGTCCTGGCCCGTCCCCAGGAAGACATCAAGATTTTCGCGAAAGCGGATATCGGTGCACTCAAAGGTACTCACATGAGCATGACTGATCCCATCGCCGACTTGCTGGTTCGCATCAAGAATGCGGCCGCGGTTGGTAAGCCGACGGTGAAATTGCCGTCATCCAAGATCAAGGTTGCGATCGCCAAAGTCCTGCGGGATGAGGGTTACATCACCGACCTGCGCGTTACAGCTACCGAGAACAACAAGTCGGAGCTAGAAATCGTGTTGAAGTATTTCGAAGGCCGTCCGGTCATCGAGACCCTGAAGCGTTTCTCGCGCTCGGGTCTGCGTCAGTACCGCGGCAAGACCGAGCTGCCCAAGGTCCTGGGTGGCCTGGGTATCGCCATCATCTCCACGTCGAAGGGCATCATGACCGATGCGCAGGCTCGCGAAGCCGGCGTTGGTGGTGAAGTTCTGTGCTTCGTGGCATAAGGGAAGGAATCGAACATGTCCCGTGTAGCCAAGAAGCCTGTGTCCCTCCCAAAGGGTGTTGAGCTCAATGTCCAGCCCGAACTGGTCAGCGTCAAGGGACCAAGGGGTACCCTGACCCTGCATAAGCCGGTTGGCGTGGAAATCGCCATCGATGGCGACGTTGCCACCCTGTCTGCCAATGATCCGTCGCAGATCGCCATTACCGGCACCGTTCGGGCCATCCTGGCAAATATGGTCAAGGGTGTCTTTGAAGGCTTCGAGCGTAAGCTTGAGTTGGTTGGCGTCGGTTATCGTGCCGCCATGCAGGGTAAGGATTTAAGTCTGGCGCTCGGTTTCTCGCATCCGCTGGTGTTCGTGGCGCCCGAGGGAATCACGCTGTCGACTCCGACCCAGACCGAAATTCTGGTCCAGGGCGTCGACAAGCAGCGCGTTGGCGAAGTCGCCGCCAAGATTCGCGGTTTCCGTCCGCCGGAGCCCTATAAGGGCAAGGGTGTGAAGTACGCCGGTGAGGTCATCATTCGCAAGGAAGCCAAGAAGGCCTAAGGCAGTTTTTTATGCTGGAGCCCTGCTATCTGTGGCCGGACTCTTCAATGCAATAATGACTGTTTTTCTTCAGCTTCGTAGGACACATATCATGAGCATCAACAAGAACATCGCCCGTCTGCGCCGTGCTAAGTCCACCCGCTCGCACATCCGCGAGTTGGGTGTTGCCCGTCTGTCGGTGCTGCGATCCGGTCAGCATCTTTATGCGCAGGTCTTTACTGCCGACGGTTCCAAGGTGATCGCTGCGGCAAATACCCTGCAGGCTGACGTCAAGGACGGCCTGAAAAACGGAAAGAACAGTGATGCGGCCGTCAAGGTCGGCAAGCTGATCGCCGAGCGCGCCAAGGCTGCAGGAATCGAAAAGGTTGCATTCGACCGCTCTGGTTACCGCTACCACGGCCGCATCAAAGCGCTGGCCGACGCAGCTCGCGAAGGCGGCCTGCAGTTCTAACGCACTGCTGCGAATGTGGTCATCGGCCACATTCGCTTTACCGCCGGCAGGGAGATGCCGGACTGTCCCGTTCTTTTGCAGCGGTGCCGGGAACAAGGTTTTAATCCACAACCATAAGCGGCTCGTAGCCGTACATACTCAATCAATCTAAGGAATCGAGATGGCAGAAGAACGTGCACCGCGGGGTCGTGATCGCGACCGTAACCGTGAAGAGAAAGTCGACGATGGCATGATCGAAAAGCTGGTCGCGGTCAATCGCGTCAGCAAGACGGTCAAGGGTGGTCGCCAGTTCGGCTTCACCTCGCTGACCGTGGTCGGCGATGGTATGGGTAAGGTTGGTTTTGGTTATGGCAAGGCGCGCGAAGTACCGATCGCCATCCAGAAGTCGATGGAGCAGGCGCGCAAGAACCTGGTCAGTGTCGATCTGAATAACGGCACTTTGTGGCATGCCGTCAAGTCTGGCCATGGCGCAGCACGCGTGTACATGCAGCCGGCTTCGGAAGGTACGGGTGTCATCGCAGGGGGTGCAATGCGTGCAGTGCTCGAAGCGGTTGGCGTCAAGAACGTGCTGGCCAAGGCTGTCGGTTCGCGTAACCCGATCAATCTGGTCCGTGCGACCTTGAAAGGTTTGTCGGAAATGCAGTCGCCAGCCCGCATCGCGGCCAAGCGCGGCAAGAAAGTGGAGGAGCTCAACCATGGGTAAGGACACCATCAAGATCGTGAAGGTGCGCCTCGTGCGTGGCCTGCGTGGAACCCAGTCGCGTCACCGCCTGTCGGTGCGCGCGTTGGGCCTGAATAAGCTCAATGATGTACGTGAACTGAAGGACAGTCCGCAGGTGCGGGGCCTGATCAATACGGTTCACTACCTCGTCAAGGTTGAGGAGTAATCCAATGACTCTGCGTCTCAATGACCTAAAGCCCACCGATGGCGCCCGTACCGAGCGCACTCGCGTCGGTCGTGGTATCGGTTCCGGCCTCGGCAAGACTGCTGGTCGCGGTCACAAGGGTTCGTTCGCTCGTAAGGGCGGCGGCAAGATCAAGGCCGGATTCGAAGGCGGCCAGACCCCGATGCAGCGCCGTCTTCCCAAGATCGGTTTCCGCTCCAAGATGGCGCGTGATACTGCAGAAGTTTTGTCCTACCAGCTGGATAAGCTGCAAGCAGGTGATGTCGACTTCGCGGCGCTGCGTGCGGCCAATCTGGTCCCAAGCCGCGCCAAGAAGGCGAAGATTGTGCTGAAGGGCGAGCTGAGCAAGAGGTTCGTGCTGAAAGGTGTCGCTGCAACCGCAGGCGCCAAGGCAGCAATCGAAGCTGCCGGCGGCAGTGTAGAGGAGTAATCGGCAGATGGCGCAGGCTGGCATTGGTAACCTCGGTGGCGGGCTCGGCAAGTTCACAGAACTTCGCCAGCGGCTACTGTTCGTTGTCGGGGCATTGATCGTTTATCGCATCGGCTGCTATGTGCCTGTGCCCGGCGTAAATCCCGATGCCATGCTTTCGTTGATGCAGGCGCAGGGCGGTGGCATTGTGGACATGTTCAACATGTTCTCGGGTGGCGCCCTGCATCGTTTCAGCATTTTTGCTTTGAACGTGATGCCCTATATCTCGGCATCGATCGTGATTCAGTTGGCCACGCATATTTTTCCCGCCCTCAAGGCAATGCAGAAAGAAGGCGAATCAGGCCGCCGCAAGATCACTCAATATTCGCGCATCGGTGCGGTGCTTCTGGCAGTAGTGCAGGGCGGCAGTATTGCGATGGCGCTGCAGCATCAGACCGCGCCGGGTGGCGCTCCGGTGGTCTATGCGCCGGGTATGGGCTTTGTGCTTACTGCAGTCATTGCATTGACCGCCGGCACCATCTTTCTGATGTGGGTTGGCGAGCAAGTCACCGAGCGTGGAATCGGTAACGGTGTGTCGCTGATCATCTTCGCCGGCATTGTGGCAGGTCTTCCGTCGGCAGCGATCCAGACCGTCGAAGCATTCCGCGAAGGCAATCTGAGCTTCATTTCGCTGTTGTTGATCGTCGTCACCATCCTGGCGTTTACGCTGTTTGTGGTGTTTGTCGAACGTGGTCAGCGGCGCATCACAGTCAACTACGCGCGTCGCCAGGGCGGTCGCAATGCGTACATGAACCAGACCTCCTTCCTACCGCTGAAGCTCAATATGGCGGGCGTGATTCCGCCCATCTTCGCGTCCAGCATACTGGCGTTTCCGGCGACGTTATCGATGTGGTCGGGTCAGGCAGCATCGGGCAGTGGCGTCGGTTTGTGGTTGCAGCGAATTGCCAATGCGCTTGGACCAGGCGAACCAGTGCACATGCTTGTGTTTGCGGCGCTGATCATTGGTTTTGCGTTCTTCTATACCGCGCTTGTTTTCAACTCGCAGGAAACTGCCGACAACCTCAAGAAGTCCGGTGCGTTGATTCCGGGCATCCGTCCCGGTAAGGCGACTGCGGATTACGTGGATGGTGTCTTAACGCGTCTGACCGCAGCCGGTTCGTTGTACTTGGTAATTGTCTGCTTGCTGCCGGAAATCATGCGCACTCAGCTCGGCACTTCGTTCCATTTCGGCGGCACTTCGCTGTTGATCGCCGTGGTGGTGGTGATGGACTTCATTGCGCAGATCCAGGCGCATCTGATGTCGCATCGGTATGAGAGCCTACTGAAGAAGGCCAACCTGAAGGGCGGCTCACGTAGCGGTCTCGCTCGCGGTTAAGTGGTATGCTAGATCTTCACTACGTGGAGATGGCTTGGTTTCCGGGCCACAATCTTCCGATCAGAAGGGCGGCTCGCGCGACGTCTCGCGCGCGGGTGTGACGGGGTGGTCTTGTGCGTGAGTAGCACAGGCGATTCGGAGAAGTTTTCTGGATCAACACCGTCCGGCGCCGGAGCGAGGGCACACTCCCCACGCCGGGTCCATGGAACTTGGTTCCACGGGCTTCAACGCAATCCGAGGCCTTGCTATAATTCCGAGTTAACTTTTGATCCATCCTGCCGGATGGCGCCTGGGCGCTGTCGGGCCATCACTCAGTTGGAGAATCGCGTCATGGCGCGTATTGCAGGCGTCAACCTGCCAGCCCAGAAGCACGTCTGGGTCGGGTTGCAAAGCATCTACGGCATCGGCCGTACCCGTTCGAAGAAGCTCTGCGAATCCGCAGGCGTTATCTCGAGCACGAAGATTCGTGATCTGTCCGAACCCGAAATCGAGCGTCTGCGTGCCGAAGTCGGCAAGTATGTGGTTGAGGGCGACTTGCGCCGTGAAGTCGGTATCGCGATCAAGCGACTGATGGACCTGGGTTGCTATCGCGGTCTGCGTCATCGCCGTGGTCTCCCGCTGCGTGGTCAGCGCACCCGTACCAACGCCCGCACCCGTAAGGGCCCGCGCAAGGCGATCAGGAAGTAAGGCATAGATCATGGCCAAACCAGCAGAAAAGAAAACGAAGAAGAAGATCAAGCGCGTCATCACTGACGGCGTCGCTCACGTCCACGCTTCGTTCAACAACACTATCATCACCATCACCGATCGCCAGGGCAATGCGCTGTCGTGGGCTACGTCCGGCGGCGCCGGTTTCCGTGGTTCGCGTAAGTCGACCCCGTTCGCTGCCCAGGTCGCCGCCGAAAAGGCTGGCCGCGCTGCGCTCGACTACGGCGTGAAGTCGCTGGAAGTACGTATCAAGGGTCCGGGTCCGGGCCGTGAGTCGGCCGTGCGTTCGTTGAACAACGTGGGCTACAAGATCACCAACATCATCGACGTGACGCCAATCCCGCACAACGGGTGCCGTCCGCCGAAGAAGCGTCGCGTCTAAAGGGAGCGATAAGAAATGGCTCGTTATATCGGTCCTACCTGCAAGCTCGCGCGCCGTGAAGGCGCTGACCTTTCCCTCAAGAGCCCGGCGCGCGCGCTGGACTCCAAATGCAAGCTTGAACAGAAGCCCGGCCAACACGGCGCGGCTCGCAAAGGCAAGCTCTCCGACTACGCTACCCAACTGCGTGAAAAGCAGAAGGTCAAGCGTATCTACGGTTTGCTGGAACGTCAGTTCCGCAACTACTACAAGAAGGCCTCGACCAAGAAGGGCAACACCGGCGAGAACCTGCTTCAGTTGTTGGAAACCCGTCTGGACAACGTCTGCTACCGCATGGGCTTTGCCGTCACCCGTCCGGCAGCGCGCCAGTTGGTGTCCCACCGTGGCGTGCTAGTCAATGGCAAGTCGGTGAATCTGGCCTCGTACCAGATTAAGGCTGGCGATGCGATCGCGCTGTCGGAAAAGGCACAGAAGCAGCTCCGCGTGCAGGAAGCCCTGACCGTGGCTGAGCAGCACGACATGACGCCGTCGTGGGTTGAAGTCGATTCGAAGAAGTTCAGCGGCGTGTTCAAGGCTGTTCCGGATCGCGCCGACCTGCCTTCGGATATCAACGAAGCGCTGATCGTCGAGTTGTATTCGAAGTAATTCACATTGGATAGCCTCCGGCACTGCCGGAGGTTCGCAGGAGACCCCGCAACATGACGGTTACCGCCAACCAAGTTCTGCGCCCACGTGGTCCGCAGATCGAACGTCTTACCGACAACCGCGCAAAGGTCGTGATCGAGCCGTTGGAGCGCGGTTACGGGCACACGCTGGGCAATGCCCTGCGTCGTGTGCTGTTGTCGTCTATCCCGGGTTTTGCGATCACCGAGGTCGAGATCGACGGCGTGCTGCACGAATACACCACGGTCGAAGGGCTGCAGGAAGACGTGCTTGACGTCCTGCTCAACCTGAAAGACGTGGCCATTCGTATGCACAGTGGCGACAGCGCGACGCTGTCGTTGTCCAGGCAGGGTCCGGGTACGGTCACTGCGGCTGACATCAGGACTGATCACAACGTTGAGATCATCAACGGCGACCACGTGATCTGCCATCTGACCAAAGATACGGCGTTGAACATGCGCCTTAAGATCGAGCGCGGTTTCGGCTACCAGCCGGCTGCTGCACGTCGTCGTCCAGACGAAGAGACCCGCACCATCGGTCGCCTGATGCTGGACGCGTCGTTCTCGCCAGTGCGTCGCGTCGCCTACGCTGTGGAAGCTGCACGCGTCGAGCAGCGTACCGACCTCGACAAGCTGGTGATCGATATCGAGACCAACGGCACGATAGATGCAGAGGAAGCAGTGCGTACTGCCGCCGACATCCTCAGCGACCAGCTGTCGGTGTTCGGTGACTTCACCCATCGCGATCGCGGTGCGGCCAAGCCGGCTGCCAGCGGCGTGGATCCGGTGCTGCTGCGCCCGATCGACGACCTCGAGCTGACTGTGCGTTCGGCCAACTGCCTCAAGGCCGAGAGCATCTACTACATCGGCGATCTAATTCAGAAGACCGAAGTGGAACTGCTCAAGACCCCGAATCTTGGCAAGAAGTCGCTGACCGAAATCAAGGAGGTGCTTGCACAGCGCGGCCTTGCATTGGGCATGAAGCTGGAGAACTGGCCGCCGGCCGGTGTCGCCCAGCACGGCATGCTTGGTTAATTAATGCATCAAGGCATGGGTGTCTTCGGGTGCCCATGCTGTTTTTTCCACATCGACGGGCCAAAGCCCGCGGTGACATCCGGTCAAAGGACGGCCGGCTCGGACCAACCGCAGTCCATTCAATAGCGCCAGGATGGCGACAACGTCTCTACAGTAGTCTCAATATTCTTTAGGAAATCACACTCATGCGTCACCTGAAATCCGGTCGTAAGTTCAACCGCACCAGCGCGCACCGCGAAGCGATGTTCCGCAATATGGCCGCTTCGCTGTTCAAGCACGAGCTGATCAAGACCACCTTGCCCAAAGCCAAGGAATTGCGTCGCGTCGCCGAGCCGCTGATCACCATCGGCAAGGTCGATGGCGTTTCCAATCGTCGTTTGGCGTTTGCTCGCCTGCGCGACAAGGAAGCAGTGGGCAAGCTGTTCGTCGAACTGGGCCCGCGTTATGCGACCCGTCCCGGCGGCTACCTGCGCATCCTGAAAGCAGGCTTCCGTGCTGGTGACAATGCTCCGATGGCATACGTCGAGTTGGTCGACCGTCCGGTCTTCGCCGAGGAAGTGGCTGAGTAATCGGTTCGCTCTTCGTACAGATTCTCGAAAAAGCCCGGCTCGCGCCGGGTTTTTTTTATTGGCAGTGTCGAATGTGGGTGGATGGTCGAGGCGTGTATATCGAAGCAGTCGTTCAACCAATGCGACGTGGCAGTAGGGCGAGTGGGTATATGATTTCTGTTGTGTCGTGCTGTTGTTGCTGGATGCTGCAGCAAACAAGAGACGCGGTAAAGGTCGCTGCGTCAGACGTGCCAAGGGTGCTTAGAGCGGCTAACAAAACGACTGCGCTCACCGTCAGGCGGGCGCGGCCGGTGCTCGGAATTGGGATCTACCAGGCGTACACTCCGGTTCCTTCGCGACGTCCGCACCAACCTGACGACTGCTCGCTACGTTTTGTTAGCCGCTCTTAGCGGCATGCGACCCGGCAGCCCCGAGCGTCCGTGGTCATGGCAGCGCAGATGGCTGATAATTGGTCGCTTGGTCCTAGGCAAACGGTAACGATGAATCTATTTCGTTGGGGTTTTCGCGCGCGGTTTTTGTCGGGCTTTCTTGCATGCGCAGGACTGCTGGCCTACGCGATCTATGTGCAATTACATCTTGGACTTGAGCCGTGCCCGTTGTGCATTTTCCAGCGGATCGCGTTTGCGGCGCTGGCAGTCTTTTTCTTGTTGGGCGCATTGTATGGACCGCGGGCCGCAAGCACGCGAAAGGTCTACAGCGTGCTGAGCTCCATTGTTGCTGGCGTGGGCATGTGCATCGCTGCACGGCATGTTTGGGTGCAGATCCGGCCTAAGGACATGATGTCTTCGTGCGGGCCGCCGCTGAACTTTTTGGGCGAGACGATGGGGCCGTTCGAAGTGTTCCGCACTGTGCTGACCGGCACCGGTGACTGCGGCAATATCGACTGGCGCTTTTTGGGCCTGAGCATGCCGATGTGGAGTATGGTGTGGTTTGTGGCGCTAGCGCTGTGGGCGCTGTACGCAGGGTTCAAGGCACGGCCTAGTTCGGTGCATCACTGAGTTGGTGAAAGGCTTCCGTCGCGTAGACGGAAGCGGTAAGAAACTGCTCAATGAATCCAGCAGTAGGAGGGACCGGATGACCAAGTCCATCCTGCTGTTCCTCCGGCCTCCATCAGAAGTCCTGCTGCAGGCTGAGGTAGGCGCCACGGTCTGATGCCCATTGCGGCGCGAACGCGTCGATGCCACCGCCATCGCGCAGCTTGGTAGGCTGCAATCGAGCACGTTGAGGACTGCCAGTTGCGCATGCAGCGGGTGCGTGCCGAGCCCGGAGTAGTCCCCGGCGCTCAGGTGCAACTGGAAGTACGAGGGCAACTCGCCGCCGTTGGGCACTGGTGCGCAAACCACTGCCGTACAAATAGCTGGTCCCGAACCTTCTGTTGTCGCCGATGGCGTAATTGATTTTCTCTGAAAAACCCTCAACACCCAATCACCACAACGCTTTACAGGCCGCACAGGCGTGGTTTTCGTTACGCTGAGGTCTGGTTTCTGGGAGTTTCCGCCCATGCGTACACGCCGTCCTGCTGCTGAGCGTATCTGCGCCGAAGAGTTGTATCGTTCGCGGTTGGAGAACCAGATCGATCTGCGTCGTCCACTGGCGCAGTTGAGCTGAGGAATGCCGTAGACCGGGTTGGAACAGGCGCTTTTGCCGCGCTTGCTGGCCATTGCGGCTGCTGGCGGGGCCGGCGCGCACTATCGGTACGCTTGAACGCACAGTTCAGGGACGAGTCGTGCGCGACATCGAACGCAAACTCGATCAGGTAGACATCGACATGCGTGAGCGCATCGTTGTGTGGTTGCAACGCCCACAACAGGTGCATGCGCAACGTCCCAAAGAATAAGAGTGGCTAACAAAACGACTGCGCAGCCATTAAGCGGGCGCGGCCGGTGCTCGGAATTTGCATTTACCACTCGTACACTGCGGTTGCTCTGCCCGTCCGCATCCACCTGACGACTGCTCGCTACGTTTTGTTAGCCGCTCTTAGAATTTATCCAACTGCGCGATGGCGACAATGAAGCCGCTGGGAATTACACCTTGCTCGATCAAATCGCTGCACTGCAATGGTGGCAAGATAACATCGGACAGTTTGGTGACGATCCTGCGCGAGTCACTATTGCCGGGCAATCGGCCGGTGCTCAGGACTTGGATTTGTTGATGCTCAGCCCGCTCGAACGCGGCCTGTTTTCCGCAGCGATCGAGCAGAGCGCCACCCCCACCGACTTCGGGCTGCCGGCACGCAGCCTGTAAGACAAGCGCGTTGAGTGTCAGCATCGCCAAGCGTGCAGACATCGATGATCCCGCAACGCGCCGGATGCAACTATGTGCGCTGCCGGTTGAGCAATTGCTCAAGTTGGATAACGCCGCGTCGGGCGGCCAGGTGACGCATAGCGCCGAGCTGCCATTCCTGTTCAAGGATTTCGATCGGCCAGCTTCCGGTGAGCCTGCAGCGTTATTGGGCTGCGTTCGTACAGCGTGGCAACCCGAATGCCAAGGGCCTGCCGTCATGGCCGGTGTTTGCGCCCATACACGCGGCGGCATTGCGGTTCATTGCTAGTGGAGTGCAACACCTCAAGGATGCACGTCCTGCCGTGTGTGCAGGCGTGAATTTGCCATAGTGGATCGCGCGTACTCAAACAGTGCGCACGATCAAATCAACTCAACGTGCGCAGCCAGGCCCACCGAAGTAGAAGCCACCGTTCTGCATTTCCGGCGACAACGTGGTGCGGGTGATGCCGGCGCTCAATGCATACGGATAGGCGTAGCCCACAATCGCCAGCGTGTAGCACGACGGGTGCAACACATTCAGCGAAGACAGGCGCTGCACGGGATGGGCTGTCATTGCCGCATCGCGGTAGAAGTGGTTGGCCTGGAACGCGGCCTGGCGATAGCCTGCTGCTGCGAACTGGCCACTCCCCATGCGCGGACTCGCCGCACCGCTATCGGTCGAGATTTCGCCACCTGCGCTCACATACGCAACACGCCCATTGGCTAGATCGCCCGAATACAACGCCGCCTTGTAATAGCCAATCCACTCGCCATCCAGGCGCAGTCACCAGTTGCCGTCTGTGTTGCGTTGAAACTCCACGCCTAGTATGGTCTGCTTGCAGCCCGCAGTACTGAATCCGGCGGCTGGCTGAGCGCCTAAGACATGTTGTGTGCTGGTCTGCACGAAATCGCTGCAATCTAGATTATTGCAACCGGTCTTGACGTACTCGTCCTTGGTGGAATAAGCAAAGATGATCGGCTTGTTGCCCCAGCCCGCGGCAGGTTGTATCTCCCAGCCTACTTCAAGCGTTTGCATCTGCTTGCTTGCGCTTTCACCAACGATCCATATCTGGCTGATGGTTTGCGTCTCGTCGGCATTGCTTAATGCAGGCGCCCACAGATTGATGTCGGCCCCTGCGCCTGTGACCGATGTGCCGGCGGTATCCAGGAAGACCAAGGAATAGAAATGCGCGTCGGACGCTGCGGCAGGGGCAACTGCCGCTGGCGTAGCAGAGACAGGCCGTGCGTTTGCATGCAGAAAGGCGTTCAAGTCCGCATAGCGAGTGAGATTAGCGATTCCAATACGCTGCAACGGGATCGTTCCCGCAGCGCAGCGCTGTGGAACTGAGCCCGATCCGCTTGGTGTCTTGAATGACACGATGCTTGGCGGCTGCGCGATATGGTTGTCGTTGCGTAGACTCGGTTGCTGTGCCTGAGGAATGCAGTCGAACACCTGCGTGCCCTGGTGCAAGCTGCTGACTACGGTCAGCCCGTTGTAGCGATTGAACAGATAGCGTTGCATTTCGGCGAACGCGGTCTGGTGGGCGACCTTGGCCGTTGCGTCACGGGTGGCGTAACTGACTTGCGCCTGCGCATCCAGAAACTGCTTGAAATCGCGCGTAACCTGCGGGAATGCCCGCGCAGCCGAGGTGGTGCTGCGTTGTAAGGTATCGGCTTGGGCGGTCGCCACGCGCGCAGTTGCCGGCGTCTGCAGCAACCGCGGCATCAGCGTATCGATGTTGCGATCGCGGATTGCCGAAATCGAGGGCGGCAGCAGCGTGGCTGCAACGCTGGCGGGAGCGATTGCGCAAACGAAGAGCGCAGCGATAGGGCGGGCGATCGACATCGCTCGGTTGAAACGGAAGGTCATGCGTGTTTTTTCCTGGCGATGCGGGAAGGGTCTTCATCTAGCGGGTAAACCCTTCCAGTGCATCTGCGGCCGTGCATCCATCATCCGGCACAGCACGACAAAATGCGTGTTGCGCTCCACCAATGGGCCAACGCAGGAACGATTGAACATCCCCTTGATCAGGTCGCTTTCCCAATGGCCTGGAACCAACGGCGGCGGCAGGATCACGCTGTCCACGCCGGCAGCGGACAGACATTCGGCGGCAGCTGGTTTGGCGGATGGCGCCGCATTTTTCTACCAGCACTTGGTTGCCATTGAGAGGCATGCGCGATATCTAGCGGTGCGAGCACCTCGGCAATCTCCTGCATCGCCGCGCACGAGGCTTGCGTCGCCGCAGAGCCGGTGTTGAGCGCATGAATGCGCCCAGCACCGAAGTTGCTCTCTGCGCCGATCTGGTGAAGCGCCAGATCCGTGGCATTCTTGTCGTGCGCATGCGGTATGCGCCTTGCCGGAGTACTCGCCTTGCTGTTCGTTGGCGAAGGCCACCACGGGGATGGCGCGCTTGGGCACCGCACTACCAAGAACTTATCGGCGCGAGGTCCACCGTACGCGTGCGAAACGTCACCCTTCTGCTGAAACGTTACCCTTCTGCGCGAAGTCGTGACGACTTTGGATATGTTCGCTTGCTATATCCGTTTACAGCGCGCCCGGCGGCTTGAGCGTGTCGTTCTTGAGCGAGTCGCGAATCTCACGCAGCAACAGCACTTCTTCGCTCGGGCCTTTCGGTGCATCCGGCTTGCGCTGGGTGATGCGGTTAACCAACTTGACGACCAGGAAGATCGCAAAGGCAATGATCAGGAACTGCACGACGGTGTTGATGAAATCACCATAGCCGATGGCGATCGCCGGGATTTCCTTGCCGGTGGCATCCACGCCGGCCGGTTTGAGCACCCACGCCAGGCGCGAGAAATCCACATTGCCGATGGCCCAACCGATCGGCGGCATGATGATCTTCTCCACCAGCGCGGTGATGATCTTGCCGAACGCTGCACCGATGACCACACCGACCGCCAGGTCGATGACGTTGCCGCGCATCGCGAATTGCTTGAATTCGCTGACCATTCCCATATCGCACTCCAGATGCGGTCGCGGACCGACTGCCGCGGCAAGATCATATCGGGTCCGATGTCAGCCCGCGATGATGCCGTGGCGCTCGGCGACGTTTTCCAGGCGGGCACTGAATTGATCGCCAGGCAGCAACGGACCGACACCGGCCGGTGTGCCCATGAAAATCAGATCGCCTGCGCGTAACGCATAGAGTTTTGAGAGCTCATGCAGGATCTCCGGCACGTTCCAGATCATTTGATCCAGCAACGACTGCTGACGCACTTGGCCATTGACCTCCAGCGACAGGTTCAACGCCTCTCAGTGCACCGACTTCGCCGGCATGTACCAACTCGCTGATCGGCGCGGAACGATCAAAGCCCTTGGCGATATCCCATGGCAGGCCCTTGGCCTTGGCAGCCGCTTGCAAATCGCGGCGAGTCAGGTCCAGACCCACGCCGTAGCCGTAGATCAAGCGCTCGGCCTGATCCACCGGCAACTCGCCTGCGGGCGCATCGCTGCCCAATGCCACCACCAGCTCCACTTCGTGCTGCAGTTCCTTGGTGCCGAGCGGGTAGGGGATGTGGTCGCCGTGACCAACCACGATCGCATCGGCAGGTTTCATGAAAAAGGTCGGCTGCCCGCGCTCGGCTTTCGATACCGGCGCAGTGGCGCCCATCTCGCGCGCGTGGTCGGCAAAGTTGCGGCCAACGCAGTAGATGCGATGCACCGGGAAGCTGCCGCCACCAACCACCGGAATACGCGGAACATCGGCGGCGGGAAACACATCGTGGGTCATGCGTGCATCCTCAAGAAACCGGACGCGTGAGTCTAGCCGTTTGGCTGGCATGCATTTGGCTGTCTATGACGGAACCGCCATGCGCGCAGCGTCGCTCAGTTCGACAACGGCAACGCGGACTTGCGTACCACGTGGTAGTCGGCCTCGACCACGCGCGTCTGTTGCGGCGTGCGGCGGTTAGACTTGCTCAACATCTTCCAGGCGATGCCGCCCAGGATCATCGCCGCGCCAACGAACACGCTGAAGAAAATCAATACCGCAAGGATGGCCAGACCGGCCAAGCCGGCTGCTAGGCGCACCAAGGGGTGACGTGGCTTGCGCGGCGCAAACAGATGGTTGAGGTTGCCGAAATGAGAGATGCGTGCAGACATGGCGGTGAGCTGCCGAGCAGGAAACAGGCTCACAGTATCGTTGCGGTTTCATGTCATTGAGTAAAAACTTCGTTAAGTCAACCTTCATTCCGCTAGTGCGATTACGCATCCTGCGCAGACCATACAGGCCATTTTTTGTTGTGGCCAGTTGCAGGCATGGCGTATTTTCTCCGTCACGCGCTTGCCGTGCCGCAGCCGCCTCGCATTGAGCGCGAAAGACGCATGCCACAATCGAGATCCGTCTTTGATCAGCAGCCTCCATGTCCTCGTCATCGCCCACCACGCTTGCCGAGTTGGCGCAGATTCCCGACGCCGGATTTCTGGAAGTCGACGCAGTGTGGAATGGCTGCGTCGAGTCGCTGTTGCTGTATCGCGAAGGCGCGCAGGTACGTGCCTGGTTGAACATCTGCCCGCATGCTGGCCGCCGCCTGGATTGGGGGCCGGGACAGTTCCTCAAAACCAAGGAAGGCCACTTGGTCTGCGCCGCGCACGGCGCTGCATTCGAGCTTAGCAGTGGCGAATGCATCAGCGGCCCGTGCCGCGGTCAATCGCTGCTGACGGTGCCGGTGCGCATTGAGGGAGAGCACGTATTGCTTGGATAGGTTGCCGATCTGAATGGATGTCGATCATCCATCTGCGCACACATTCGCGCCTGTCGCTACCGCCGACCAAGACGCCGACTCAGCGTGCCGCCCACCAGAACATCAGGTTGATCATCGACACCATCACCACGATGTAGATCAGCGACAGCGGCGCGCCCACGCGCCACAACGCGCGCGGCTGATAGTTGGCCGGGCCAGCCACCATCGAGATCACCGGGTTGGACGCGGTCATCAGATTGTTGGATGCCGACAACGCCACGATCAGTCCGAACGCAGTCGGATCGCCATTGGCCGCCAGCGCCAGATTGACCGCGATCGGCACCATCACGATGGTCGCGCCGACATGGCTGATCACCAGCGAGAACGCGGTAGTCAGCAACGCCAAGCTGATTTCCAGCACCCACACCGGGATGCCTTCGGGCAGGCGGTCGATGGTGTGGCCGGCCACCCAGGCCGCAGTGCCGCTGCTGTCCATCGCCCAGCCGAGCGGAATCAGCCCGGCCATCATGAAGATGGTCTTCCAGTTGATCGACGCGTAGGCCTCATCCATGTGCAACACGCCGCTGACCAGCATGCAGGCCACGCCGGTCATCAGCGTCAACGCCACCGGCAAGTGCGAGCTGAGCGCGATCAGGATGGTGAAGGCGAAGATCGCCATCGCGATCTTGAACTTGTGCGGGCGCTGCTCGCCTTTGGGAAAGTCGGTGACCGGCACGAAGTCGTGGCTTTCCGCTGCCTGCGCCAGATCCTGCCAGATACTGTGGAAGACCAGCATGTCGCCGGCACGCAGCGGCACGTTACGTACGTCCTCGCGTATCACCTGTTTGTCGCGGTTGATCGCCAGCAGGCTGATGCCACTTTGCTTGCGCAGTCGCAATTCGCCGGCGCTCTTGCCGATCAGCCGCGAGTTGGGCGGAATCAGCGCCTCTGAAATACCGGCCAAGCTGGGGTTGAACAAATCGCCCAGGTTGCGCAAGCGCGAGGACATGCGCAGGAATTGGTTTTGCGCAAAATCGGCCACTTCCGGGCGCGGCCCCATCGCACCGAGCACGCTGCCGACCCAGATGCGCATGTCGGCCGGCGGCGCCAGGCGGGTGTCGTTCCCTGTCTTAAGCGCAAGTAGCAGAGGCGCGTCGTGCAACGCTTCGGCTTCGCCCAGGGTCATGCCGACCAACGGGCTCTCGGCGGTGACGATGAGTTCGAACACGTCGCCCTCGATGCCGTAGGTCTTGGCGAAATAGCTTTCGGTGCGCGATGGCGTGACTCCTTCGTTGATCAACCGCTCTTCTTCCATCAGCTTTCGGTCGCCGTAAAAACGGAAGTACAGCAGTGCCGCGATCAGCAACGCTACACCGATGGGCAGCGGCGCGAACATCGTCAACGGCTCGATGCTGGCCATGCCCGAGGGCAGGTTGTTGTTGGCCGAGACCAGCAGATCGTTGAGCAGGATCAGCGGCGAATTACCCACCATGGTAAGCGCGCCGCCCATCACAATGGCTGCGGCGATCGGCAGCAACATGCGCTGCAAGGTGAGGCCGGTGCGTGTGGCCAGCCGTGAGGCGACTGGCAGATACAAGGCCATCACCGATGGGTTCTGCATGAACGACGAGTTCAAGCCGGAGATGGCCAATGTCATCATCATCAAGCGTTGTTCGCTGCCATGCGAACGTCGCAGCAACCAGGTCGCCAATCGATTCAACGCACCGGTGCGCTCCAGCCCCGCGCCCAGAATGGTGGTAGCGATGATGCTCATTACCGCATTACCGGAAAAACCACCGAACAGTTCTTCCGGCGCAACCAGCCCGGTGACACCCAACACCACCAACACGATCAACGCCACCACGTCGGCGCGGATGCGCTCGAACAAAAACATCGCCATCGTGAAACCGACCAGCCCGAGTACGAGCTTCATATCGGTGGTCAGCGTCAGCGCGGTGTCCATTGGGGGCAGGGATTCGGAAGTGGGGATGCGTAAGGCGACGACGGCGTCGAGTATGCGGGGAAGCGCTGTTACAAATCCCGAATCCCCCCTCCCGAATCGCGGTCGTGCAGCAGATCCCACACGCCATGGCCGAGTTTCTGGCCGCGGCTTTCGAAGTGGGTCTGCGGGCGCCAAGCGGGGCGTTCGACGTGGCCGCGTGGGCCGGCGCGATTGACCAAGCCAGAGGTGGCATCGAGCACGTCCCACATCTGCTCGGCGTAGTCGGCCCAGTCGGTGGCCGTATGCAAGCGGCCGCCATCGCGCAGCTTGCGCACCAGCAGTTGCGCAAACGCGGGCTGGATCAGACGGCGCTTGTTGTGACGCTTTTTATGCCATGGATCCGGGAAATAGATGCGCACTTCGTCCAGGGCGCCATCGGCGATCTCATGCGCTAGCACTTCCACCGCATCGTGGTGATACAGGCGTACATGCGTGCTGCCATCGTCGTCCAACGCATTGAGCAGCCGACCGACCCCTGGTGCATGCACCTCGATGCCGATGTAATCGCGGCTGGGATCTTGCTGCGCGGCAAAGCGCAACGCTGCGCCATTGCCAAAACCAATCTCCAGCACCCTGGGCGCCGCACGGCCGAAGGCCGCATCCAGATCGCGCGGCGTGCCGGTGTAGTCCAGGCCGAAGCGCGGCCACAACGCATCGAACGCACGCTGCTGCGCCAACGTGAAGCGGCCCTGACGCAACACGAAGCTACGCACCTGCCGGCGCCCCTCTTCGATGGTGAAGGGCTTGGGCGGCATCTTGGCGCCTGCGCTGGTGAAAGGATCAGTCATGAAAGTCGGTCATGTCAGACGATAAAAGCCACTCTCCAACGACAGATGGGTTGGCGTGAGGGTGCGCCCGCAGCCGCGCGCAGTCGAGCAACGGCAGCATCCGACACGAGGCAATGCCAATCACAGCTCATCGAATACAACGCCAATTCAAAACACCCACTCATCCAATCACACCATCGATCGGACTGGATGCCGACGCATACCGCTTGCGCGGAATCCGCCCAGCCAGAAACGCCTCGCGCCCCGACTCGATCGCCTTGCGCATCGCACTCGCCATCAGAATCGGATCGCGCGCTCCGGCAATGGCGGTATTCATCAGTACTCCGTCGCAGCCCAGCTCCATCGCGATCGCTGCATCGGAGGCCGTGCCAACGCCGGCATCGACAATGATCGGCACCTTGGCATTTTCGATGATTTCCAGCAGGTTGTACTTATTCTGGATGCCCAGGCCCGAGCCGATCGGCGCGGCCAGCGGCATCACCGCCACGCAGCCTATCTCTTCCAGCCGCTTGGCCAGGATCGGATCGTCGGAGGTATAGACCATCACTTCGAAGCCATCGGCGACCAGTTGCTCGGCGGCCTTGAGGGTCTGCACCACGTCCGGGTACAGCGTGCGCTCGTCGCCGAGCACTTCCAGCTTGGTGAGATTGTGGCCGTCCAGCAGCTCGCGCGCCAGCCGGCAGGTGCGCACTGCATCGTCGGCGGTGTAACAGCCGGCGGTGTTGGGTAGCAGCGTATAGCGATTCGGCGGCAGCACGTCGAGCAGGCTGGGTGCGTTCGGGTCCTGGCCGATGTTCACCCGGCGGATCGCCACGGTGACGATCTGCGCAGCCGCCGCTTCTGTGGCCAGGCGGGTTTCGTCAAGATCCTTGAACTTGCCGGTGCCGGTCAGCAGGCGCGAGCGATACGGTTTGCCGGCGATGACCAGCGCATCTGAGGGGGCGTGATTCGTCATCGGGCAATTATCACCGATCGGGCGCAGATGCGCCGATCTGCGCGCGGCATCAACCGCCGCCCAGCGCGTGCACGATCTCCACCACATCGCCGTCGCGTAGATGGTGGGTGGCATGCCGTCCACGCGACACGATTTCGCCATTGACTTCGACCGCGACGCGTCGTTGTGACAAGCCTTCCTGCTCCAGCAAGCTGGCCAGTAGCAAGTTGTCGGGAATGTCGCGCGTGCTACCGTTGAGTTTGATGTTCATGCCATCATTGTTGCATCGCGTGTTGCATCGCGTGCCGCTACGGCGTGCGTTTTTGCATTGCGCGGCAATGCAGCGTAAGCGCGGGCGGCGCGGGTGAAATCACGTGCCATTTGCTGGCGTACGTGTGCTGGTCCGGGTCAGTTCCACTCCATCTTGAGCAGGCATTCCCCATGGCTTCAACCCTTCGTCCGATCCGTTCCCTGATGGCGGTGACCATTGCCCTGGCGGCCAGCCCGGCAATGGCCGCGTCTGCATTCGACCAGACCTTGTTCTTCGGTGACAGCCTCACCGACAGCGGTTATTACAACCCGCTACTGCCGGCCGCCTCGCGCGCGGTCACTGGCAAGTTCACGACTAACCCAGGCTGGGTCTGGGCCGAGTATGTGGCCGACCACTTCGGCACCAATGCCGCGCCCAACGGCAATGGCCAGACCGGCGACAACTACGCTGCCGGCGGTGCCCGCATCCAGGCCGGTTCGACCAGCCAACTCGGCGCTGCGCCCTCGGTGACCAGCCAGATCAATACCTATCTGACCGCCAACGGTGGCCAGGCCAACCCGAACGCGCTCTACACTGTGTGGGGCGGCGCCAACGACCTGCTGGCTGCCGCTGCAGCACCGGCGCAGGCGCAGACCATCATCGGCAACGCGGTCGCCGCTCAGGTCGGTGCGGTCGGTGCCTTGCAGGCTGCCGGCGCGCGTTACGTGATGGTGCCGACCATTCCGGACGTGGGCATCACCCCGCGCTTCCGTGCCGGCGGTGCCACCACCATGGCACAGGGCACTGCCGCCGCGACCGCCTACAACACCGCACTGTTCAACGGCCTGCGTTCGGCCGGCCTGCGGGTGATTCCAGTCGACACCTTCCACATCCTGCAGGAAGTAGTGGCCAGCCCGGGCACCTACGGCTTCAGCAACGTCACCAGCACCGCGTGCAATCCGGCCGTGGCACTACCGGCATGTAACCCGACTAGCTTGGTCGCTGCCGATGCAGCGAACACGTATGTGTTTTCCGACGGTGTCCACCCGACCACCGCGGCCCATCAGATCCTGGGCCAGTACGCCATCTCGCTGCTGGAAGCGCCGCGTTTGCAGCAGGTGCTAACGCATTCCGCACAAGCCGGCGGTCGTGCGCTCGCCGATCAGGTGGCGTGGCATCTCGACGGCAAGCCGGACGCCGATGGCCCGCGTTGGTGGGGCAGCGTGCGTGGCGACATGCAGCGCTACGCCCACGCCGATCTTTACGATGGCATGGCGCCTGCCGGTCTGTTCGGTGTGGATTGGAGCGCCGGTAACCTGGTGTTCGGCGGCTTTGCCGGCTTCGGCAGCATGGACGCGGACTTCGGCAACCGTAACGGCAGCTTCAAGCAGGACGACACCACCCTGGGCGTGTTCTTCGGCTGGTACACCGGCCCGGTGTGGCTCAATGCGCAGGTCAGCTACAGCGCCCTGCGCTACGATGTCGACCGCGAAGTGCAGCTCGGGCAAGCCACGCGCGTGCACAGCGGCTCGCCGGACGGCAGTAACCTCACCGCCGCTGTCAACGCCGGTTACTCGCTGGGCGAGGGCAACCTCAAGTACGGCCCGGTGGTCGGCCTGACCTGGCAGAAGCTCAAGCTCGATGGCTACACCGAGAGCAACCAAAGCTCCACCGCACTGGGTTACGCAGATCAGGACATCGACTCGCTGGTCGGCCGTATCGGATTCCAGGTGCGTCTGGACGGTGCTGCGGTCAAGCCGTATGTGCAGGCAACCTACGACCACGAGTTTAAGGACGGCGTGGAGGCCGGCGCCTGGCTGCAGTCGATTCCGGAGGTCGGCATGTACACCGTTCCGGACCAGAACTTCGATCGCAACTACGCGACCGTCGTGCTTGGTGCTCGCACCGGCCTGTGGGGCCTGCAGAGCAACTTCGGCCTGAGCACTACCACCGCCCAGCGCAGCGCCCGCGACGCCACCTTGTTCGTGAACTTCAGCGGCAACTTCTGAAGCACGCGACGCACAGGCACGTAGCACACACGCAAGACACCAGGGCCGGGCAACCGGCTCTGGTCACGTCTGCGCATTGCGTCCGACACCTGCACCCGCATAAAATCCGCCAACGCCGCGCGGGCGTAGCTCAATGGTAGAGCTGTAGCTTCCCAAGCTACCGACGAGGGTTCGATTCCCTTCGCCCGCTCCAGAGCTTCCACTCAGTCCGCAAGTGATTGATTGAGTTGGAGAATTAGGCCGATTGATGATTCCGAGCGATGCCCCTTGAGGTATCAATCGAGGTATCAATCTTGCCCAAGCCTCTGATGATTTCGCGCTCAGCCGGCCTGTATGCGCGCTTCTTTGTTCCCACCGATCTTCGAGCCATGATTGGCTCGCGTTACCTTGTCCGATCGCTGGGAAACCGTCGTGGTGACCACGCCAGGCTGGCGGCGGCCACGATGGGGATGGCACTATCGATGGCATTCGATGCCATGCGGAAAGGGATGACCGTGGATCTGGAAGAACTGCTGGAAAAGGTTCGCAATGGGGACATCAAAGAGCTGACGCTGAAAGATGTGACGCTGCCGGATGGCACGCGCATCGCTCAGGCGCAGCTGGACAACCCCGCCGATGCCGGGATCTTCGGAGACCTAATGGTGCGGGCGCGGCAGACAGAGCCAACTGAGGTCATGGCGGCAAGGGTGGCCAAGCGTCGGCAACAGTTGCGCGAGGGCAGTCAGCGCATATCCGGCGGCGGCGATGCACCCAAGGCGCTGATGCTGTCCAAGGCGATGGCCGATCATTTGAGGGACCTGGCCGGGGCCCGTCTGCATCAGAAGACCGTGCTCGAAAGCCGCCACACGCTGCGCCTGTTTGCCGGGATCCTTGGCAAGAACGTGCCCGTGGCATCGCTGACCCAGGATCACGTGCGGGCCTTCTTTGAGGGCGTGCGTTACTGGCCCTCGAATGCGACCAAGCGGCCGGCCTACCGAGACCTGTCGGTGCCCGAAGTCATCAAGCTGGCGAAGAAGAACCAGGAACCGGAACCGGCGGCGTGGACCATGGCGAAGCACCGGCAACGGTTGAGCGTGTTCCTGGTCTCATTAGTCGAGGGCAAACACCTGGCGGTGAACCCGCTGGCGGGCATCCGAGCGATCGCAACGCCGGACTCAGAAGACACGGGTTCGCCTTTCACGGACGCCGAGTTGAAGGCGATCTTTGACCCGGTGGAGTTCCCAAAGTGGGCGTCGAAGTATCCGCATCGCTGGTTTGGGCCAATCCTCGGGCTCTACTCGGGCGCGCGCGTCAACGAGATCGCGCAGCTCCGGCTGGAGGACATCGACACCATCGACGGCGTGCCCGGCTTCTTCGTCCGCAAGATCGGGAAGAAGCAGAGCATCAAGAACAAGCACAGCCGGCGTTTCGTCCCGTTGGCTCAGCCGGTGATCGATTGCGGCTTCTTGGACTACGTGAAAGAGGCCCGGCAAGCTGGGGTGGAGCGTCTCTTCCCGGACCTGCCCAACTCGACAGGGCTGGGTTATGGGCGGCAGTTGAGCCGGCAGTTTTCCGTCTACATCAAGCGGCAAGGGGTCTCGGAGAAGGGGCAGGGGTTCCATGGGTTCCGCCACACCATCGCCTCACGGCTGGACGAGGCCGGGGTGTCGGCTTCGGCGATTGGAGCGCTGACTGGCCACGGGACTGGGCAGACGGTCCTAGAGAAGTTCTACATTGACCGGAGGAGCTTGCCGGACCGGGTGGCAACGCTAGCCAAGTTCGCCCCGCCTCTTTCGCTATCTGTCTACAGATCGACGTCCCCCCGCCCTGAGTAGCGGTCGGGTTTAGAGTCCGGGGTTGATGATATCGGTGTTGGCCAGATGTTGGGCATAAGCAGCTGGTGTCATGCCGCCGATCGCCTTCTTGGGTCGGTCCTCGTTGTATTCGCGTCGCCAGCATTCGATCTCGGTGCGCGCGTGCAGCAGTGTTGGGAACCAGTGCTCGTTGAGGCATTCGTCGCGTAGTCGGCCGTTGAACGATTCGACATAGGCGTTTTGATTTGGCTTGCCGGGTTGGATTAGCCGTAGTTGCACACCACGGGCATGTGCCCAGGCGACCATTGCCTTGCCGCAAAACTCCTTGCCGTTATCGGTGCGGATCACCTGCGGCAAACCGCGACTGTGCGCGAGCCGATCCAGCACGCGCGTCGCGCCATGGCCCGAGATTGCGCGCTCCACCTCGATGGCGACCGCTTCGTGCGTGGCGTCGTCCACGATCACCAGACACTTGATCACCCGGCCTTCGGCGGTGCGGTCGAACACGAAGTCCATCGACCACACCTGGTTGGCCTGCGCTGGCCGCAGCAGCGGTTGACGCTCGCCCACCGCTACTTTTTTGCGCTTGCGGCGCCGGACCTGCAGCTGCTGCTCGCGGTACAACCGCTCCACCCGCTTGTAGTTCACGATGCGCCCTTCCTGTCGCAGTTTGAGATAGATCATGCCCACGCCATAACGGCGATGGCGATGCGCCAACGCCAGGATGCGCTCGCGTAATTCGACATTGCGGTCTTCGCGCGGGCAATAGCGCAGCGCACTGGCGCTCATGCCGATCGCCGCCAAGGCGCGGCGCTCGCTGGCGCCACACCCAATCCACTCGCGCACCAGCGCACGACGCGCCGGTGCGCTCACCACTTTTTTCGCAGCGCATCCTTGATCAGGTCGTTCTCGAATAGCTGCTCGGCCAGCAACTTCTTCAGCCGGCTGTTCTCGGCTTCCAGATCCTTGAGCCGTTTGGCATCGGGCACGCTCATCCCGCCGAACTTGCTGCGCCACAGGTAGTAGGAGGCCTCGCTGAAGCCATGGCGCCGGCACAGGTCCTTGATCGCCACGCCCGCTTCGGCTTCGCGCAGAAAGCCGATGACCTGCTCGTCGGTAAAACGCTTCTTCACGTCCAATCTCCTTGGGGGTAGGGAATTGGACTCCAAACTGGGGGGCTACTCAAAATCGGGGGGACGTCGGTCCAGATGTGGGCCTCTGCGGTCCAGCAGGGCAGGGAGGCGCCCCACTCGGTGAACGTGAGCGCCACTCGGGGCCAATCTAGGCGTCCGGCTTGGGCGGCTTGGTGGTTGTCGCCCTTGAAGAGTCCGGGCAGCTTTCCTGCACCGCTGATGGGCGTGTAGATCGAGCCAGTTCCCTGGCTGCCGGCCTTGCTGCTGGCGTTCGGCTTGATGCCGACCATCTGCTTCCCGGTGTCAGCTAGGCCTTTGCCGAGCTGACGGAAGAAGCCGGGCTTTTGTTCTTGTGCGTCCTGGGCGTGGGCGGTGAACGGCGAGACGAGTGTCAACGCCAGGAGCGCCGCGAACGCTCCTTGTCCTGCGTGCTTCATCGAAAACCCCTGCAATACCGCCCGTTTGGCGGTGTTTGCAAATATGGCAAATGCAGCGCAGGATTGGAAGCGGCAGACTTGGGGGTCAATTCATCCTTCGTTGGTCTTCATGCCTGCTCCGCTGCCTCCCGCATACACCTTTGGCCGTCGCCTTCGTGAGGCCAGGCTTGCGCGGGGCATGAACCAAGCCGCCTTGGGGGCTGTTCTCGGGCTCGAGGAGCAGAACTCGGCGGCCCCTAGGATTTCGCGCTACGAGCGAGGGGACCGCATGCCTGACAACGAAAGTATGGCAAAGCTGGCTGAGGCGCTGGAGCTCCCGGTGGCGTATTTCCATGCCGTCAGCGATCCAATGGCGGAGGCCATCTTGGTAATGTCGAAGCTGCCTGAAGCAGCGCAGGAGGAATTGGTGCGTCGGATGCGCGACTTTGCACGAGATAGCGTGCGAGAACGCGGCGGGTAATAGCTAGGCTAAAGGCCTGACCCCACTAAGATTCTCCTGAGCTCAACCGTGAGGGGGAGGTAACAAGTTGATTAAAATTTGCTTTATTTCCTGAAAGCCAATTTCTTGCCTTCCGATTAAATAATCGAAAATTTCCTCCTGCGTAGCGATTCCCTTATCTATTAGATATCTTTCGAAGTCTCTGTCGCTGGTAAAGTTGTCGCGCGGAGTAGTAAATGGGAAGTCGGGGTCTTCACTCCTGGCCGCCCAGAGCGCTTTTTCAACGCTTTTTAGAGGGATCGTGTGAATGCTCGCATGTTGGGCGTATCTCTCCTTGTATTGGTCGCCATCGAGGAACGCGACCACCTTTTCAGGAGTGGCTAGGAACTTATCTAACTCATTGCTTTCGATGAATGCTGCAACCTGAGATGCGCCTCCAATGTGAATAACTTTGTAATTTAGCAAAGTGTTTGGGCAGTATTTTTTAATCAAGTGGTGAACTAGGGTGGTGAGCTTCTTATCTTCCGTCGCGATATATCTATCATAACCGACGAATCCAAAAAGCATCAGCATTGCATGGCTGTAAGACGTGGGTTTGATTGAGACGCTGTCAGACTCTGCCTCCATGTAGAAGAGCTCGTCAGCCTCTAGTTGGCGCATCAGCGCAAGAGAGTGAGTGGTGAAGAGGATCTTGCGGTCATATTCCGCGCAGAACTCGCGTAGCCAACCGGGTAGATTTGCTTGGGCGGCTGCGTCCAAAGACAGGTCAATCTCGTCAATCACCAAAAGCTTTGAGGTGCCCTTGATTGTTCGGTAAAGATTTATAAGGAAGTGCTCACCCGAGCTGAGGTAATCCTCACGTATATAAGTCCCATCTTCTCTGACAAGAGCATAGTAGTTCTTCCCCCTAACCCGGACCTCGACCATTGCGGAGTAGCGGTTGGTCTCGTAGACCGCATTGAGGAAGGTGATCAGCTCGTCAGGGATGCGATAGGTTTCCAAGGCTATGGATGTCCGAATGTCTTGGTCAGCCTCGCTGGCGCTTTTAAAGTAGTTGAACCGGGCTCCGTATGGCATGGGGAGCTCTGCGGCAACAAGTTCGCGCAGTTCCTTGGAGATTTTCCCTCGGCAGTCTAGGGAGCGAACCCTGCTGTCATAGGCAAAAGTCACTTGTTCGCCGTCCAGGTCGTAGACGATCCGGCTTTTCTCCGAGAACGCGTAAGGCGTGGCGGTTCGTATGAACGTGTCTGAGTTTGAAAGGTTCCGTAGGGCCCTCACCAGAGTAGTCTTTCCTGCGCCATTTCGGCCCACCATGCACATCAGTCCGTTCTTGGAGAGATCTACGTCAAGGTGGAGATGAGCAACGTGCTGGATAGCTTCAAGCGTTATCTGCAGGCGACTCATTGGGCAGACCTGTGTAGGAGGCTGTCAATGACGGTGGTGCCGAACTTGGTTCTGAGCTTCTCTAGATAGGCAGGGTCAGCAGCGTGGGCATAGCTGATGAAGCCACTAAGGCGCTGTAAACCTTCTTCCATGCCTTCATTATGCGTTTCTTCAAATATTTTCAGTAACCGCGCCCGATCTCTCAGATAGAAGTGAATCCACGACTCAATACGGTTCCTAACATCGCGGTCGATGGCGATGTCTCCTGTAGGAAGAATCACAAGTCCTAAGAGCTTGATCTTCCGGCCAATCGTTGTCAGCTTGCTTTTTGCGAGGTTTAGCTTGAATCCATCGCCAAGTTCACTGGCGAGGCAGCCCTCGATGACGGAGGTTGCATCCGATAGATTGGCGCGATCATGCGTGGATAGCACGATGTCGTCGGCATAGCGTGTGTAAATCCATCCCCGGTCATGGCTGATCTGTGACAGTCGCCTATCAAAAGAGAGGAGGCAGGCGTTGCTCACGATCGGGGATGTGGAATAGCCGATGGGCAGCTTGCCATCGATGGTGAGTAGCCGGAGAACATGTTCCACATGATCCTCAAGGTCGGCAACGGGTGTCTCGTTCTCCAACAGAGCCCTGCGAATCAACGGCGTCGTGATGCTGTCGAAGAACCGTTCTAGATCGGTCTGGAAGAATGCACGACTCGTTGCATGGGGCTTCACCGCCTGAGTGAGGGTCGCATTTTTGCGATAGGCAAAGGAGACTGATGTATTGACAGGAAGGTGCTCTAGAACAAAGCCGTTGAGAAAAGCGTGGAAGTCCTTCAGGACTCTGGACGGCTTATAGATGGTGCGAGTCTTCCAGATAACCGGACTGTAGTTCTCTTCGGGAGAAAAGGCCAAAAACTCGTCGAAGCGATATTTGCCGTGATACATGGCGTCGAACAGCTTGTGTAATGGCTGTGGGGTCATGAAGCGCGGCCTATCACTCACTGGGGTGAAGGGAAGCGTAGCCCATCACTGGCTAGGACTGCACAAACGAAATGCCCGGTCGGGCGTTGGCCTGCGACCGGGCATGCGTAAGTAAATGAAACGCCCTAGGGACCAGACATTAGACCGGAGCTACTCCTAGTCGCTGGTATGAGAAACTTTAGCACGGTTTGCGCGGCGTATGCAAGTCCGCCTCAAGGGTAGAACTTGCTAGGATCAGCCAAGCACTTGTCGAACTGCCCCCGCTGGTAGCGCGGCAGGTCCACGTTGGGCTGATACAGCTCCAAAGCGCTGATCTGCTTGCTGCGCGTCACCTGAGGCTTCTTGTGGAGGTAGTGCCTGCGCAGCACCTGGACCCGGTCGCGGGGATCGGTGCTGTGGCCTGTGACCAGGGCAATCTCCTTCTCCGGAACGTCCTGGACATCGAGCTCGGTGGCCAGCGTGTGGCGGAAGGCATGGAACCCGATGCCTTTGGGGAAGCCCAGGCTCTTCAGGTAGCGCCCAAAGTCCACCACGAACTGCTGACTGTAGCGAGCGTTGGTTTCCCCCGTCGTGCGGTTCACGCCCGCAGAGAGCAGGGGGAACAGCCGAGGATGGCCCGTTTCCTTCATGTCCTCCACGAACTCCAGGAAGCCCGCCTCCAAGAGCGGCTTGGCGATGGGGATGACGCGCATGCAGCCAGCGCCTTTCATGCTTTGCCGGCTGCGCCGACGTCGCTTCGGGTCTGCGGCCAGGTCTTGGTCCAACGTCTTCTGGAAAGCAATGCACCACACCCCGCGCTCCTCGATGATGTCTGTCAACTTCAGCTGGCACACCTCATTGACGCGAGCACCGGTATACAGGCCGAGCATCGGTGCCCACCAATACTGCGGCTTCTTGGCCCAGGGGATGAATGTCGCGGGGTCAAAAATGGCTTGCAGGTCTGCGTCCTCGAACAAGCGGATCGCCTTGTCGGGGTTGATGGTGTGATCTTCCTTGGGCTTCCGGAAGGCTTTCATCGGTGACAAGTCAATGGCTTGTCCGTTGACCAAGTGGTTGAAGAAGGCAACAAGGAATCGGCGGTGACGCTCTTCCGTGGCAGGTGACAGCGGTGGCACGTCTTGCTCTTTCCCCAGCGCGATCGCCTCGTCGAAGGAGAGGTCCTTCAGCAGTGGATCCGACATCAGGTTCCTTGGGGCCCAGCGCAGCAGTTTCCAGAGCGCCTGGATGTGGTAATAGTCCACTCGAGCCGCGGAGATGTTGCCGCAGGTAAGAAGCAGGAGCTTCAACGTGCGCTCGGTGGACTGGATGGTTTTGGGCTCCAGTTGCCGGCGACGCATGTCCTCCAGATGATCCTCGATCTCCTTGGCCAGAGGGCGCGCCGGCGTGCCCATGGGCAGCTGCGCAGGATAGCGCGTGCTGTTCTTCAGACCGCTCTTCCGTCCGGTTTCGTCGAGCGCGGCGAGGATGCATTCTTGGAGATTGATGGCGGCTTCCCGGCCTCGGACGATAGCGAGGTCAATACGGTAGCGGCCAATGTGGATGCCTTCCAAATGCAGGAGGCCGAAGGGCGAGGCGATGTAATCGTTGAGTGCTGCGGAAGGGTTGCTGGTCATGGGTCACTTCCATCGAAAGATGGAAGTAGGGATATGACAGGACGAAAATTCGTCAATGGGGGCGATACAAAAATCTGCGGTGTCGGCGCAGTCCTTAGGCGTCGTGGTGTCCCCTCTGGGGTGCCCTCCAGACTCACTAATCCGTTACCTAGCGGAAACCCTTATAAAACAAGGGGTGCGAGGGAATTTGCGTCGATTTATCGCAGTCAATTCTGTTCCCTTCGCCCGCTCCAGAGCGGCCGCCATCGTGTGCAAGTTACTGAATAGATGGTCTATTGGGTAAGACGGTTCCTGGAACTGAGGTATCCCCGGCTCCAGCGCCAGCTCTTTAGTAGATTCCGACTGAATGGATAGCTACGTGTCATGGCGTTTAGTGCGCTGAAGGCCAAGCGGGGCGCGTACTTGGTGATTGCGCGCGCGGGCGCCCCCGCGGCGTGGAGCGTGTTTATCGGCAAGCGTCCGGTTCGCATAGTGACGTAACGTTTTCGCTTCCGCGTCGCGATGGCCATAATTGGCAATTAGCCTGGGGTTTCAGGGATCTCTGTAATCCCGCTGAACTCGCCGAGCACAACGCCATGTTCAACAACATCCGCAGCAATTTCAGCCGCCTCCTGCCCTCTCGTCAGCGAACCGACACCACAGGGGGCGCACCTGCCGAAGACGCCACGCAACGCGAATCTCCCGGTGCGGAGCAGGGCATACTCGCCCCCCTGAACACGCGGCCGCGGCCGAACACGCGGCCGCGGCCGCAGCCGCAGCCGCCCGCGGACACGCCATCGGCAAACCGCTTTCAGCCCAGAGCTACAAGATTTCAGCCCAGAGCTACAAGACCGGGGGGGTTGTCCCGGGCACGGCCGATTTTGGCAATGCCTTCGGTCGCGACGGCTGGAACGTCTTCTGATGACCCACCGGTCACCGTAGAGCAGGCAATCGACGACTGGCTCGAGCGCAGCCTGCCGAGGGCGGAACAGGTGGGACACATCCCTGGCGTCAGCATGTTCGACCCCAGCGTAGGTAATACCCCGGAGATTGCTCTACACATAGTGGCCGACTTGCTCAAAAGTACCGCCGCCAGTAGAGGCAGCACGCTTAAAATAGAAGTCCTTCCTGCCGAGACATTGCCCGACGCCATCGGTCAGATGCTGCATGGCCTGCAAAAACTGTCGCTGTGTTTGACCTCGCTGACCTCACTGCCTGAAAGCTTGGGGCAGCTAGGTGAGCTGCGCCATCTGGAGGTGGGAAATTCGCCGAATCTGAAAACGCTGCCATCGTCGTTGACGCGCCTCCCCAAGCTGAATACCCTGCAGTTGAGCATGCTGCCACTGAAGAAATTGCCGGACGACCTGGGAAACCTGCAAAGTCTGCGCGACCTCACGCTGATCGGGGGGGAATATACGCGTCTGCCAGCCAGTGTGACGCAACTGAGCCAGTTGTATCAGCTGACTTTAAAATCAAAGTGTTTGCAGCAGTTGCCTGAAGACATCGGCAAGTTGCAGCAGCTCCGGTCATTGACCCTGCGCTCGAAGTCACTGGAGCGCCTGCCAGACAGCTTGACCCAACTAAAAGAGTTGAAAGAGCTCACACTGTCCTCCAACTCCATTCTGACGCAATTGCCAGAGAATATAGGGCAACTGAACAAGCTGGAAAAACTCGACCTGGCCTCCAACCTCGAACTGGCGCAATTGCCACAGACCATAGGGCAATTGAGCGGGCTGAAGGAACTGTCGCTGAGAAACTGCAAAAATCTCATGGATTTGCCCGATAGCCTGGGGGACCTCTCGCAGTTGAAGCTCCTTGACTTGACCGATACAGGTATGCGGACCCTTCCACAGTGCCTGGCTCGGCTTCCCGCTGACTGCGAAATCAGGGTGCCACTTCATATGAAAATACAGTTGCACCGGATCCGCCACCCCGAGGCGGCGCGGGCGCAGGAGCAGGCTGCGGAAAATCGGCGTGCCGTCAGATTGCGGAGTCAGCTCGAACAGGCCACGGCATCATGGAACCGCGTGCCCCAATTCAAGAGCGCGCTAGAGCGCATCGAACCCAAGAACCCCGCTCTGGTGGAGTGCTTCGACAAATGGACGCGGGCTATTGCGCAAAACGCTCGGAACTACGGCAGAGCAATGACACCTAGCGACATGCCGCTTCTGGACAAGGTGGTGGCCCATGCCATCCAATCCAGCTCATTCCGAAGCGTCTTCGAGGACTTTTTGCGCGATCACACCAACAAGCGCGTGAACGTGGATGATGGTATGACGCGGGTGGGCGGCGGCGGGCTGACCGTGTTTGGTGACGTTAGAACCGCGTTCTCTAAAATGCTGGAGCACAAGCTCATGCATATGGATGAGCAGGTGAAGCTGCCGGTGGAGCCGCCGGTGGGGCAGGTGGACGAGCTGCGGAAGTTGAATGAGGAGAGGAAGCAGGCGCTAAGGGCGCTGCAGCAGGAGGAAGCGCTAAAGCTGCTGCAGGAGGCAATCAAAGATCTAGGGATGTCGCGCCGCGATTTGCTCCAAAGCACAAACGAGCTGACGGGGAAACGGCAAATGTGGCCGCCGTTGCGGGCCTACGTTTCCGTGCATGATTTGGAGGGGAGGGCAGCGGTGGAATCCGCGTATGCACTTGGCAACGCCAGCTCCGAGGACGCAGAGAAGGGCGTGACCACCGAAGAGGAAGTCCTGCAGGTGTACAAACAGGAGGAAGCCCGCGCTAATGCGACCATCGACGAGCGGGCCAAGGTGCTGGTGGACCGCGAATGGGGCATCCAGTAGGGGTTGGCGTGCCGTGCTCTCTGGCGACGGCTCCAGCGCCATGTCACCGACCAAACGGTGACGTTCGCCGATCAGGGCAACACCGGGCAAGACCCTGCGCAAGCCGGCCAGGGACGAAGACATCGAGCGGCATGTGATCACGCTGCAGGATGCCAGGCAAGGCGTTGTGTCGCTTCCATGTCGCTGGCTGCTCGCTACGTTTTGTTAGCTGCTCTTAGACCAAGACAACGATGCTCTGCGATTCAAACCGCAACGCAGGCTACCAGCGCAACTGCATGCGGCAGGCTTGATTTCACGTCCAGGCGCTGCATGGCGTGGAAAGCGGCGATAATGCGTTTTTCCCACGCACAGTCATTGTCCTGAACGCAATGCACACTCTCTCCGACTGGCTCGCCCACATCGAGCGCCAGCATCCGCGAACCATCGCCATGGGGCTGGAGCGCATGCGCGAAGTCGCTGCGCGCCTGCAGATCGAAGTGCCGGCCAGGCACGTCATCGTTGTGGGCGGCACCAATGGCAAGGGCTCCACCGTCGCCTTCATCGAAGCGATCGGGCGCGCCGCCGGTTGGAAGGTGGGCACCTACACCTCGCCGCATCTGCTGCGCTACAACGAGCGCGTGCGTATCGACGGCAACGAGGCCAGCGATGCGCAACTGATCGCTGCATTCGCGGCGGTCGAGGCGGCGCGTGGTGAGACCGCGCTGACCTATTTCGAGTACGGCACGCTGGCGGCGCTCTGGTTGTTGCAGCAATCCGAACTGGAGTTGGCGGTACTGGAAATCGGCCTGGGCGGACGCCTGGACGCGGTCAACATCATCGATGCCGATGTGGCGGTGATCACCACCGTGGATATCGATCACACCGATTGGTTGGGCGAAGACCGCGAGTCAATCGGCACTGAGAAGGCCGGCATCATCCGCGCCTGGAAGCCGGTGGTGCTGGGCGAGATCGACCCGCCGTCGAGCGTGCTGCGGCGTGCTTACCAACTGGGCGCCAACGCGATCCGTGCCGGCAGCGATTATTTCTTCGAGCCGATCGACGCGCAGCAATCCGACGCGCAGCAGTGGCGCTGGCGCGATATGGCGGTGACGCTGGAATTGCCGATGCCGGCCATGCACGCACCTGTGCAACTGGCCAACGCCGCCGCGGCGATCGCTGCGCTGCAGGCCTTGCCGGTAGACGTGCCCGATGCGGCCTGGGCGCAGGGCATCACCAACGCGCAGGTGGCCGGGCGTTTGCAGCGCATCGATGTCGATGGCGTGCAGGTGTTGCTGGATGTCGGCCACAACCCGCAGGCTGCGCGCGCGCTGGCCGCTGCACTGGGCGCGCAAGCGCACGCTGGCAGCACGTATGCGATCTACGCCTCACTGGCGGACAAGGACGTGCTGGGCGTGGTGGCAGCGGTCGCCGCGCAGATCGACCACTGGGTGCTGGCAGGTCTGGTCGACGCACGCGGTCAGTCGGCCGAGGCGCTGCAGGCGCGCTTGCGCGGTACTGCCGCGGCGCAGGCACTGTGCCATCACGACGTTGCCAACGCGCTGCGCGCGGTGCTTGCTTCTACCATAACCGGCGATCGGGTGCTGGTGTTCGGCTCGTTTCATACCGTGGTCGACGCATTGCAGGCACTTCATTCAGGCCACCAGGTTCGGTAGCCGGGCGGCGGCCTTATAATCGCTGCGGCACCCCGCCACGCCGCCTCTCGTCTCTTCCGTGGATACTGCTCTGAAACAGCGACTGATTGGCGCCATCGTTCTGGTGGCGCTTGCCGTGATCTTCCTGCCGATGCTGGTCAAGGGCCCCGCGCCGTCGAGCGGAGTGGCCGATGTGCCGCTCCATGCCCCTGCAGCGCCTGCCAATGGCGCGTTCGAAACCCGCGAATTGCCGTTGGTCACCCCGGGTAGTGCGCCCACCGGCGGCGCGCTGGGCATGCGCGGTGCCGCCACTGCGCCGGCAGCGGTGCAGGACAACCCCGATGCGGCCGATCTAGCCAATCCGTCCAGTGCGCCATCCGCGCCTGAAGTGGCAGCTGGCAACTACGCGGTGAATTTCGGCGCATATGCCACCAGCGCCGATGCCGATGCGGTGATCGCGCGGCTCAAGCAGGCGCAGTTGCCGGGCTTCAGCGAAAAGGCCCAGATCAATGGTCGCCCGGCCTGGCGCGTGCGCGTTGGGCCGTATGTCGATCGGGCGCAGGCAGAGTCGGCGCGCCTGCAGGCAGTGAAGGTGCGTAGCGACGTCAACGCCCAGGTGGTGACCCTGGATGCGCATGCCGCCGCGCCTGCATCGGCAGCCGCACCGACGCCTGCGCCTGCCGCAAAGCCGAGCAGCAGCATCGCCGCCGCCAGCACGACCGCGCCTGCCAAGACCGAACGCCTGCCTCCGGAGCCGGCCAAGCAGGTGACCGTCGCGCCCAAGCCGGCTGAAGCGTCTAAACCTGCGCCGGCCAAGCCTGAAGTCGCGAAGGTGGAGCCGGCTAAGCCCGAACCTGCCAAGCCTACCGCCGCCGCGGCGCCTGCCGCGCCGTCAGCGCCCGCCGCCAGTGGGGTCGGTTTCGCGGTGCAGCTGGGTGCCTTCGGTCGCGCCGAAGACGCCGACGCGTTGCGCGACCGAGTGCGCGCCGCTGGCTTCAGCGCGTTTGTCGAGCAGGTCCGCACCGACAAGGGCGAGCTCAATCGGGTGCGTGTCGGCCCGGTGGCCAATCGCGGCGATGCCGAACAGTTGCGTGCCCAGGTGGCGGCCAAGGTCGGCATTTCCGGCATGGTCCGTCCGCATCCGTAAGACGACTGTGTGGCGGTCAGGCGGTGTGGTTCGTGCTCAGGCGCAGGATCGTTCGTACACTGTCGTGCTTGCGCGCCGGCATGTCTGCGCTAGCTCCGGGCGGTACGCTGCCGGCAGCGGCTGGATTGCCGATCCGCCTCATACCCATGGAGAGGAGGCAATGAACACCGAGCCACGTTGGACCAACGGCGCGCGCGCCGCGCGGAGAAGTTGGCAATGATCGATATGGTATTGGGCGTCATCATTCTGGTGTCGGCCCTGTTGGGCTTGCTGCGTGGCTTTGTCGCGATCGTGGTCGGCACGCTGTCTTGGTTGCTGGCCGGCTGGGCGACGTTCCAGTTCGGCGGTTCGGTCGCGCGCTGGTTGGCCGATGGCAAGCATCCATCGGCTACCGAGTCGTTCGGCGGCTACGCGATGGTCTTCGTCGGGGTGCTGGTCGCCGTGGCAGTGATCGGCCTTGTGATCCGTGCCTGCGTTGATGCGGTCCGGCTCGGCGGCATGGACCGCATGCTCGGGTTCGGTCTTGGCGCGGTGCGCGGCGGATTTCTGGCCAGCGTGCTGGTATTGCTGATGGGCTTTACGCCGCTGCCGCGCGAGCGGTCCTGGCGCCAGTCGGTACTGCTGCCGATACTGTCGCCGGGCGTGGGATGGATGCGGGCGCAACTGCCCGCCTGGCGGATGCCGTCAATGGAGATGCCATCGATGGAACTCGGCAACTTGCCAACGGAGTTGGGGAAGTTGCCATCGGCAGGCGATACTACGGGCCTGGGCAAGGCGCTTGCGGGTTCCGGTCTCAGCGACACCATCACGCATGCGCTTGGCAAGTCCGGCAAAACTGCCAGCGACGAACGCGATCCGGCGCAAAAAACGATGCCGGCCACTATCGATCCGGCGCAGGTTCGCGGCGGAGAAAGCGACCCGGCTCGGGTCGAATCCCAAGAAGGCCGGGCACGGCCACATTCACAGTAACGGCGCAAGCCGAAGCGGAGAACGCGTACCATGTGTGGCATCGTCGGTATTGTCGGCAACCAGAACGTCGCCGGGCAGCTTTATGACGGCCTGACCGTCCTCCAGCATCGTGGCCAGGACGCCGCAGGGATCGCCACGGCCGATGGCACGCGTCTGCGTGTGCAGAAGGCTAACGGGTTGGTGCGCGATGTCTTCGACGAAAAGAAGATGGCGGTGCTGGAAGGCCGCGTCGGCATCGCGCACTGCCGCTATCCGACCGCAGGCTCGGAAGGCATGGACGAGGCGCAACCGTTCTACGTCAACTCGCCCTACGGCATCGCGCTGGCGCACAACGGCAACCTGATCAACACCGAGGCTTTGCGCCAACAGGTGTTCGAGGCCGACCGCCGCAACATCAACACCGATTCCGACAGCGAAGTGCTGTTGAACGTATTTGCCTACGAGCTGGACGCGCAGCGCATGCTCACCCCCGAGGCGGCGATCCGCGCGGTGGCCGGCGTGCACCGTCGCTGCAAGGGTGGCTATGCGGTCGTCAGCGTGGTGCTGGGCTTGGGTCTGGTAGCGTTCCGCGACCCGCATGGCATCCGTCCGCTGGTGCTGGGCAAGCGCGAGCACGCCGAAGGCACCGAATACATCGTGTCCTCCGAATCGGCGGCGCTGGATATTCTTGGCTATCAGCGCGTGCGCGATGTACGCCCGGGCGAAGCGCTGGTGATCACTGCGCGCGGCGAGCTGTTTTCGGAAATCTGCGCCGCACCGACCGACCACGCACCATGCATCTTCGAGTACGTCTATTTCGCGCGTCCCGATTCGATGATCGACAATATCTCGGTGCACAAAGCGCGCATGCGCATGGGCTTGAAGCTGGGCGACAAGATCCTGCGTCTGCGCCCCGATCACGATATCGACACCATCATTCCGATCCCGGACACCTCGCGCGATGTGGCGTTGGAGATGTCCAACGTGCTCGGGGTGAAGTACCGCGAGGGCTTCGTCAAGAATCGCTACGTGGGCCGCACCTTCATCATGCAGGGGCAGGGCGAACGGCAGAAATCGGTGCGTCGCAAGCTCAATCCGATCCATCTGGAATTCCGCAACCGTGTGGTGCTGCTGGTCGACGATTCGATCGTGCGCGGCACCACCAGCCGGCAGATCGTGCAGATGGCGCGCGATGCCGGCGCGCGAAAGGTGTATCTGGCCTCGGCCGCGCCGCCGGTGCGTTACCCCAACATCTATGGCATCGATATGCCGGCTGCCGAAGAGCTCATCGCGCATGGCCGCAGCGAGCTGGAAATTCAGGAATTTCTCGGCTGCGATTGGCTGATCTACCAGGATCTGGAAGATCTGGAAGTGGCCGTGCGCGAAGGTAATCCGGATATCAAGCAGTTCGATTCCTCGTGCTTCAACGGCGAGTACATCACCGGCATCGAGCCGGGCTATTTCGAACGCATCCAGCAACTGCGCTCGGACGATGCCAAGAAGCGCCGTCGCGCTTGAGGTTGTGCGGCAGCGTTGCGCACTCGCGCTGCCGCGTTCTGATCGCCGCGCTGGTCTGACCCATCGGTGAGCGATACAGTGACAATGGATCTTCTACAAGCTGCACACGCCTGCCTGCGAGCGGCCGATCCGCTGGAGAAGGTCGCGTTGACGCAGCGGTATGCAGCCGCGTTTCGCGCCGACACGCTGCCGTTGCCCTCGCTGCAGGCTGCGCCGCCCGAGCCGATCCGCATGCCGGGCCGACCGGCCGCGCCGGTGTTGGTGCATCCACGCGCGTTGCCGCGACGTGGATTGGGAACGCTGGAAGGACGCGCCGCCTTCATCCATGCCATCGCGCATATCGAACTCAATGCGATCGATCTGGCCTGGGATGCGGTGTATCGCTTCCGTGGGTTGCCGGATGCGTTCTACGCCGATTGGGTGACGGTGGCCGACGACGAATCGCGCCACTTCATGCTGTTACGCGCGCGACTGCAGGCGCACGATCATGACTACGGCGACTTCGCCGCGCACAACGGCCTGTGGGAAATGTGCGAGAAAACCGCGCATGAAGGTCTCGCACGCATGGCGCTAGTACCGCGTGTGCTCGAAGCGCGTGGCCTGGATGTGACGCCGGCGATGATCGTCAAACTGCGCTCGCTCGGCGATGCCGCCACCGCAGAAGTGCTAGAAATCATCTTGCGCGAAGAGGTTGCGCATGTGGCCGCCGGCTCACGCTGGTACCGTTGGTATTGCGAGCAGGCCGGCGTCGAGCCGCGTTCGCGCTTCAAGACACTGTTGCGTGAATACGCTGGCGGTTATCTGCATGGGCCCTTCAATGTCCAAGCGCGGCTGCTTGCAGGTTTCGATGAGGCCGAACTGGCCGATCTGGTTGAGCAGGCTGGCTGAGCAGTGGGTAGATGTCTGCGCGGGGTTTAGAGCGGCTAACAAAAACGTAGCGAGCAGTCGCCAGGTGGGTGCGGGCAGCGCTGAGTAAACGCAGCGCGTGTAAGGGGGGTAATGCAAATTCCGAGCACCGGCTGCGCCCGCCTGGCGGTGGCTCAGTAGTTTTGTTAGCCGCTCTAAGGCGACGATCGCCGGCTTGCGCTGATGTCTCATTGATCGTTAGTAGTCGGCCCGGCACTGGATACGCCGGGCCTTTTACCGCTACACCCGCGCGCGTCGATCGCGCAGACTAGGCGCATCGTCGGCAGTGGCCGGCCCTGTCTTGTCGAGCGGAGCACTCATGTCTACGTCCCTGCGTTATGCGGTTCTGTGCCTGGCTGCGCTAGCGGTTGCTGGATGCAAACAGGAGCCCGCCGACCCAGGCGCCGCGCAACCCAAACCCGCAGTTGCCGTGCCCGCACCGACCACCAGCAACGACGCTGAAGCACGCGCGCTGCATGTGCTCCAAGCACGCTTGCAGAGCGACCATTTTTATCCGGACAGCTGCATCAGCATCCTGTCCGAACAGAGCGATGCGCCGACGCCGGACGCCTTCGAATTCGCGGTGCACGAGCGTCATGGTAACGGCTGCCCCGGTGATCCGCAGACCAGCCCGGTGCGCGACCGCTTCCGCGTGCAGGCTGGTGGCAAGGTGCTCTGGTACGACGTGGTCAATGCCGATTTTGTCGACTACACCGAACATACGCGTAGCGGGCAGTAACGCGCTTCGGTCGCAAACGGCGCGCATTATTTGGAAGGTGGCGAGCGGTCGTTAGGTGGGTGTGGACGGTGCTCAGAACCGGAGCGATACCTGCCGCGCCCGCCTGGCTGTGAGCGCATTCGTTTTTGTTAGCCGTTCTAAAGCGCTAACTGCTCCAGCGACACGCCATCGGCATCGACGCGCAATACCGAGCCTTGTTCGTACCAGTCGCCCAGCACAATGCGTGTGCAGGTGTGGCCGCCGGCTCGCAGGGTGTGGATCGCAGGGCGATGAGTATGGCCGTGGATCAGACGGTCCAAACCGTAATGCAGGAAGGTCGTTTCCACTTCGGCCGGGGTGACGTCGGTGATGGTTTCAAAGCGCGATTGGTCGCCTTGCTTGAGTTCTGCATGACGCGCCTGGCTCGCAGCACGTGCCTGCTGCGCGAATGCCACCCGTGCCGCTAGCGGCTGCGCCAGAAACTGCGCCTGAAACAGCGGGTCGCGGGTCTGCGCACGGAACGTCTGATACGCGGTGTCGTCGGTGCAAAGCAAATCGCCGTGCATCAGCAGTGTCGGGTGCCCGTACAGATCGATGACGGTGGGGTCGGGCAGGATGCGGAAGGCCGCACGCTGCGCGTACCCCTCGCCAACTAGAAAGTCACGATTGCCCGGCATGAAGAACACCGGCACGCCGCTATCTGCCACTGCGTGCAGCGCCACGGCAACCGCATCGGCAGCGGTGGAGGGCGTGTCGTCGCCAATCCAGGCTTCGAACAGATCGCCGAGGATGTAGAGAGCCTCGCTACCGGGCGCCTGCGTGTGCAGGAAGTCCAGAAACAACTCGGTGATCGCCGGCCGGGCCGGATCCAAATGCAGGTCGGAAATGAGCAGTGTCGTCATTGCGCCATTGTACGGCGGGAGCGCGGGACGGGAGCCGGGTCGGGCTCCGGCCGGGATTCGGTAGTAGGCATTCGAGAATATGGATTCGAGATTCGACGAAGCGTTGGATCGGCACTGCAACTGTCGTGCGCAAAGATGCCGCACCTACGGCGTCGAGTATTGGTACTGCATTCGGGGGCCAGAAATCCTAGCTGCCAGAGGTGACCTGTGGCGGCAACCTCGTTCAATGCGCAGGTTCTCTCAGCAGCCAGGCCTTTCCTCGCTCCTGCGGGACCCTCGCCTCATAAAGAGGCCAATGTTCCGACGGGAGAAGGGGCCGGTGCGGACGCTTGCCTTCGCGTCAGGTGGACCATTCGGCCGCCGATCAATTCATCAGCCCAACATCACCGGCAGCCCCCACAGCGATAGACCGGCCAGCAACACCCCGATCACCGTGGCGGCCAGCACATCGCTTGGATAGTGCAGCCCCAGCACCACGCGCGAAAGCGCCACGCAGGCCGAAAACGGCACCAGCAGCGGTGCGAGCCAGGGGTAGTAAGCCAACGCCACGATGCTGAAAGACACCGCGTGCAAGGTGTGGCCGGAGGGGAAACTGAACTCGTCCAGCGGCGCGACCCAGGCGCGAATGCGCACGTCGGCTGCGTACGGGCGGGGGCGACGGGTCCAGCGTTTGAGCGCTTTGTACAACGTCAGTGCCAGCACGCCGCTGGCTGCCATGTGTGCGGACGCACGCACACCGTCCATGCCGTCGAGTACCACCAGCAAGCCCATCAGGCCGTACCAGAACACGCCGTCGCCCAGGCGACTGATCGTGGCGAATGCGCGACGTACCGGGTTGCGCCGGCAACAATAGTTGGCGCGTCGGCACCAACGCGCTTCGTGACCGCGCAACACCTCAAGCCGCGTTGACGACATAACGCCCCCGTGCAGCGGTGATGCCCAGCAGCATGGCTTCGAAATCGGAGACCACATTGTCAGGATGCAATTTCTTCATCGCCTGCGCGGCCGCAGTACCCATGCGCTGGCGCAACGCGTCGTCTTCTGCGAGAGCGATAGTGGCCTGGATGAAGGCCTCATCGGTGTCCACCGCTGCACCAGTCTGGCCGTTGCGCAGATACTCGCGTGCGGCGCCGTAATCGAAGGCGACAGTGGCCACACCACTGGCCATCGCTTCCAAGGTCACGTTGCCGAAGGTTTCGCTGCGGCTGGGAAACAGGAACAGATCGCCGCTGGCGAAGTGGCGCGCCAACGTATCGCCGCGCTGGATCCCGCAGAAGATGAAGTCCGGGTTGTCGCGGGCGACTTTTTCGCGTGCAGGACCATCGCCGACCCACACCAAGCGCGCCTTGGGTCGGATCTGCTGCAGTTTGCGGAATGCGCGAATCGCCAGCGGTAAATTCTTTTCGTTGGCGATCCGCCCGACATAGATCGCCGCCAAGCCTTGGCCTTCGATGCCCCACTGGGCGCGCAATGCAAGGTCGCGGCGGTTTGGATCGAACTTCTGGCTGTCCACCGCGCGCGCCAGCAACTGCACACGCTCGAAACCGCCGTCGCGCAGAAATTGTTGCAGCTCGTGTGTCGGTACCAACGTGGCGTCGGCCTGGTTGTGGAAGCGTCGCATCCAGCGCAACGCAGTGCCTTGCAGCCAGGCGGCGCCGTAGTCGGGCAGGTATTGGTCGAAACGCGTGTGGAAGCCGGTGGCGACCGGAATGCCGAGGCAACGTGCCGCGCGCATCGCCGACCAGCCCAATGGGCCTTCGGTGGCCACGTAAATCGCATCCGGTTGCCTCGTTCGCCAATGACGGATGAGACGTTGCGTGGCCGGCAGGCCGAATTTCAATCCCGGGTAACGCGGCAGCGACGCACCACGTACCAGCAGCGCGGTGGCTGTGTCGGTATCGCTGCTCTGGCGTGGGCGCACGACGTCCACCCGGTGTCCGCGTGCGCGCAGGCCGGTTTCTAGGCCATGCACGGTCAGCGCAACACCGTTGACTTCGGGGGGATAGGTTTCGGTAACGATCGCGTAGCGCATGCTCGTTCTCCCGTTTTCGCTAGCTTCCGGGAGCGTGGTGGCATTGATATTGCGCCGACAAGACGTGTCGGTGACAAGGGCGAGGGGAGTGGAAATTCGGGATTGGAGAGTCGCAAAAGTGGTTTCCACGCATCTCGGCGATCACGTAACGCATCACCTGTCGCGATCGACGAATCGCGAATCGCGAATCGCGAATCCCTAATCCCTAATCCCGAATCCCGAATTCCGCCTGAGGCCGCAGGCCTCAGGCGACAAATGGTTTGAACGCGATCCCTAGGCCGGCCATGCTTTCGACTTCGCCGATCAGATCGGCGCGTAGCAACGGGCGTGAGTCGATCCAGCTTTGCGACAGGATCAATGACAATTGCGCGTCATCGGCGGTGAGTTCCAGGGTCGGGATCGGGTCTGTCTCGTGCGCGCGGTGCAGCAGCACCGCCAAGCGCAGCAGGGCGGCCTTGCGGCGAGTCGGCAACAGCAGCCGATCGGGCAGCGCCTCGAACGCGGTCTTTGGCACATTGCGCCGATGTGTGCGCACCAGCGATGCCAGCACCTGTTGCTCTTGCCGCGAGAAACCGGCGATATCCGAGTGTTCCAGGATGTAGCTGCCATGCACGTGGTATTGGCTGTGCGCGATGATCAGGCCCAGCTCGTGCAGGCGCGCGGCGCGGCGCAACACCTGCGCATCATCGCCATCCAGTTGCCAGGATTCGCAAACCTGGTCGAATAGGCGGCATGCGGTGTCTTCCACACGTCGCGCCTGTACTTCGTCGATGCCGTAGCGTTGCACCAGCGAGGCCACCGAGCTGTCGCGCGGGTCGTTTTCGCCGCCGCGGCCGAGCATGTCGTACAAGATGCCTTCGCGCATCGCCGCCTTGCTGACCATCAGCTTCTCCAGCCCAAGGGCTTGGAATGCTGCCTCAAGCACCAGAATCCCGCCGGCAATGATCGGGCGGCGCTCGGCGGCCAGGCCAGGCAATTGGATGTCTTCGATGCGCTTGGCCTTGAGCAGTTCTTCGCGCAGCGCCGGTAGCGCCTCGGCGGTGATCGCGCCCTTGGTGAGCTTCATTGCCGCACAGATCTCGCCGATGGCCTTGTGCGTGCCCGATGAGCCGATCGCCTCATGCCAACCCAGCGCTTTGTACTGGTTGGCGAACTGCTGGAACTCGGCACCGATCTCGGTCAGCGCGTCCTTCCATTTTTTTTTCGATAGCTTGCCACCGGGGAAAAAGCGCCGCGTGCTGGCGATGCAGCCGGCCTGCAGACTTTCGCGTTCCAGCGTCTGAAAACCGCAGCCGATGATAAATTCGGTCGAGCCGCCACCGATATCGATCACCAGCCGGCGTTGATCGGGCTTGGGCGGTTGCGCATGTGCCACGCCCAGGTAGATCAGGCGCGCTTCCTCGCGTCCGCTGACCACTTCGATCGCGTGCCCGAGCGCAGTTTCGGCCGGCATCAAAAACGCCTGTGGCGAGCGCAGCTGACGTACTGTGTTGGTGGCCAATGCGCGCACCCGCAAGGAGGGCACTTCGCGGATGCGCTGACCGAAACGCGCCAGGCATTCGAGCGCGCGCTCACGCGCTTCGTCGGAGATGCCACCTTTGCCATCCAGGCCGTCGGCCATGCGCACGGTCTCACGCAGGCGGTCGACGACGCGCAGCTGACCCACCAGGTAGCGCGCAATGACCATGTGGAAACTGTTGGACCCTAAGTCGATGGCGGCAAGAAAATCGCCATCGCGCACGGGCGGTATCGTGGGGGAGGGCATTAGCATGGCCGCATGGTAGCCGATGGGCCGTTGCCCCGTGAGAGGCTATCAAAGCGATGGCATTCGCCATCAAGGGGGCCGTCCGCTGCTGGGTGTCGCATGTAGCACTCGTCCACTACGGTTCCAAACGCGCTTGCGTACCTAACCTGACGCTCGTTAGTTTTCTCAGCCGGTTTCAGAGCCGATCGAGCAAGATCATCTGCGCCGAATGCGCTGGCTCGCCCGGACCCGGTGTGCGCTTGTGGTACACGCCCTCGGCATCCAGCTCCCAGGCGCTGACGTTGTCGTCCAAATAGTTCTGTAGCACTTCGCGGTAGGCGCGCTTGGCCAGGTCCGGGTCCAGGATCGGGAAGCAGGTTTCCACACGCCGCAGCAGGTTGCGTTCCAGCCAGTCGGCGCTGGCGCAATACAGTTCTGCCGCGCCATCGTTGCCGAACCAGTACACGCGACTATGTTCCAAAAAACGCCCCACGATCGACCGCACGCGGATGTTGTCGGAAACGCCCGGCACGCCCGGCCGCAGCGTGCAGGCGCCGCGCACGATCAGGTCGATCTGCACGCCCGCTTGCGAGGCCGTGTACAGCGCGCGCACTACCTGCGGTTCGTTGAGCGCGTTCATCTTGGCGATGATGCGACCGGGGCGACCATTGCGTGCCAGCCGGGTTTCGCGTTCGATCCGTTTCAGCACGCCGGCATGCAGTGTAAACGGCGATTGCAGCAACTGTTCCAGCTTCATGCGCGGTGCAAGCCCGGACAATTGCTGGAACAGCATATGCACGTCGTTGCCGATTTCCACATCCGCGGTGATCAGGCTGATGTCGGTATAGAGGCGCGCGGTGCCGCTGTGGTAGTTGCCGGTGCCCAGATGCACATAGCGTTTGAGCTTGCGCCCCTCGCGCCGCACGATCAGCAGCATCTTGGCGTGGGTCTTGAAGCCAACGACGCCGTAGACCACTTGCACGCCGGCTTCCTGCAATTTGTCGGCCAGGCCCAGGTTGGCTTCTTCGTCGAAACGCGCGCGCAGTTCCACCACCACGGTGACATCCTTGCCGTTGCGCGCGGCCAGGATCAACGCATCGACAATCAGAGAATCCTTGCCGGTGCGGTAAAGCGTCTGCTTGATTGCGAGCACGTTCGGGTCGATCGCGGCCTGGCGGATTAAGTCCAGCACCGTAGTGAAGGCATCGAAAGGATGATGCAGCATGACATCGCCCTTGCTGACGATCTCGAAGATGCCTTCGCTGTCGCGCAGGGTGCGCGGATTGAACGAGGGATACTTGAGTTCGGGGCGCTGCACCATGTCGTAGACCTGGGTGACGCGGCTCAGATTGACCGGCCCGACGATGCGGTACATGGCGTTTTCGTTCAGCCCGAAATTCTGCAGCAAGGTACGCATGATCGGCGCCGGGCAATCATGCGCGATCTCCAGACGCACCGCCGGCCGGTAGCCACGCGTGACCAATTCGTCGCGCAAGGCCAGTGCAAGATTTTCGACTTCTTCCTCGTCCACCACCAGTTCGGAATTGCGGGTGACACGGAACTGGTAAGAGCCCTTGACATGCATGCCCGGGAACAATTCGTCGATAAATTCGGACAGCACCGAAGACAGGAACACGAAGCTCTGCGTTCCGTCCGGCGACAAACTCGCCGGCAATTGGATAATGCGCGGCAACGACCGCGGCGCGCGCACGATGGCCAGGTGGCCGGCGCGACCAAATGCGTCCTGGCCTTCCAGCACCACCACAATGTTCAACGTCTTGTTGAGAATCTTCGGGAACGGATGCGCCGGGTCCAGACCCAAAGGCGACAGCACCGGCATGATCTCGTTGCGAAAGTACGCACGCAGCCAACGCTTCTGGCGCGAATTCCACACCGTGCGGCTGAGTACCGCCACGCCTGCCGACTCCATCGCTGGGCGCAGCACTTCGTTCCACGCGTGATACTGCTGCTCGACCAACTTTGCCGCACGATCATGTACGGCGTTGAGAATGGCCGTCGGGCTCAATCCATCCGGTGCGGGTGGCAGACCGAACTCCTGCGCATGCCGCACGGTGGCCGCACGGATCTCGAAGAACTCGTCCAGGTTGGTGCAGGAAATGCACAGGAAACGCAGCCGTTCCAGCAACGGCACCTGCTCATCCAGCGCTTGCGCCAGCACTCGAAAATTGAAGTCCAGTTGCGACAGCTCACGATTGATGTAGAACGCCGGATCGCGCAACGGATCGGTGGCGATGTCTTCGGACGGTGTGACGTCGTGCAAGTGTTTGGCGTGGCCCATGGAGTCGGTCATCAAGACGGAGATAGTGTGCGTGGTTACTGCGCACGACATGCAGCGTAGGCAATGCAGCGCGCGTTGTGCGGGCGCATCGCACCGCGGCGCGCACTTAGAGCGGCTAACAAAACGTAGCGAGCAGTCGTCAGGTGGGTGCGGACGCGGACGGCGCGCAGCAACCGGAGTGTACGCGTGGTACATGCCGATTCCGAGCACCGGCCGCGCCCGCCTGGCGGCGCAGTAGTTTTGTTAGTCGCTCTTACTACATATCACGCCGAGCGTGTCAGTGGCAGTGACTGCTCGCGCTGCACCACGCGTGCAGCTACGAAGTGACACGAGAATTCGCTGCCGCGCCCCACTTCGCTTTCGATCTCCAGACGCGCCTGATGCAGCCCCAGGATATGCTTGACGATCGATAAGCCAAGTCCGGTGCCGCCGCTCTCGCGTGAGCGGCTGCTGGATACGCGATAAAAGCGTTCGGTGATGCGCGGCAGATGCGAGGCGGGAATGCCGTAGCCGGTGTCGCGCACTGCCAGTGCCGCGCCATCGCCTTCGCACACAAAACGGATCGTCACCGTGCCGCCGCAGGGCGTATAGCGCACCGCGTTGGTGACAAGATTGGAAAACGCGCTGTGCAATTCCTTGTTGGAGCCGAGCAGGTCCACGCCGGCCTCATCGAACACCTCCACCGTGTGACGGCCCTGGCTGTGTGCCTGGGCCTCGCGACGCAAGGTCGAGAGCATCGGCGCCATCGCCACGTGTTCTTCGCCCAGTTCTTCCTGAGATTCCAGTCGCGACAGCGTCAATAGATCTTCGACCAGCTGCGCCATGCGCTGCGATTGCTTGCGCATCTCCGCCAGCATAGGACCCGAATCGGGGAAGTCTTCCGGATCGAGCATGTCCAGATAGCCGTGCACCACTGTCAGCGGCGTACGCAGTTCGTGGGAGACGTTGGCCACGAAGTCGCGGCGCACCTGTTCCAGCCGCAGCAGCTTGCTGACATCGCGCGCCACCAACAGCCAGTAATCGTCGGAGTAGGGGATCAGGCGCAGATTCAGGCGCAGATCCGGGTCGACCGGCGAGGCGGCATCGAGCATTGGCTCGGCATTTCGACCGGCCGCCAGCCAATGCGCTAGTGGTAACGGCTGCAGCCGCTCCACCACCGACACGCCCATGTCGCCGGGATGATGCAGACCGAGCAATCCACCGGCGGCCTTGTTGAACCACTGCACATGCTGGCTGTTGCGATCCACCACCACCACCGCGTCGGGCAACGCCTGTGCGGCGGCGCGATAGGTACGCAACATGTCGACCAGGCGGCGCTTGCGCCCGCGCATTTCGGCTTGGCTGCGATACAGCAACCGGTCCAGTTCGTTCCAGGCGCCGACACCGGCCGCCGGCTCGGCACGCTGACGTGCAGTCAGGCGGCGCAGCACCTGACGCAGCCGCCAGTAATGCCAGGCCAGCACACCTGATGCGGTGAGCGTCATCGCCATCCATACGTGCCCGATCAGCACGCCCGCCAGCACGGCAGCGCCCAACAACAGCGCAAGGGTGCCAAGCGTCTTGAGCCAGGCGGAACGGATGTGTTGGGGCATGGAAGGCGTTACCACGAAGCGTCATGTAGCATGCGACCTGGCCAACCTGCGGCCGGGCCGGCTTTGCGGCACGTACTAGGTTGCCGAAGAAAAACGATAGCCCGAGCCACGCACAGTCTGCACCATGTTTTCCAGGCCGAACGGTTCCAGCGTCTTGCGCAGGCGGCGGATATGCACGTCGATGGTGCGCTCCTCCACATACACGCTGCCACCCCAGACATGATCCAGCAGCTGGGTGCGCGTATACACGCGCTCCGGATGGGTCATGAAGAAGTGCAGCAAGCGGTATTCGGTTGGGCCGATCGGCACTGGCGCATCGCCAGCGAACACCCGATGCGCAGCGCCATCGATGCGCAGCCGACCCACCGCCACGCTGCCGTCTTCGTCGTCTTCGCGGGTACGGCGCATCACCGCACGGATACGTGCCAGCAACTCACGCGCTGAGAACGGCTTAACAACGTAATCGTCGACGCCGGCTTCCAGGCCACCGACGCGGTCGTTCTCTTCGCCGCGTGCAGTCAGCATGATGATCGGAATCTCGCGGGTCAGCTGCTCTTTGCGCCAGCGGCGTGCAAGGTCCAGCCCGCTGGTGCCTGGCAACATCCAGTCCAGCAGGATCAGATCCGGCACGCGGTCGGCGATGGCGGTCTGCGCCTCGCGGGCGTCGCCGGCATGGATGGGTTCGAACTCGCCCTTGCGCAGCGCGAACGCCACCATGTCGCGGATCGCGGGTTCGTCATCGACGATCAGAATGCGTTTTTGCACGCGGGGCTTACCGTCTGGCTTTGATTGATCGTCAGTAGACTACTGTTTTGTGACTATAATGTGACATTCCGGGCGCATGCCATATGGATCGAGGCGTTACGAAGCGGGCTATGCCGCGCTCAACCAGTACATGCAGCGTTCTATTTGCACTGGAAAGACCTGACATAGCACAGCGCGTCGCGGGCATTAGCGCGTCGACAAATCCGGGTCGCGGATCCCTTGGCGACGCAGCTCCAGCACAGTCGGGGTAATCGCTGCAATGCGCGCATCCACACGTGCCCGTGTCACATAGTCGAGATCTTTCTTTTTCAGCGCTTCTAGCTGGATCAAAGCCTGCTCGGGGCGACCGTTCAAATACGCTGATTCCGCATACGCCTCGCTGGCGCGCAGATAGTCGTCGGACAGCTCGCAGGCGCGGGCATAGGTCTGCTGCAGCAACGGGTCTTCGCTATTGCGGTGCAGCAGCGGCTCCAGTACCTGGCGCGCGCGCTGGCCGGATTCCTTGCCGGCCTGTTCATTGAGTGCACTAGCGTAGGTCAACGCCACTGCGCGATTGTTCGGCAATTGCTTGAGTAGCGCGTCGAAGCGCGCATTGGCCACCTCGCGCTGGCCGGCGCGCGCCTGCGCCTCACTCAGGCCCAGCGCCAGCCATGCGTTATCCGGATGCGCTTTGAGCAAGCTGGCCAGCTCGGCCAGCGGTTCGCCCGGCCGGCCACCGCTGTTACGCAGCCGCGCCAGTGCCAGCCCGTAGCGCTGCGCATCGGTCAGCCCCTGCTTGGCACTGCGACGCAGGTTTTCGTATTCGCCAATGGCTGCATCCGGCGTGGTCGCGCTAAGAACACGCAGGCGCTCCTTGGCCCAGTCGAAGCCCTGCTGATCGCCGCTCCGGCTGAGCGCATCCACCGGCAGCCGCAGCGCATACGGAAGCAGCGCATTGCCGTTAGGGCTGAGCAGCTCGGACAGCGACGGGTTGGCGGGGTCCACGCGTTCCTGACGGGTCCCGCCCGGCACCGAAGTAGTCACTACCACGGTGTTCTTTTTCATCTGCTCGGCGTGCGCCTTGGCCTCGCTGATGCGGTTGCTGGTGACCGGGTGGGTCTGCAGGAAGTCCGGCGCGCTGTCGCCGCCTTCGTTGGCGCGCATCGCCACCGACATGCGCTCGAAGAATCCGGCCATCGCATCTACGTCGTAGCCGCTGCGCACCAGCGTGCGGATGCCTAGCCGGTCGGCTTCGGATTCGTTGGAGCGGGTGTAGTCGATCTGCCGCTGCTGCATCAGCCCCATCGCACTGGTGATGGTGGCCATGGTGGCGTCGCCCTTGGAATTGCCCCCGGCCTGTTGCGCCGCGACCACCGCTGCCAGCATGCCGAGCAGGATCGGAATTCGGTCGCGCTGCGCCCGCTCCACCCCGCGCAGCACGTGCTGTTGGGTGACGTGGGCGATTTCGTGCGACAGCACCGCGGCCACTTCGTCCTCGCGCTCGGCGGTCAATACCATCCCCGCATTGACCGCGACATAGCCGCCCAGAGTGGCGAACGCATTGATCTGGCGGTCGCGCAGCATGAAAAACGTAAACGGCTGCTGCGGTTGGTCGCTGTTGGCGCCCAGCCGGGTGCCCATGGTCTGCAGCCAATCGGTGATCAGCGGGTCGTCCAGCACGTAGTCGTAGTTGCGCAACTCGGCCAGCATCATCTTGCCGTACTCGGCCTGGCGCGCCGGGGTCAGCAACTCGCCGGCCGAGGAGCCGATATCGGGCAGGCGGCTTTCTTGCGCAGGTGCCACACCCATGGCGACGGCCAGCGTGAGGGCGGTGGCGAGCGGTAGCAGGCGCAAGTGGAACTCCCCAATGGTGCGCGGAGCATGCAGGCGGCACGGCGCAATGGCGTGAATCGATAATAAAAGAGCGACAACCGTAAGATTACTGCGCGTCAGCCAGGCGGGCGCTGCCGGTATTCGGTGCGGCAGGTGTCGTGTACACCGCAGCTTCCGCGCGCCGTCCTCACCCAGCCGATGACCGCTCGCTAGGGTTTGGTCGCCTTATCTGATCCACAGTGTTGCGGCGACGAGATGGAAATTCCAGTCTACCGGTACCATCTGTCAGACCTCAGACCAACCACAGAGTTTCCCGTGAGCCAAGACCATACCGATCAGGACGCAGCCACCGGCCCGCAGATCACCCTGTATTCCTCTGCCATCTGCCCGTACTGCGTGGCCACCAAGAACTTCCTCAAGAGCAAGGGGCGGACCTGGACCGAGGTACGCATCGATCTCGACCCGGCCGAGCGCAACAAGATGATTGCGCTCACCAAGCGCAGCAGCGTGCCGCAGATCTTCGTCGGCGACGTCCATGTGGGCGGCTACGACGACATGATGGCCATGCACCGCGCCGGCAAGCTCGAACCGTTGCTGGCCGGCACCGCGAGCGGTCAAGCATGAGTGGTGACGAAAGCAGCACGGAAGACCAACTGCGCGAGTTCACCGAATTTCGCCAGCGCATGAACCAGCGCATCCTGGCCGAGCCAAATCAGGTGGTGCGCCGCTTCTTCGCGCTGGACACGCAGACCTATCAGGCCGGCGCCCTGGACGTGAAGACCAAGGAGCTGCTCGGCCTGGTCGCCTCGATGGTGCTGCGCTGCGACGACTGCATCAGCTATCACGTCGCCCAGTGCAAAGAAGCTGGCGTGACCCGGGAGGAGTTCTTCGAGACTTTCTCGGTCGGCTTGATGGTCGGCGGCTCCATCGTGATCCCGCATCTGCGCCGCGTGGTGGATTTTCTCGACCAGCTCGAAGGCGGCGCACAGGCACCGGCGCAGCACGCGCACGACTGACGCAGGCCTGATCGTCTGCCAGGCATGACTCAAATGCGCCGCCCACCGAGGCGGCGCATTGCGTTGGGGCGGTTGTCGATCGTTTTTAGACCAAGGTCGGTTTGGGCGCCTTCACCGGCATCGGGCATAATTGTCGATGAAACCTCATTGCGCCGATCTGCCGGGTTTCCGGCTGGCGCTCCCCCTTAAGTTCGGAAACCCAACGTTATGACGCAGACAATCACGGTCATCCGCGGCGACGGTATTGGCCCGGAGATCATGGATGCCACGCTGTTCGTGCTCGACGCGCTGCAAGCTGGCCTGACCTACGAATACGCTGACGCCGGCCTGGTCGCGCTGGAAAAGCACGGCGATCTGCTGCCCGAGTCCACTCTGGCCTCGATCACCAAGAACAAGGTCGCCCTGAAAAGCCCGCTCACCACGCCGGTCGGTGATGGCTTCAGCTCCATCAACGTGGCCATGCGTCGCAAGTTTGACCTGTACGCCAACGTGCGTCCGGCCAAATCGTTTCCCAACACCAAGTCACGCTTTGCCGATGGAGTGGACCTGATCACGGTCCGTGAGAACACCGAAGGCGCCTATCTGAGCGAAGGCCAGGAAGTATCGGCCGATGGGGAAGTCGCCGTCTCCGGCGCCCGCGTCACCCGCAAGGGCTCCGAGCGCATCGTGCGCTACGCCTTCGACCTGGCGCGCGCCACCGGCCGCAAGAAGGTCACCGCGGTGCACAAGGCCAACATCATCAAGTCAACCTCTGGCCTGTTTTTGAAGGTGGCACGTGACGTGGCAGCGCAGTACCCGGAAATCGAATTCCAGGAAATGATCGTCGACAACACCTGCATGCAGCTGGTAATGCGTCCGGAACAGTTCGACATCATCGTGACCACCAACCTGTTCGGCGACATCATCTCCGACCTGTGCGCCGGTCTGGTCGGCGGCCTTGGCCTGGCTCCTGGCGCAAACATCGGCGTGGACGCGGCGATTTTCGAAGCCGTGCACGGCTCAGCGCCGGACATCGCAGGGCAGGGCAAGGCCAACCCGTGCGCGCTGCTGCTTGGCGCCGCGCAGATGCTCGACCACATCGGCCAGCCGCAGAATGCCGAGCGCCTGCGCGAGGCCATCGTGGCCACCCTGGAAGCCAAGGACTCGCTGACCCCAGACTTGGGCGGCACCGGCAACACCATGGGCTTCGCCAAAGCCATCGCCAGCCGCCTCTAAGCAAGCTCTCAACAACGCTTCCATGCGCTTTCGAACAGCAACTGAGGCAATCGCCGCTATGCGTAAGTGATTGATTTTTATGATGGAAGATCGTCGCGATTAAGTAAAATTCTAAGGTCACTCACCACGTCGTACGTTGTTCGCAGATTGCTGAGCGACACAGCGACAGCAAATAAAGAAAGGGCGCCCAGGCGCCCTTTCTTTTTGTTTGAAACCATAGCGCGCAAGAAATCCGCTTTTTACGATTCCCCATTCCTCGCTTAGTTACGCGATTGCAGCTTCGACAACAACCGCAGAAACTCAATGTACAGCCACACCAGCGTGACCATGAGGCCGAACGCGCCGTACCACTCCATGTGCTTGGGCGCTCCCTGTTCCACGCCGCTTTCGATAAAGTCGAAATCCAGCACTAGGTTCAGTGCGGCAACGACCACCACGAACAGGCTGAAGCCGATCCCGATGAGGCCGGAATCGTGGATGAAAGGGATGCGCACACCAAAAAAGCCCAGCACGATGGTGGCCAGATAGACCAACGCAATGCCGCCGGTTGCTGCGACCACACCCAGCTTGAAGTTCTCGGTGGCCTTGATCATGCCGCTGCGATACGCCAACAGCAGTGCGAACATCGTGCCGAAGGTCAGCAGCACCGCCTGGAACACGATGCCGTTGAAACGCGTTTCATAGACCGCCGAGATCGAACCCAGGAAGAAGCCTTCCACCAGCGCGTAAAGCGGCGCGGTGATCGGTGCCCAGCTCGGCTTGAAGCTGGTGGCCAGTGCGAACACCAACCCACCGATCGCACCGGCAATCATGTACAGCTTGGCCGCAGGCAGCGGCATGCCGTCCGCACCGATCGACTGCGACCAGGCAAACGCTGCGGTGAGCACAGCCATCAACAACAGCGCCCCAGTTTTGTTGATGGTGCCGTTGAGGGTCATCGCCTGACCATCGCGCGTGACCACCGAGCCGGAGCCGAGGTCGAGAAACGTGGATTCCCGAAGGGCCGGGTTACCGCTACGCATGCGTGTTCTCCTTAGAAATGTAGGTGCTTGCCGAGTTGGCAAGCGTTGTTGCGAGGATACCGGATCATCTAATTTACACACGGTGATTGACAGCAAGGCCAATCGTTCTCAAAATAACCGACCTTTCGAGCCTTCGGGATTTGAAAGGTCCCGCCGGGGTATAGCGCAGTCTGGTAGCGCGCCTGCTTTGGGAGCAGGATGTCGGGGGTTCGAATCCCTCTACCCCGACCATTCCCGTATGCTTTTGGCAGCGTGGGAATGCGAAGTTCGGTCCGGGCGTCCGTAGCTCAACCGGATAGAGCACCGGCCTTCTAAGCCGGCGGTTACAGGTTCGAGTCCTGTCGGGCGCGCCATCGGTAGTACGTTAGAAAACAGGTTTTCAGTGGTGGCTGTAGCTCAGTTGGTTAGAGTACTGGATTGTGATTCCAGATGTCGGGGGTTCGAGTCCCCTCAGCCACCCCACTGATTGCAGGTGATTGCAGCAAAGTTGGACGCGATGCCTCGCGGAGTGTTGCAACAAAGTAAAAATACATGTACAATGTGCGACCAGTTTCAGGGCCGTTAGCTCAGTTGGTAGAGCAGTTGACTCTTAATCAATAGGTCCAAGGTTCGAATCCTTGACGGCCCACCAATTAAAACAGCCACCTAGCGCAAGCGAAGTGGCTGTTTTTCTATATGTCAGGAAAATAGTCGGAAAAATTCCCCTGATTCGGGAGACAAATGGATGTCCAGCACCAAGTCAAGGACGCTGCGGTACGAGAAGGCTGACTACTTGCGAAAAAGCAGCCATGACTTGCAAAGTCTGGTCCAGCAGGCAGTCACTCGCTTGGGCAGCGTCCAGCGTCGTGAGCAGATAGATGCGCAGAACGGCACGCGGACTGTACTGACAGGTGTGCGGTCGAGCTTAGGGATGGTTGTTGGCAAGCTGATGCTTTACACGCCTGGCTAGCAACACTAGCAACAGAAGTTCCTTGAGCTCGATGATGCGACTCAAGACTACAAACTGGATGCGCTGCCGGTGGGAGTGAGGGCGGGGCGCCGCGCGAGTTTGTGAGTCGATCCTCTACGTTGCGCTCTTCGAGCGCCATGTGATGTTCATAGGGAGCACCTCGCTAAGGTCGGCTCAATTGGAGAGCCCCCTCAACTGGCTTATAAAAGAAGCCGAGTTGCTTGACCACTAGGATTTTGTTTTCCTTGAGGATCAGCAATCTGAGAGAGCTGTAGCAGCCCTTCGCAGCACGCCCGTTAAGGCAATCGAAATTGGCGGTGAGATCGAGTTCGAAGAAGCTGAACGCGTAGCGACTAAGAGCGGCTAACAAAACCGAGGAAGAGGCCGTCAGCAGATGATGGAGCAAGCAAGCCAGAGCAACGCCAAGTGGAGATCGATGCGGCGTTCAAAGCGGATGCGCAGTTTGCCCACGCCTGCGAACCAGGCATGCGTGCGCTCGAGGACCCAGCGATGACGGCCCAACCGGTCATTGCGCTCAATGCCCTTGCGTGCGATCCGCGCAATGATGCCGCGCTGCTTGAGGGAGGTGCGACACCGTTCGATGTCGTAGGCTTTGTCGGCATGCAGTTTGCTTGGCCCGCGACGCGGGCGCCCTGGTTTTGCGGAGATAGCAGGCAAGGCATCAAGCAACTCCTCAAACACGACCGAGTCGTGCCGATTGGCGCCGGTGACGCACACCGCCAAGGGCACGCCGTTGCGATCGACGATCAGATGCCGTTTGCTGCCGCGTTTGCCGCGGTCGGTCGGGTTTGGCCCGGTGTAGGCGCCCCCCGGGGGGAGGCCACACTGGCGGCGTCCAGACTTGCTCGGCTCAGATCCAGCGTCTGGGCGCGACGTCGCTCGGCCAGCAACACCTGATGCAGACGATTGATGCAGACGATGCCACACACCTGCGGCCTGCCAATCACGCAACCGGCGCCAGCAGGTCATGCCGCTGCCATAACCGAGTTCCACAGGCAGGTCTTCCCATGGCACGCCTGTGCGCAGGACATAGACAATGCCGTTGAGGGCTTGCTGATCACTCAGACGCGGCCGTCCACCTTTGGACGAACGCTTCAGTTGCGCAATCAGTGGCTCGATGCGCTTCCACAGCGCAATGGCGGATCTCTTTGCGACGTGTCATGTCCGCAATTTTGCCGCCGGTGAGACAATATTCAATGGGTTTTGTCAGCCGTTCTAAATCCGCAGGCATATCTGACCTATGTGCTACGGCACATTGCCGAACACCCCTTCAATCGGGTGAGCGAGTTGCTTCCCTGGAACATTTCCTTGAACCACACTGAACTGGGCTGCGAGCATATTTAACTTTACCGGCAACTACCTGTGGCGCAACCGTACCAAAGTCGGTGCGGAAAGGTTCAGGCCATTACGAGCTCTGCCACCAGCTTAACTTGCTTTAAATTCCGTTTTATGAGGCGGCCCATCATATGCTCGTTTATTGGACGCTAGGCTATGATGAGGCTTGAGCTCCGAAAATCGCATTATTCGAGTCCAGAAAAAGTTTTCAATTTTCAATATCTATCTAGACCGTTACCGGCCTGCACACGAAGAATTTAACACTCTCCCCCATACTCTGGGAAATCTTTGGAACCTGCGAGTGGTTAGAACCACTCACTTTAAATTAAATTCAGGTACTGTCATGCGCATTGGTAAGCTATACACCCCAGTCTCAAGTTACGAAGTTGAACTCCCTCAACAGGTAAACCTTAGTAGTGCAGGGCTGTCCTCCTCTACGGGCATGGTACATGCCCAGTACGCTCAGCCACGATCCCCTGTTTCTTCTACACAGGGAGCGAATGAAGTACCGGGCGTCTCGGCCGTGTTCAATAGTAAATTAAAAAAAACCGACCTTTCGGCGGGCGATATTCTTATATTGATTGATCAGCCTGACAACACAACTTGCACTCATCAATTGATTAAAATTGGGCAAAGCCTGTCCTCGCTTTCCTTGTTACGTAACAACACCGGCGATCCTGCGCTGGTACATGCGGTTATGTGGTCGAAAAGGGGAAATAACACGGGCAGGATGACTGCGAATGGTCCCGGAGAGTCGGAAATTGTCGAGATGCGCGGCGGCACCCAGTTGTCGTCCTCATCGGGTCCTATCCGGCAAGGAATGTATAAAGTTTACTCGCCAAAGGATAAAAATCTTGGCGATTGGGCTGCTCAGATCGGTCAAATCTGGAGCGCAGAAAAGAAGATTCTTTACTCAAAGCCTAAAAGTGTTTTTAGTATCTTACGAAACTCTAGTTTCAATGGTGGCGCCAAGCGGGCTAGTGAAAAATATGCGGGTCAGGCATTTGAAAATAAACCTAGAATCCGTGGTTCCTTTTGCTCTCATTTTATTTTGGCAGCATATCAGGCCGCGCCGGCGAATATAGGCATCCCTTTTAGTGGCGCATTGAGGGTCGATGCGGAAGCTACCTCTGTGAGGACGATGGAGCATTTTTTGAAGGAAGATGAACAAGCTTTTGACTTCAAAGGTTATCTGAAAATTGAACCGGCAAATTTGCTCTATTGAGGGTCGCGGTAAGGATGACAATTACCTGCCCACCCCACTTAAATGCCCGGTGGCTTCACCTCTGGATCGCAACACCAACGGTTGTGACGTGGTCCAGGCGACCTGACCTGAGCGATTTCACCGCCAAGTGGAGTTGCCCATGTCATCCAGCCGCCTGGACCTGTGAGAACGATACCGTTTGCATGCGTTATATGAACCGGGATGTCGATGCGGGCCATCGCCGATGCGTTGGAGCGCGCGCCCAGCACGATCAGCCGCGAACTGCGCCGTCACCGGCACGCTCGGCAGTATCTGCCCGATCATGCGCAGCGCCTCAGCGAGCATCGGCGCACGCAGGCCAGCCGGTGTGCGCGCATCGACGCTGAGCGCATCGCCCGGATCGAGCTCTTGCTGGCTGAGGACTTCAGCCCGGAACAGATTGCCGTCGGCGATTGGGAGCTGGACACCCTTCGCGCTTCGCATGGCAAGGCGGTGGTGGTCAGCATGACCGAACGTCGCAGTCGCCTGCATCTGCTGGCCTACTCGCCTGACGGCATCGCCGAGAACGTGCGCAACGCCATCGTCCAGCGCCTGGGCGGCCTACGCCACACGGTGCACACCCTGACCGCCGACAACGGCAAGGAGTTCGCCGATCATCAATTCATTACCGCGTGCTTGCAGAGCGATTTCTATTTTGCAGGCCCGTACTGTGCATGATATCTGCATGCGGTGATGATCCTGGCCTACAACTTGCGGTTACGCGGCGCAGAGATAACTGATCTTACTGACGCCCATGCCAGCGAGCAGGGAATCTCGGCGACGCGGCGTAGGGGGGCGCGCGACAACATCACGACTTGGAACGACGAGCTACGCCATGCATGTCTGGTAGCCGCGGAACATTGTATGCAACCACTAATTTTCCCGGCAATTTCCCGGCGTAACAAAAAAGCACCTTCGGTGCCATCTAACTTGCTGATTTTATTGGTGGGCCGTGATGGATTCGAACCATCGACCAAAAGATTAAAAGTCTTCTGCTCTACCGACTGAGCTAACGGCCCACTGCCCCGACATTGCGTCGGGGTGCGCATTCTATCCTACACGGGCGTCAAGACGAAATGGCGTAATGCGTGGGGTCCGGGACGCCGGCGTCCGCGAAGCCGGCGGCGCGTAGGCGACAGGCGTCGCAGTGGCCGCAGGCGCGTCCGTCGGCGTCGGCGCGGTAGCAGGAGACGGTCAGGCTGAAGTTCACGCCCAGGCGCACTCCTTCGCGGACGATGTCGGCCTTACTGAGGAATTGCAGTGGCGCATGCACGCGCAGTCCGGCGCCTTCCACGCCTGCTTTGGTGGCCATGTTGGCCAGTACTTCGAATGCGCGCACGAACTCGGGCCGGCAGTCGGGGTAGCCGGAGTAGTCGACCGCATTGACGCCGCAGAACAGGTCGTTGGCGCCGATCGCCTCGGCCCAACCGAGCGCCAGCGACAGCATGATGGTGTTGCGCGCGGGCACGTAGGTGACCGGAATGCCGCCGCCGCCGGCCTCTGGTACTTCGATATCGTCTGTCAACGCCGAGCCGCCGATGCTGCGCAGGTCCACGTCCAGTACCTTGTGTGTAATGACGCCTTGCGCGGCAGCGACACGTGCGGCCGCGTCCAGTTCTGAGGTGTGGCGCTGGCCATAGCGCAGGCTCAAGGCGTACACGGCAAAGCCTTGCTCCTGCGCGAGCGCGACGGCGGCGGCGGAGTCCATGCCACCGGACAACAGAACAACGGCTTTTTTCATGACGGATCAGCGATGACAGCGGAATAGGTAGAAAGGCTATCAGGGACGGAGATGGAGGGCGATAAGCTAGCCAGCCGCTGGACGCAAAAAGCGGCCTTGCCAACGGATGCGCGCATGCTTGGTTTCGCGTCTTGGTTAAGGCGCAAAGCGAAAATGGGCTCTTGTTTCGCCAACGCTGATGCCGATCCACTAGCGTGATAGGGCATGCGCTACTTGTGTGCGACGAGCGCGTCTTCGCTGCAGCATTGCGCATTCGCCGTGCACCCACCGCACGCCCCCATGGCATGCGTCGCGGCTAATACTTTGGGGGTTAGGCCGATACTGCTGACTCTTACTCGTGTGCAAAAGGGCTGCAAAGGCATCCACCCGCATGTGAGATTTGCAAGATCACGCCTTCATGTACGTCGATTTATTGCGCGGTCAAACTTCAGGACCATGACGTAATGGCTGAGCATCAGGAAGACGCAGCGAAGTCGTGCATTTACGAAGCTCTGTTGAGGGCAACGCCGGACCTTTTGCATGTGTTCGATACCCAGCACCGTTTCGTCTACGCCAATCAGGCGTTGTAGACGATGTGGGGCATGCGCTGGGAAGACGCCTGCGGCAAGACGTGTCTTGAGCTCGGCCACGAGTCCTGGCATGTGGCCATGCATGATGAAGAGATCGAATGTGTGATCGCGACGCGTAAGACGGTGTGTGTGGGGAGGTGACGTTTCTACGTACGACACAAGGGTCTGCCTGTCACAACTACATCTTCCTATTCGTATTTGAGCCCGATGCCAAGGTCGAAGTGATCGTCGGCGCCACGCGTGATATCACCGAGCACAGACAGCAGAGCAGCATCTGCAGTTGCTGATAAACGAGCTCAATCACAGAGTTAAGAATTCGCTGGTCATGCCGTAGTCGTTGGCGCGTCAGTCGTTTACCAATGCCACCAGCCTTGCGGATGCGCGTTTGCTCCTGCAGTCGCGGACGCACGACAGGCTGACCTGGGAGAACCGGGTCAGCGCTGATATTTTGGAGCTGACCTGCGTGTCTCAGTGCTCTATGTATCATCGCGTGCGTCATCGTGACATTGGCGACTGTGCAACGGACATGGTGAGCCAGCCTGAAGACCGCATCTACGCCAAGATGCGCCTTCATGCCGAATACCACTGCTTATCGAGCCATCAATCCATCGTGCGCAACAAGCGTGGCGCAACTATCGTGCTCTTGCGCTCAGCCTTCCAGCGCAGCAAGCACCTCGGCATGGAGCTGCTCGGCGCCGCTCTCGCTGTTGAAGCGTGCAAACACTTCGGCGCCGGAGATCAGTCCAACCCGGACCGAGTGGCAGTACGACCCGAAGCTTTCGCCTGCGTTGAATGGGTCGCTGATGACGGAAATATGGTTGAGGCGGACCTGGGTGGTGCCGAACTTGATGAACATCTGCAATCTCCTGTGTGAGCGCTGAGTTTCCCACTTTGTCAGGCGGCGTAGTAGCGTCGTGGCGATGCGGGTGTACAGGAACGACAAGGACACCAATTACGGCGTCGCCGACGCGATCCTGAGTCGGCGCGGACCATTTGCAATGCAGCCACGCACGAGTGCCGGCACAGCGCGTTACATCGGGTGCGTTCGGCTCGCGTCGCATGGACCCAGCACGTACACTGCCGCCCCCCTGATGCTGAGCTTGCGCAATGTCCGATCCGATCCGTCTCGATAAATGCGTTGCCGCCGCGTTTGGCTGCTCGCGTGGCGAGGCCCGGCAGTACATCGAGGGTGGCTGGGTCGGCGTAAACGGGGTGATAGTCGAAGAGCCGCAGGCCTTGGCGACCGTAGCGCAGGTAACCCTGGCCCCGGACGCAGTGCTTGAGCATTCCAAACCTGCCACGTTGCTGCTGCACAAAGCTGCCGGCGTGTCGACCGAGGCGGCGTTGGCATTGGTGACCCCGGTGACCCGTAGCGCGCTGGACCAGTCCGAAATGCGCGTGTTGAAACAGCACTTTCTGCGCCTCAACGCACCGCTGCCGCTGGAGGATGAGGCAAGCGGCCTGTTGGTACTGAGCCAGGATGGTCGCGTGCTACGCAGGCTGAGCGCCGATGCCAGTTCCATCGAGCAGGAATTCCTGGTGGAAGTGCGCGGCGAACTGCGCCCGTACGGCATGGCGCGGCTGGCGCATGGCCTGGTCTATCAACAGCGCAGTCTGTCGCCGTGCAAGGTGAGCTGGCAAAACGAAGAGCGGCTGCGGTTTGCGATCAAGCACGTGCAGCCAGGCCAGCTCCGCTACATGTGCGGTGAAGTGGGGCTGGAGATGGTTGGCATTCGTCGGCTACGCATAGGCGGGGTGTCGCTAGGCAAGCTGGCGATCGGCCAATGGCGCTACCTGCCGACAGGCCAACGTTTTTGATTGCGGCGCTGGATCGGGTACAAAAGCAGTGAGCACGTCGTGGCATGCCGACGATGCAGATGCTTCGGATGTAGCGAGCAATCGTGATCTCGATACAGCGCTCTCCGCTGTTGGATGAGGCCGTTCAGGCACTATGCTCAAGCTGCGCCGATTCAGTAAGAGCGGCTAACAAAACGTAGCGAGCAGTCGTCAGGTGGGTGCGGATGGCGCGCAAGAACCGCAGTGTACGCGTGGTACATGCCGATTCCGAGCACCGGCCGCGCCCGCCTGGCGGTGAGCGCAGTCGTTTTGTTAGCCGCTCTTAAGAACGTGTTCAAAGTCTTCTGAGCGAGATAGCGAGGAATGCGAGGAGAATGAACTGCAAGCTGGTGTTGAGCCAACGCTCGCAGTTCTTGCACAGCCTGCGGTTTTTCTCCAGCCAGGCAAAGCTGCTCTCCACGACCCAGCGTTTTGGCATGATCTTGAAGGTGTGCAACTCACTGCGTTTTGCGATCTGCACCGTGACGTGGTCACCGAGTGTTTCGCGCACGCCCTGCGCAAAGGGCTGACCCACGTAGCCGCTATCGCACAACACACTCTGCACGTGCTTGAGGCCCGATGTGCAGCGTTCGAGCGCCTGCAACGCCCCTTTGCGGTCCGTCACCTCGGCGGTGGTCACTGCCACCGCGTGCGGCAGCCCCTGCGTGTCCACCGCGATGTGCCGCTTGATCCCCGACACCTTCTTGCCCGCGTCATCGCCCTTCAAGCCTGCCGTGTCCGCGTTCTTCACGCTCTGCGCGTGGATGATCAAGAATCTGCTGCAAGCGCTGCGCCCCTGTCGCGCGCGGGCCGCGCCAACCTGATTTTTTTAAAGCCTGCTCCAGCAGGCTGCCACCTTCACGCGGCTCACTCCAGATGGCAAAGTACGCATGCACTGTGCGCCATTTAGGAAACTCCTCGGGCAGCATGCGCCACTGGCAGCGGCTTCTGAGCAGGTACAACACCGCACAGAACACCTCATACAGGTCTACTCGCCTGGGACTGGTTCTTCTACGCGCGCTTTCCAACAGCGGCTTGATGACGTCGCATTGATCGCGACTGATGTCGCTCGGGTAGCTCTTCCTCATTTTACTAGGTGTTTGATCCCAGGCTTTGATGGTGCATTATTTTCCCTCGAATGGAAGGAAGCACTATGGGCCAGGTTCTGCATGGGAGCGCCACCACGACAGAGGCGATCCGTCGAGCGATACAACAGAGTCAAGAGAGCCTGAGAGCGCTTTCCAAGCGCTACGGCATCAATCAAAAGACGGTGGCGAAGTGGAAGAAGCGCAGTTCGGTTGCGGATCTGCCAACTGGGCCGACGCACCCACGTTCCACGGTGTTGTCCATTGAGGATGAGGCGGCGATCGTCGCCTTCCGCAGGCACACATTGCTGCCGCTGGACGACTGTCTCCACGCACTGCAGCCGAGCATCCGGCATCTGACGCGCTCATCATTGCACCGCTGCCTGCAGCGCCATGACATCTCGCGACTGCCAGACATCAAAGGCAACAAACCTGCCAAAAAGCAGTTCAAGCACTATCCGATTGGCTACTTCCACATCGACATCGCAGAGCTGCAGACGGCCCAGGGCAAGCTCTATCTGTTCGTGGCCATCGACAGAACGTCCAAGTTTGCGCTCACCGAGCTTCATCCCTCGGCCAACAAGCTGAGTTCCTGCGCAATGTGATTCAGGCGGTGCCCTACACCCTGCATACGGTTCTGACGGATAACGGCATCCAGTTCACCAACCGCAGTTCCGACCGCTACGCCTTCGTGCATCTCTTCAGTCGCCTCTGCGAGGAGCACGGCATCGAACATCGCCTGACCAAGGTCAAGCATCCCTGGACCAACGGGCAGGTCGAGCGGATGAATCGGACGATCAAGCAAGCCACTGTCAAACGCTTCCATTACGACGACCACGCACAACTGCAACAGCATTTGGCCAACTTCATCGACGCCTACAACTTCGCTCGCAGACTCAAAGCCCTGAAGGGTCTGACACCGTACGAATTCATCTGCAAACAGTGGACATCCGAGCCCGAGCGGTTCAATGTGAATCCGATCCATCTAATGCCGGGACTGAACATTTTAGGTGGGTGAAGAAGGCAAGTCAGGAGCATTACGGCTCGAGCGCATTGCACGAGCAATGATGACCACGCGCACATTCGAGGCGCCAGGTTTTTGACGCGGAAAGAAAATGTGGGTAGCTTGACGTCGGGGAGGCAACGGAATGCTGCACCGATCCGGGGCATTCCCGTCCCCCGAAATTAAGGAGTGATGTCATGGAATCGAAATTTGACCGCAACAGGTCTAGCAAGCTCACCAACCTCCGCACCGCCTGTCTCGTATTCTCGCTCTCAGCTGGAATGCTCGCTACGATGCCGGTTATGGCCCAGCAGGTGTTGCCAAATGTTGCCAATCTCTCAGCGGATCAGCGCACCGAGCTCAGCAAATTATTGAAAGCAGAGCTTCAAAAGACTATAGCTAGTCAAAAGCGCCTCCCTGGTCAGGTCGTGTCGCCTGTTGATGTTCGCTTCGATAGTAAAACGGGAATGGTTCTAATCGAGCTTGGCAAAGGATTTGTCCCGAAGGGAGATAGCCACATCTCGGGTGAACTAGAAGATCAGTTGCATCAGATAACCGGCGTTGCCACGGAAATACTCACTGGCAATTTAAGCTTTACGGGAACATCTTGTACTTTTGGTGGAATTTCTACAGACAAATTGTTCCCTCAAGAAAAGTGGGAACCGAGCAATAAGAAGCAGACAATTTCTCCAAGCGCAGAGGCAAAGGCCCCTGTGGTGGTTTCGGCAGGACACGGTCGCACCAAAGCAAAAGGTGGCGGCTGGGGCTGGCAGCGGGAGCTGATTAATGGTTGGCATGAAGACATAGACAACCCAACCCTCGCCAGCAAGCTTGCTACACACCTCCAGACTAGAAGTAAGGAAGTTGTGGCATTCCCGCGCTCAACATCGGAAACAATTGAATCCGCCACAAAGCTTGCTTGGTGGAAGTTGGCAGCAAAATACCATCTTGCCAGGATACTGCCGAACGAAAAAGATATGTGGGGATCGCTTCCCGCCGATGAGATCGGATCAGATATTCGATCGCGACCGAGATACGCACGATATCTGAAAGCCAAGGCCATCGTGAGCTTACACACTGATGCCGGATCAACGACAGGCACCGGATCAAAGATCTTATATGCAACAGGTAGCGCGTCCAGCAAGCTACTCGCCGATGCCGTGTCTTGCTCGATGAAAGAGGTCATCAATGCTACTCCAGGCTATGAGCAATGGCTGGTTCGCGCGGCGGAAGCGTCGGCCGAATATGGTGAGAACACGCATGCGGTCGAGGTACCTGCAGTACTGGTTGAAGTTGGATTTCATTCAAACCCCGTAAACGCGACGGTTCTCTTAGACCCTGTTTTTCAAGACGCAGCCATGCGCGGCATTGAAAAAGGCTATCGTGTAAATCGCGACGGGAAGACGTGTGTCGCTCAAAAGCTGACGGTTCCCAATACTTCGGCTGTGGTGAACGGCCCGAAGATCACTATCGCGACCAACTTCGTAGGAAACCCACAGTTTCCGTTGGCGTACGAAAGAAAATTCACAACATGCCCCAGCGGCTGGACATGTCCTTAGAGCGTCTAACAAAACCCCTTGAATCTTGTCTCGCCGGTGGCAAAATTGCGGACATGACACGTCGCAAAGAGATCCCCATTGCGCTGTGGAAGCGCATCGAGCCGCTGATTCCCCAAGTGAAGCGTTCGCCCAAAGGTGGACGGCCGCGCATCAGTGATCAGCAAGCCCTCAACGGCATCGTCTATGTCTTGCGCACGGGCATGCCATGGGAAGACCTGCCTGTGGAACTGGGCTATGGCAGCGGCATGACCTGCTGGCGCCGGTTGCGTGATTGGCAAGCCGCCGGTGTGTGGCATCGTCTGCATCAGGTGTTGCTGACCGAGCTGCGTCGCGCCCAGAGGCTGGATCTGAGCCGAGCCAGTCTGGACGCCGCCAGTGTGGCCTCCCCCCGGGGGGCGCCTACACCGGGCCAAACCCGACCGATCGCGGCAAACTCGGCAGCAAACGGCATCTGATCGTGGACCGCAACGGCGTGCCCTTGGCAGTGTGCGTCACCGGCGCCAATCGGCACGACTCGGTCGTGTTCGAGGAGTTGATCGACGCCTTGCCGCCAATTGGTGGCAAACCAGGGCGCCCGCGACGTTGGCCAGACAAATTGCACGCCGACAAGGCTTACGACATCGACCGCTGTCGCGCCTTCCTCAAGCAGCGCGGCATCATTGCGCGGATCGCACGCAAGGGGATCGCGCGCAACGACCGGTTGGGCCGTCATCGCTGGGTCGTCGAGCGCACGCATGCCTGGTTCGCAGGCATGGGCAAACTGCGCATCCGCTTTGAACGCCGCATCGATCTCCACTTGGCGTTGCTCTCGCTTGCATGCTCCATCATCTGCTTACGGCTTCTTCCTGGGTTTTGTTAGCCGCTCTTATTTTAGCAAGACATATGTGACTGAGCAAGCATCACCATTGACAAATGAGTGGTACTGCACCGGATCAAGTAGCACGAAGACGACTTCATTTGAAATGCTGACCACTGTTGTCGACGCTGATGGTGTGAAGACAGAAGCAAAAAGCACTTTCACCTGCAAGGCGGCCGCCTAAAATTTTTAAGTGGCGACTGGTATTTCACCTATTTACAGACTACCCGGTTAGATAATTTCGCCCCAAGTGCCGAAGATCATTTCTTCGGTGCTTGGAGCGATTATGGCTTCGTTTACTGCTGTCGATCTCTCTAAGGCAACGCTGAAAAAGTCTCAGCAACCTGCGCAGGAGGCTTTGGAACAGAGCGATGACACAGCAGACACTGGCGAAAGCTGCGGATCAGCAAAGCGCATTTGAGCAGTACCGTCGGCCGACGCGTCGGGATGTGTCTTGTCCACGATGGAGCAGATCGTGCCGTGGTCGGCGTTATGTGCGGTGATCGCGCCGCAGTCTCCCAAGGCGGGCAAGGGTCGTCCGCCGATCGGGTTGGAGCGGATGCTGCGGATGTATTTTGTGCAGCACTGGTTCAATCTGGCCGATCAGGCGTGCGAAGAAGCGTTGCTGGACAGCACCGCGTTGCGGGTCTTGGTTGGGATCGACCTGGGCCGTGAGCGGGTGCCGGATGCGACGACTCTGCTGAAGTTTCGCCGTTTGTTGGAGCGTGATGACCTGGGAAGCGAGTTGTTCGCTGAGGTCAACACGCATTTGCAGGTCCACGGGCTGAAGGTTGGCACCGGCACGCTGGTGGATGCCACGCTGATTGCAGCGCCGAGCTCGACCAAGAATGCAGACAAGGCGCGGGAGGGTGGGATGCACCAGACCCGCAAAGGGCAGCAGTGGTATTTCGGGATGAAACTGCATAGTGGCGTTGATAGCCGCACCGGTCTGGTGCACAGCGCGGCAGTTACCGCAGCCAATCTCCACGACAAGCATTTGATCGGGGATTTGCTGCACGGTGGGGAGCGTCGTTTGTACGGCGATACTGCCTATGCCAGCCAGAAGGAATTGATCCGCGCGCACGCACCGCATGCGCGCGATTTCACCAATCGGCGGGTGCGCAATGGCGGACATGTGGATGAAGCCGAGCGGCGCCGCAACCGCAATAAATCCAAGGTGCGCGCGCGTGTGGAGCATGTCTTTGCGGTGGTCAAGCGCTTGTGGGGGTTTGCCAAGGTGCGTTATCGCGGTTTGGCCAAGAACGCCAACCGTCGCTTTGTGGCGCTGGGATTGGCGAATCTGTCCCTGTCACGCACCCGCTTGGTGGGATAACTGCGCCCGAAAAGGGCACAGTGGGCTGCGCCAGCCGGCGCACACCGCTTCAAGTCACCAATATCCTGTGTTTTTAACCAGCATCTCGGGTTTCTGACGCACGTCAGTGGCGTTGAGACTTCAACCGTTGGGCGGGTTCTTGATGCTGGTGCTTGATCAGCGTTGCCTTAGAAGCGATCAGCGACTATACGTTGAGTTTGTTGAAAGAGATGCTTTCTAATTCTTGCAGGTCCAAGGCCGACATCTATCAAGCGCTTCAGCCCAAACTTGAATCTGAACCGCCCCGGGATTTCGGGAGGCTCCAACTCTTGAGAAGATGGGGCGATGAGCAAGACGAAATATTCACCGGAAGTGCGAGAGCGCGCGGTTCGGCTGGTGCGGGAGCATCAGGGCGAGTACGGCTCGCAGTGGGCGGCGATCGAATCGATTGCCGGGAAGATTGGCTGTTCGTCGCAGACGCTGTGCAACTGGGTGCGTCAGGCCGAGCGTGATGCCGGCAAGCGTCAGGGGCTGACGACGGACGAGCGGACGCGGATGAAAGCGCTGGAACGCGAAGTGCGCGAGCTGAGGCAAGCCAACGAGATCCTGCGCAAGGCCAGCGCGTATTTTGCCCAGGCGGAGCTCGACCGCCGCTTCAAGCCCTGACCACGTTCGTGACCGAACATTGCGATGTTCACGGGGTCGAGCCAATCTGCAAGGTGCTGCAGGTTGCCCCGTCGACGTATTACCGCCACGCGCAGCGGGAAGCGGACGCGAACTTGCGCCCGAACCGCTGGTGGAAGGACCAGGCGCTGCGCCCGCAGATCCGGCGGGTATGGGAGCAGAACCGACAGGTGTACGGCGTGCGCAAGGTCTGGCGGCAGCTCAAGCGCGAGGGCTATGCGGTGGCCCGCTGCACGGTGGAGCGACTGATGGGCGCACTTGGCCTGCGCGGCGTGGTACGCGGGAAGGTGGTCAAGACCACGATCAGCGACAAGCGGCCGTGCCCGCTGGACAAGGTGAACCGACAGTTCCATGCGCCGTCGCCGAACCGACTGTGGGTCAGCGACTTCACGTATGTCTCGACCTGGGCCGGGTTCGTGTACGTGGCCTTCGTGATCGACGTGTACGCACGGCGGATCGTGGGCTGGAAGGTGTCGCAGACGGCGCACACGGACTTCGTGCTGGACGCGCTGGAGCAGGCGCTGCATGCGCGTCGTCCAACCGAAGGCGGCCTGATCCACCACTCCGACCGCGGCGTGCAGTATGTGTCGATCCGCTACACCGAGCGGCTGGCCGACGCCGGGATCGAGCCGTCGGTGGGCAGCGTGGGCGATAGCTATGACAACGCGTTGGCCGAGACGATCAACGGGTTGTACAAGGCCGAGGTGATCCACCGGCGCGCGTGGCGCAACCGCCAGGATGTGGAACTGGCCACGCTGGATTGGGTGGACTGGTACAACCACAAACGCTTGCTGGGGTCGATCGGGAACATTCCGCCAGCGGAAGCCGAAGAGGCTTACTATCGACAACAGGCCGGTTACGCCAAAGCGGCGTGACTCAAACCAAACAGCCTCCCGAAATCCCGGGGCGGTTCAATCATTTGTCGACTCCCCACAATTCAATGCCAGCTAAAATTAGAGGTCTGCGGTCGATATTGATCGCGGAACTCGGCGGGTGTTAGATGTTTGATCCCAGGCTTTGATGGTGCATTATTTTCCCTCGAATGGAAGGAAGCACTATGGGCCAGGTTCTGCATGGGAGCGCCACCACGACAGAGGCGATCCGTCGAGCGATACAACAGAGTCAAGAGAGCCTGAGAGCGCTTTCCAAGCGCTACGGCATCAATCAAAAGACGGTGGCGAAGTGGAAGAAGCGCAGTTCGGTTGCGGATCTGCCAACTGGGCCGACGCACCCACGTTCCACGGTGTTGTCCATTGAGGATGAGGCGGCGATCGTCGCCTTCCGCAGGCACACATTGCTGCCGCTGGACGACTGTCTCCACGCACTGCAGCCGAGCATCCGGCATCTGACGCGCTCATCATTGCACCGCTGCCTGCAGCGCCATGACATCTCGCGACTGCCAGACATCAAAGGCAACAAACCTGCCAAAAAGCAGTTCAAGCACTATCCGATTGGCTACTTCCACATCGACATCGCAGAGCTGCAGACGGCCCAGGGCAAGCTCTATCTGTTCGTGGCCATCGACAGAACGTCCAAGTTTGCGCTCACCGAGCTTCATCCCTCGGCCAACAAGCTGAGTTCCTGCGCAATGTGATTCAGGCGGTGCCCTACACCCTGCATACGGTTCTGACGGATAACGGCATCCAGTTCACCAACCGCAGTTCCGACCGCTACGCCTTCGTGCATCTCTTCAGTCGCCTCTGCGAGGAGCACGGCATCGAACATCGCCTGACCAAGGTCAAGCATCCCTGGACCAACGGGCAGGTCGAGCGGATGAATCGGACGATCAAGCAAGCCACTGTCAAACGCTTCCATTACGACGACCACGCACAACTGCAACAGCATTTGGCCAACTTCATCGACGCCTACAACTTCGCTCGCAGACTCAAAGCCCTGAAGAGTCTGACACCGTACGAATTCATCTGCAAACAGTGGACATCCGAGCCCGAGCGGTTCAAGGTGAATCCGATCCATCTAATGCCGGGACTGAACACCTAGGTTCCCATACGCAGGGAAGACTTTGAACACGTTCTAATCCTAAAAAAACCCTCGGAATGCGCGGAATCTCCCTTACCCGAGAATTACCGACCGCGCGGCAAGGCAATCGCGCGCCCAGCGCCACGCGAGCGACTCGATCGCGACGCTGCGCTGGACAATCGCCATGGACATCGCAGCGGCACTACTTGACGGGATGCCTCCGCATCTGCGGATTTAATGACACAGTAGGATTAAGAGCAGCGCTCATGAGTGGACCGACGCCTGACTGATCTGCATTGCACCGCCACTGCGCATGGAGCGCAAGATGAGTCGCGCGTTCCATGCCCAATCGATTACTTTTTGTTGCGTTTTTTCTTGGCGCGCGTCACCAGCAATAGCACAACGGCAATGACACCGATGACCAAAATGATGAAGGCCGACGATAGAAACGAATTGTCGCCCATAAGGATCTCCCGAAGGTCTTCCGCAGCCGAGCGCTGCACTCGCTTTAGCCTAGCGAGCGGTCTGCTTGATCGTGTGAAATACGCTGCATTCGTGCGCCGACGGGGTCGTCTGCAGCAACGCAAGAGCGCTGCGTCACGGCTGCAATGGCGTTTGCTCAGCAAGAGTCGGCTTGCTCCACGTCTTTTGATGCGGACACGATCGAACCATGCCGGTGGTGAGGCAATCGCGGAGTTTGTGAGTTTCCAGTCGGAAAATTGCCGTAACAGCTGCGTTTTAGGTATCGGTCAAGCAGGCTTTCATAAGCTCATTCGGCGGATGTGCAAAGAGGGTGCGTCAGGCATCCACAACGACGTTCGATTGCAAAGATCGGCAAGCAGGCAGGAGACCTTCGAAACATATGCTCGACTTTAGGGACCTGATAGTGAGCGGTCGCCAGCGGGTCTTTTGCAAACGTTGAGTTGAATCGCGCGCGCTCAGAGAAACACGACACAAGCTTGCATGGAAGGACGCGCGCGTAAGTCCAATTCACTGGAAGGTCGAGGTGCAGCGGAAGCCGGAACAGTCGATCTGCACGATACTGCCACTGTTGCAGACGCCACTAAATCGCGTGGCAGTGGTGGCCTGAACCCGCCCGCAATCGAGCCACTGCTGATGCTCTGGGCGCGCACCACGGTCGAATCGGTCCGACCATCTGGCATTTCATACCGGGACCGTGGGCTGCCGTCCAGTCGCGGCTGCCAGCATTACGCGACCGGGGTAGCAATCACCCGGTGCTTGGCCATTACGCTGCGGATCGCGGTCAGCAATTGTTCGGGAGTGTAGGGCTTTTCCAGGAAGGCCACGCCGTCGGGCAGAATCTCTTCCACATATTCGACTGCCAGGCCGGAGGTCAGCAGCACTGCCAAATTGTATGGTGCGTGCGCGGTTTTGACGGCCAGATCCACGCCGGTCAGACCGCCCGGAAAGTGGATATCGGAGAACAACACATCGACGCGTGGGTCACTTTCGATCAGGGTCAACGCCTCTTCGATAGAACCGGCGCTGCGGCAAGTGAAACCGTAGCTTTCCAGCACAAGGCAGCTAAGTTGTCGGGTGCCGTCGCCATCTTCGACAACGAATACAACCGGCCGTTCCTTGATCTGCGACATGAGCACGTCTCGTAAGGCAAACCGCATCTTCAGCGATGCGGCAGTGAACCCTCCGTCAACGCAGACGGAGCCGTGTGATTACCGACCGAACGGATCCGAACCATAACCGCCGGGCCCGTAGTGCGGGCCGAATATTGAGCCTTCGTCACGTCCGACACTGATGCTGACACCGATCTGGTGCGCCTTTCCATCGTCGTCGTAATAGGTCTTGCAGGAATTGAGATTGACCGCCTGCCAGTTGCTGTTGCCAAGGCGATTGGAGTATCCCATGCCGGTTTCGACCGCGCCGTGCAGCTTGCCCTGGCATTGCTCGGCGCGCTCGGCGGCGATGGACGCAGCGCTAGGGCGTGCCAATGCAGGCTTGGGGCCGCTCTTGTCACCGTAGAAGGTGCCTGGCGGGTCGGTGCTGTATTCGGGGTCGGAGCGGTACTGCACCGGCGCTTGCGGAACGCTCAGGTCAAGCGAGCGCGGCGTCACCGGCTCGGCGCCGCCATCGCTGGCTTGGGCGAGGGCGCTGCCGGCGGCGAACAGAGCGACCAAGAAAATCAGGCTGCGTTTCATCGGCTGTACTCTACTAAGAGGGCCTGGCAGCGCGTGCCAGCTCGCAGGGTGAAGCTAGCAACGGCTGATTGAATGCGCGCTGTCGATCCTGCGGAATTTTATGCCAGCGTCGGCACTGCGCTGACATACGCGGTTGCATTAGCCTTGCTCGCGGACGATCTCGATCAGCTGCGCACCATAGCGGGCCAGTTTGCCGCCACCGATACCGCCCACGCGCGACAGCGCATCGATGCTGGTCGGCCGTTGTTCGGCGATGTTGCGCAGGGTGCTGTCGTGGAAAATCACGAACGCCGGCACGTTCTGTTCCTTGGCAAGTTTCGCGCGCAGGCCGCGCAAGGCATTGAACAGCACCAGATCCTGCTGCTGCACCGGTAGGCCGGTACGTTGCACGCCTCGATCGCGCTCGCGACCGGCGGCCGGGTTCTCGCGTCGCATCATCACCTGGCGCTCGCCCTTGAGCACCTGACGGCTGGCATCGGTGAGTCGCAGGCCGCCGTGACCTTCGCTATCGACCTCCAACAGGCTGGCTGCAACCAATTGGCGGAACACTCCGCGCCAGGTGCGCTCGTCCAGATCGCGGCCGATGCCGTAGGTGCTCAGCTTGTCGTGGCCGAGTTGTTTGATGCGCTCGTTTTCGCTACCGCGCAGGATGTCGATCAAATGGCCGACGCCAAAGCGCTGGCCGCTGCGATACACGCAACTGAGCGCCTTTTGCGAGGCGACAGTGGCATCCCATGCAGCTGCTGGGGTCAGGCAGTTGTCGCAATTGCCGCAGGGCTTGGGATAGGTCTCGCCGAATCCGGCCAGCAGTACCTGGCGGCGGCATTGCATCGATTCGCAGTAGCCGAGCAGGTGATCGAGCTTGGCGCGCTCCAGGCGCTTGCGTTCCTCGGCGGCCTCGCCTTGTTCGATCATCTGCTTGAGCAGCACCACATCGCCCAGGCCGTAGCAGAGCCAGGCCGCGGCCGGGTCGCCATCGCGACCAGCGCGGCCGGTTTCCTGGTAGTAGCCTTCCAGCGATTTAGGCAGATCCACATGCGCCACGAAGCGCACGTCCGGCTTGTCGATGCCCATGCCGAAGGCGATGGTAGCGGTCATGATGATGCCGTCTTCGCGCAGGAAACGACGCTGGTTTTCTGCGCGCACCTCGGCCGGCAAGCCGGCGTGATAGGGCAGGGCGTTGAAGCCTTGCGCGCATAGATGCTGCGCGGTTTCTTCGACCTTGCGCCGCGACATGGCATAGACGATGCCGGCCGAGCCGCGGTAGCGGCCCAGAAATTCCCGCAGCTGTTTGCGCGCGTTTTCCTTTTGCACCACGGTGTAGCGGATGTTGGGGCGGTCGAACGAGCTGACGAAGTGGCGCGCGTCGACCAGATCCAGCCGCTCGGCGATTTCGCGCTGGGTTGGCGGATCGGCGGTTGCGGTCAGCGCCATGCGCGGGATATGCGGCCAGCGCTCGTGCAGCACGGTGAGCTGGCGATATTCCGGGCGAAAGTCGTGGCCCCACTGCGAGACGCAATGCGCCTCATCGATGGCGAACAGTGCGATGGGGCTACGTTCCAGTAACGACAGAAAGCGCTGGGTCAGCAGCCGCTCCGGCGCAACGTAGAGCAGGTCCAGATCGCCGGATAGCAAAGCGTGTTCGACGCGCTGCGCGTTCTCGGCATTCAGCGTGGAATTGAGGAATTCGGCGCGTACGCCCAGTTGGCGCAGCGCCTCTACCTGATCCTGCATCAGTGCGATCAGCGGCGAGACCACGATGCCGATGCCGTCGCGCAGCAGCGCAGGCACTTGGTAGCACAGCGATTTACCGCCACCGGTGGGCATCAGAACCAGGGCGTCGTTACCAGCAGCGACGTGCTCGACAATGGCCTGCTGGGGGCCGCGGAAGTCGTCGTAACCGAAGACGCGGCTGAGCAGTTCGTGGGCGGGGGAAGGCATCCGCCTAGGATACCGCGCGGGTCAGGTCCTGGTCGGGCTTCTGGTCGGCGGCGGTGTGTGCTGGCGCGTCAGGGATTGCCGTGATGCGGTGGGTTGGGCAATTAGCGTGCGTGTCAAGTGTTGTGTGATTGAACAGACACGAGGCGTCGCGCGTACCCTCATCCCAATCCGGCGGTGCAGCTGGTAGCGGTGCGCTTCAACCCCACCCTGTGCGCCCTTTACCAGCGGCTACGTGCATAAAGCAAAGCGGGCAAGGTCGCCATTGTGGCGGCCAAGCGCAACCATGTGGTCATTGTCAAGGCCAAGCTGCGCGATCAACTGGCGGCCAGCGCCGCCAGTTGATCAAGACAGTGGCTCTCCCAATGAAGGGGACCGAGGTCCCGAGCGGGAGAGGGGCTGCCCGGGGTCTGAAAGCCAGTGCTGATCAGAAAACGTTTGTGCTGATCAGTACCCGAGATGGCCGCGCGCTAACAAAAGCGGCGCGTTACTGCAGTAAGGAGCGCAGCATCCACGCGTACTTCTCGTGGGTTTGCAGACGCTGGGTCAGCAGGTCTACGGTTGGGTCGTCGCCGGCGTCGTCGGCGGTGCCCAGCACCTTGCGCGCGGTGCGGCACACCGCTTCGTTGCCGCTGACCAGCTGGCGCACCATTTCACGCCAGTCGGCGCTGTCGCTCTGGCCCGGCTCTTCGGCGATCGAGGTGAGTGCGACGAATTCGCGGTACGAGCCCGGTGCGTTATAGCCCAGAGCGCGGATGCGCTCTGCCACTTCGTCCAGGGCGGCCCACTGCTCGGTGTACTGGGTCTCGAACATGGTGTGCAGCGAGTTGAACATCGACCCGGTGACGTTCCAATGGAAGTTGTGGGTCTTCAGATACAACGTGAAGGCGTCAGCCATGTAGCGCGCCAGACCGTCGGAGATCTGCTTGCGATCGCTGTCCTTGATCCCGATATCGATCTGTGGCGCCGACGCAGCAGCAACCGGCAGCGCGTCTAATGCGTCATGGATGACGACGGGCTTGTTGGCGTTCTTTTTCTTGGACATAGGGAGGGTTCTCCTGAGGGAACTGATGTGGCGTCACAATAGACAAGCTAAAGGATCACCTGTCATTCAATCTTTCACATTTTTCAATCAATGAGCGCTATCGACACCGACCTTGCCAACACCTTGCGTGAGCGCCGCCGGGCCGTCGATGGCGCGATGAGCCGTGACCGCGGCCGGTTGCTCGGTTTATGGTCGCGCTGGCAGGGCAAGCCCGGCAACCCGCAAATGCGTGAAGCCTTCGAGCAGGCGCTGGCGGCATCGCAGGCGCAGCGCCAGGCGCGTGCCGAGCAGCAGCCTGACATCACGCTGGACATGCAGCTACCGATCGCGCGCGAGGCCGAGCGCATCATCGCGCTGATCCGTGACCATCCAGTGGTGGTTATTGCCGGCGAAACCGGCTCGGGCAAGACCACCCAGCTGCCCAAGCTGTGTCTGGCGGCCGGGCGCGGTGCTGCCGGCATGATCGGTTGCACCCAGCCGCGCCGGATCGCCGCGCGTGCCGTGGCTGCGCGCGTTGCCGACGAGTTGAAGACGCCGTTGGGCACGACGGTCGGCTTCCAGGTGCGCTTCACCGACCGGGTGAGCGAGCAGTCGCGGATCAAGTTCATGACCGACGGTATCCTGCTGGCCGAGATCGCCAGCGACCGCTGGCTTTCAGCCTACGACACCATCATCGTGGACGAGGCGCACGAGCGCAGCCTCAACATCGATTTCCTGTTGGGTTATCTCAAGCAGCTGCTGCAAAAGCGCTCCGATCTCAAGCTGATCGTGACCTCGGCCACCATCGATACCGAGCGCTTCGCGCAGCATTTCGACAATGCGCCAGTGATCAATGTGGAAGGCCGCACCTTCCCGGTCGAAGTACGCTACCGCCCGCTCGAAGGCGAGGTGGGCGATAGCGGCGATGGCGAGCAGAGCAACGGCCGCGATGGCGAGCGCACTGTCAACGATGCGATCGTTGCGGCGATCGATGAAATCACCCGCATCGACCCGCGCGGCGATGTGCTGATGTTCTTGCCGGGCGAGCGCGAGATTCGCGATGCACATCAGTCGCTGGAACAGCGCAAATACCGCGAAACCGAAGTGGTGCCGCTGTACGCGCGGCTGTCGGCGGCCGATCAGGATCGGGTGTTCAACCCGGGCCCGCGTCGGCGCCTAGTGCTGGCCACCAACGTGGCCGAAACCTCGCTGACGGTGCCGCGCATCCGTTATGTGGTGGATCCGGGCTTTGCGCGGATCAAGCGCTACAGCCCGCGCCAGAAGCTGGACCGTCTACATATCGAGCCGATCTCGCAGGCCAGCGCCAACCAGCGCATGGGCCGCTGCGGGCGCATTGCCGAGGGCATCTGCTACCGCCTGTATGCCGAAGCGGACTTTGCCGCGCGGCCGGCGTTTACCGACCCGGAAATCCGGCGGGCATCGTTGTCGGGCGTGATCCTGCGCATGCTGCAGTTGGGCCTGGGGCGGATCGAGGATTTCCCATTCCTGGAAGTGCCCGACGAGCGTACGGTGGCCGATGGCTGGCAGCAATTGTTGGAACTGGGTGCGACCGATGCCGAACGACGCTTGACTGCGATTGGCCGCCAGATGGCGCGCCTGCCGGTGGACGTCAAGCTGGCACGCATGCTGGTGGCCGCCCAGCAACATGGCTGCCTGCGCGAGATGATCGTCATCGCCGCGTTCTTGGGCATCCAGGATCCGCGCGAGCGCCCGCCTGAGGCACGCGAGGTCGCCGACAACGCACATGCGCTGTTTGCCGATGCGCGCTCGGAATTCGTCGGCATCCTGCGTTTGTGGGAGGCGTACCGACAGGTGCACGAAGATCTCACCCAGTCCAAGTTGCGCGAGTGGTGCAATCGGCATTTTCTGGGCTTTTTGCGCATGCGCGAGTGGCGAGAGCTGCATCGGCAGTTGCGGCTGCTATGCGAGCAACTCGGTTGGAGCGAAGAGCCGGCCAATGTGATGTTGGCGCCGTTGCTGGCCGGTGCCAACGCGCCTGCGCGCGAGGATGGGCGCAACGCAAACCTGCCGACGCGCGGGCAGCTGCATCGCGCTGCGCGGCTGGCGCGCGAAGGCAAGCCGGATCCGAGTGCGCCACCTGCACAACACACCTCTGCTGCTGCCAGCAAGCAGGCCGAAGCGGCCGAGGCCTCGGCATCTACCAGCGAGCGCGAACGTGCAGCGGCGTATCAGGCCTTGCATCGCGCGCTGCTGGCAGGCCTGCCCACGCAGATCGGCCATCGCACCGAAAAAGGCGACTTTCTCGCCGCGAGGCAACGCCGGTTCGTGCCGTTCCCCGGCTCGGCATTGGCGCGTAAACCGCCGCCGTGGATGCTGGCCGCCACGCTGCTGGATACGCAAAAAGTCTGGGGCATGACCAATGCGGCGATCGAGCCGGACTGGGCGATCGCCGAGCTGGGGCATCTGCTGGCACGCAAGCATTTCGACCCGCATTGGTCGCGTGCGCAGGGGCAGGTGGTGGCGTCCGAGCAGATCAGTCTGTTCGGGCTGGTGCTGGCGCCGAAAAAGCCGGTGCATTTCGGCAAGATCGACCCGCCCGCCGCGCACGATCTGTTCGTGCGCCAGGGTCTGGTGACTGGCGAGATCAACACGCGCGCGGCGTTCGTGGCCGACAACCTCAAGGTGCTGGAGCAGGCGCGCGAGGAAGAAGCCAAGCTGCGCCGCGCCGGCATCGTCGCCGATGAAGACTGGCAGGCGCGCTGGTATCTGGATCGCATTCCGGCCGAGCTGCATTCGGCCAGCGGGCTGGATGCATGGTGGAAGACATTACCGCCGGACAAGCGCCGCAGCCTGCATTGGTCGTTGAACGATCTGCTGCCGGGCGAAGGCAGCGAGGCAGATCGCTTTCCGAAGTATTTCCCGCTTGGCGATGCGCGGCTGCCGTTGCATTACCGCTTCGAGCCGGGCGCCATCGATGATGGCGTCACCCTGGATGTGCCGCTGCACCTGCTCAATGCGCTGGATCCGGCACGCTTGTCGTGGCTTGCGCCGGGTTTCGTTGCCGATAAGGCATCGGCATTGATTCGCAGCCTGCCCAAGGCGCAGCGTCGCAATTATGTGCCGGCGCCGGATTTCGGCCGTGCGTTCTATGAGGCCTACAGCATCGCCTCTGCCGACGATATCCGCGGCGAGCTGGCACGTTTTCTGACCAAGGCCACCGGCACCCAGGTGGCAGCGCTGGACTTCGACGAAGAATCGCTGGACACGCACTTGCTGATGAACCTGCGCTTGCGCGATGACGACAGCAAGGTGCTGGCCGAATCGCGCGATCTGGATGGGCTGCGCGCGCGCTTCGGGGGGCGTGCCGCTCAGGCGTTTGCCGCGCGTGCCGGCCGTGCCTTGGCCGCTGAAGGCTTGCGTGATTTTCCGGCCACGCCGATCCCCGAGCAGGTGGCGGGCGAGGCCGGTGTGCCGGCATATCCTGCACTGGTGGATCAGGGCGAAGATGCGGCGCTACGCATCTTCGCCGATCGCAATGAGGCGGCAAAGGCGCATCCACACGGCGTGCGCCGGCTGCTGGAAATCGCGCTGGCCGACAAGATCAAGCAGGCACGCAAGCAATTGCCGGTGTCGCCCAAGACTGGGCTGCTGTATGCGGCAATCGAATCGCAGGAACGCCTGCGTGGCGATCTGGTCGATGCCGCCCTCAATGCGGTATTGGCTGAGGGCTTGGGCGCCATCCGCGAACCGGGCGCCTTTGCCCAACGCCGCGACGATGCGATCAAGCGCCTGTTCGGCGAGGCGATGAAACGGCTGAAGCTGGCCGAAAGCATTCTCGATGCGGTCGCCGAACTCAAGCCGCTGCTGGAGGCGCCGTTGATGGGCTGGGCGCGCGGCAATCTGGACGATATGGAGCAGCAGCTGCGCGCGCTGGTGCGCGCCGGTTTTCTGCGCGAGACACCTGCCGAGGCGCTGGCCAATTATCCGCGTTACCTCAAGGCGATGATCCTGCGCACCGAGCGGGCCAAGCGCGATCCGGTCCGCGACCAGGTACGCATGCTCGAACTCAAGCCGTTCGTGGATGCATTGGACGACGCAGCCGCGCGCGGCTTGCAGCAGCGTGAGGAATGGCAATCGCTGCGTTGGGGTCTGGAAGAGCTGCGCGTGTCGGTCTTCGCGCAGGAACTGGGTGCGAAGTCGGGCGTGTCTGCGAAGAAGTTGTCGCAGCGGGTGGCGGCGTTGCGGAGTTGAGCTGTGCTTGACGTATGGAAGTCGCCGCTCGCTGTCATCCGGATGCGCTGATCCGAGCACACACGCACTGACATCAACAACTGGCTGTTCCGACAGATCGCATCTGCCGCAGCGGACAGCGCGTGCCCCCACTTGAAGCGTCTAACAGAACGTAACCAGCAGTCGTCAGGTGGGTGCGGACGCTGCGCTCAGAATCGCAGTACACGAGCGGCACATGCCATACAGAGCACCAGGCACCGGGCGCACCTTCCGACTGTGGCCGCAGTAGCTCTTTACTCGCGCTTAGAAACTCACATGCAGGCTCGCCATGTAAACGGCGGCCGTTCTTGTAGCCATTGGCCAAGTGCTCCTTGTCGCCGAAATACTGCAGATATTCCTCGTCCAGCAGGTTCTGCGCATCGATCTGCAACGACCAGCTCGGGTTGAACACATAGCCGGCACTTGCCCCGAGTTCGGCAGAGTGAGCCACGCTTGTCGGCGCCGCACCGGTGGAAAGAAATATTGAAGCCTTTGACCTTGCCACCGCCGGCATTGCGTAGCCGCTGGATGCTGTAGTCGCAACACCCATCGGCGGTACAGCCGTTACTGCCGCGCAACTGCGCCCAGCTCTGTGGTGTAGTGTCCCGCAGTGCGTTGTATTGGCGCTCTACGCTGGCGCTGGTGTCGATGTAGTTGTCGATCTTCATGTAGAACACCGACCACGCCATCACGGAGTGCTGCGCGAAGTGATATGCGACCGACAAGCCGGCGCTGCCGCCCGCATTGGCGAAAGTGCTGCGGTACGACCGCTGACTCAGTGCGCAGCGGGGGCACTGGCAACGCCCGGCAGCGTGCTGCACGCCGCGTTGTCGGTTGGGGGCGCTTGCCTGGGGTATTGCTGCTTGCTCAGCACGTAGGTCTGGCTGGTGGCGACGAATCCATCCGCATAGGTGGCTTCGACGAAATACGCGCTCCAGCCTACGTCGGGAATCTGCACCGGCACCGACACCTTGTTGGCGTTGGCAAGCGAGATGGAAGTAGCGCTATAGCGGATGCCGCAGGCGTAGCGGAAATCGCGCGCCAGCGGATTGGTCGCGCTCCATAGGCGCAATTGCGTGGGACGTTCCGAAGAGCGGACGCGGATCTGCGGATGTTCTCCCACCCGCAGCGTATCGCGGACTTCGGGAAGCGGGCGCTGCTGCTGCAATCGCGTGACAAAGGGCGCCAGAGTATCCACCATCGACGCACGGATGCCGTTGTGCGCGCTATTGGGAACCATGCGCAAGGCCTTGCTGCCAGGCAGCGCGTGGTAAAAGAACTGTGTGTTGTCTGGCAGAAAGAAATCGTCGCCGCTGGCATTGACGATGTACTTGGGCACGGCCAGACGCTTGCGGTACGGCGTGTACAGATAACTCAGCGGATCTTGCAGCTGCACCAGTTGCGCGAATGCCGGCGTGTGCAATTGCGAGGTGATTCCTTGCTTGGCATAGGCATTGAATGCGATCGGCCAATTGCCGCCATACGCGCGATACGTGTGGTCCAACACCGCTGGCATATTGAGGATGTCGATCACGAACGGCACCACCGCTTCTACGCGTTGGTCGGCGATCGTGGCGTGCCAACTCGCCCATCCGCGCTTGGATGCACCGGCGAGAATGAAGCGATGGATCTGCAATGGCGCCAGCTCGCGCTCGGCCAGACTCATGGTGCGCGCGATCGCGGCCGCCATCGGCACATATAGCGGCATGGTCTTGCGTTGCTGCGGGGCTTTCAAAAACAGCGACCAGCTATAGGCCACGCTATCGTCTTCGCGGCGCTGCGTTCCGTCGTCGCGGTAGGTGAGCGCCTGATTGGGAATATCGCTAAGTCCGACGACGACCGTGCGAGTACGTCGCGCCAGTGTAGCCAGTGCTTCGGGCGGCAACTCGCTGGCCGATTGCGCCACCGGATGACGCGTGCCGTTGGTGGAGATCAACAGCGCGCGTGTTGGCAGCGCATCTGTCGGCACATAGATCGCCACCTCGTGGTGCCAACTGGCCGGCGTGACCAGTGTCTCGGGCGACCAATCTTGCGAGGTCAGCAGGTAATCGCGCCGTTCGACACCGGCAACGCTGCTGGTGGCGCCGCGCGTATAGACCAGCGGCTGCTGTTCCACGGCATCGTGATAGCACACCAAGGCTTGGCCAAATCCAACCTCGGGAGCATCAGCGCACTGCTGCGCGGACCTAGCAGCGGCAGTTGCTGCAAACGCAGGCATAGAGACTGCGAACAAGGCCAATAAGGCCAGCAAAGCAAGCGTGTAACGTGTCATCGAACTCATGCGTGTTCTCCGGATGTCGTGCTTGTGTCAGTCACTGTCTTATGTATTGGCGGCGACGCGGCGATCGTTGTGCCCACGTCGTTTGCTTTCGCAGCAAGTCTGCCAGGTATCGGCGCAACACCTGACGCACTGTTCGCCTGGAGCGACTGACAAACAAAGCAACAGCAGTGATCAAGCTACGCTGCCGGTGCACAGCACAGGCAAGCCAGGCGGCTACTACTGTCGGCTGGCGTACAGTGTGGTTACTGCGCTTACTTGATCCGTCGCACCTTGGCCGGCGTGTTGTAGCCCTCGATCTTGCAGATACCACACACCGACCAGACCCGGCTTGATCCTGACCTTGGGCGCATTCTTGCGGACTCTAGACAGGCTGGCGGCGTCGGTTTGCTCCAAGTCCTGGCCATTGGCCAGCGTGTAGACGCGGCCCTTCGAAAAGTCCTTGAACTCGCCGACGATGTTGCTTTCGATCGGTTCCTTGCTGCCGAAGTCGAAGAAGCTGCGGTTCTTGACGACGATTTCCCGGCGGCCGGCTTCCTTGGCCTGTTCGGCGCTCATCTCAGACCGGCAGGGGAATGCGGAGCGCGCGACATGCAAGCCATCCGGAGAGAAGAGACAGCTAATGCGGGCGCTATTAGCGTCGGCCGAAGCCGGTTATTCCGGTGTGTCTGCGGTGACCGACGGGGCGCGTTCGGAACGACTCGGACGCCGGTAGATGAACTCCGGCGCAGTAGCTGCTGCCTCGCTTTCGGCGGTTGCGCGCACCTGTGCATGCATCGGTGAGCGTTCGCAGACAGGGTCCAGCGTGGCGGCATCGCCGCTGAGCGCCAGGGCCTGGCAGCGGCAGCCGCCCCAGTCGATCTCGCGCTTGGGGCAGCCTTGGCACACGTCCGGCATCCATGCGGTGCCACGAAAGCGCACGAAGGCTTCGCCGTTGTTCCAGATATCGGCCAACGAGCGCTCGCGCAGAGTGTCAAAGCGCATGCCTGCGATGGTTTCTGCTGCATGGCATGGCAGCACGTCGCCGCGCGGGGAAATATTGACGAAGCGCTGGCCCCAGCCACCCATGCAGGGCTTGGGCTGGCGCGCGTAATAATCGGGGCTGACGAAGTCGATCGCCAGGCGGTCGCCGACCTCGCGCCGCGCAGTTTCCACAGCGGCGATGGTGGCCATCAATTGCTCGCGGCTAGGCATCAGCGCAGCACGATTACGCAGGCCCCAACCGTAATACTGGGTGTGGGCCACTTCGATGCGCTCGGCCTGCCATTCCAGCGCCAGCGCAATCATGCCGGGTACGCGCTCGGCGTTGTGGCGGTGCAGCACCGCATTGAGCGTCAGCGGCAAACCACGCGCACGCACGGCAGCGGCGAACTCGCGCTTTTTCGACAGACTGTTGCGATAGCCGGCAATGCGATCGGCACCGGCAGGGTCGACGTCCTGCACGCTCAGCTGCACATGCTCAAGCCCGGCAGCCTGCAGTTGATCCAGCATCGGCTCGCCGCCGGCCACGCCGGAGGTGATCAGGTTGCTGTACAGCCCGAGCGCGCGCGCATGCGCCACCAGTTCGGGCAGATCCTTGCGCAGCATCGGTTCGCCGCCGGAAAAATGCGCCTGCAATACGCCCATGTCCGCAGCCTGCTCCAGCAGCGAGCGCCAGCCGGCGGTGTCCATTTCCTCGCGCTGCGCCGCCAGTGCAATTGGGTTGGAGCAATACGGGCACGCCAACGGGCAGCGGTGCGTCAGCTCCAACAACACCGACAGCGGTGGGGGTGCGATGTTCATAGCCGCAGCAGACGCTTCTGATGCAGGGTGTCGGTGAGTTCGATCACATCGACCTCGATATCGGCGGCGTTGGCATCGAATTCGGCAGCCAGTTCCTGGGCGATCTGCGCCAGCGAACGCGCGCCGTCGTAACGCTGCGCCACCACCAACGCGATCTCGTCCAGCTCGACCACGCGTTCTGGCGCCAGCAGCACCCATTGATCGCGTGCGCGATCGTGCTGCAAGCGCACGCCCGCCCGCAGGGCTGGCTGGCTATCGCGGGTGATGCTGCTCACGCAGCAGCCCGGCTGGCATCGCGGTCGGGCACGAACGCATCCGGCCACACGATGCCCGGCGTGACGTAGGCCACATGCAGCGCGTCCAGTTGCGCCCACAACACCGAGCACTTGAAATGCAACGCGGCCTTGACCAACTCCTGCTTCTCGACGGTATCGGCGTGCTGCTTGACGTAGTCGAGCGCGAAGTCCGAATCGCGCGGCGCTTCGGTCAGGCGATGCTCGAAGTAGGCCAGCGCTTCTGGAGAAACAAAGTCGTAGTGCTTGAGCATGCCGGCCACGCGCCGGCCGATGATGTTGGGGGCGAACAACTCGGTCAGCGAGGAGGCTATCGCTTCGAGCAGGCTTTTTTCGCGCACGAACTGCAGGTAGGCCTGCACTGCAAAGCGCGTGCAGGGCAGTAGCGCACGCCCGGATTCGACCAGCGTGCGATCCAGGCCCAGCGCATCGGTCAGGTGCAGCCATCGCGCGATGCCGCCATCGGTGGCGCTATTGCCGTCGTGGTCGAGAATGCGTTGCCGCCAGATCCGCCGCAGCGCGGGGTCTTCCATGCGCGCCAGAATCGCGGCGTCCTTCAGCGGAATGCAGCGCTGGTATTCGAAGCGATTCAAGGCCCAGGCCTGGACCTGGCCGCGATCGAGCTTGCCGTCGTGCAACAGCGCATGGAATGGATGCTGGTCGTGATACAGACGTGCGCCGATTGCACGCAAATCCGCTTCCAGTTGATCGGGGGAGAGCGGGGCGGTCACAGGGTGATCTCCAGGCCGTCGTGCGCAACCTCCCAGCCGCTGGCGCGCGCGCTGGCGGATTCCGGCGAGTGGGTATTGAGCACGGGATTGGTGGTGTTGATATGGATGAAAATCTTGCGCGCCACATCCAGCGGTGCGAACGCGGCGATGGTGCCGTCGGGGCCATCGATGCTCATATGGCCCATGCGTTGGCCGGTTTTCTGGCTGATGCCGAGCTGCACCATCTCGTCGTCGCGCCACAGCGTGCCGTCGAAGAACACCAGCTCGGCGCCTTGCAGGCGCGCGCGCAAGGCGTCGGTCATTGCCGCGCAGCCGGGAATGTAATGCACGCGGTGCCGGCCGTCGTCGATGGTGAGCCCGAGGGTTTCTTCATTGGAGCCGGCCAGATCGCCGCCGCTGCGCGATTCCATGAATAACGGCACCTTGCCGGGCACGGAAAACGCAGTGAGCTGCAGATCGAACAGCGACAACGGCGTGTCGAGCGCAAACAGCTGACGTTGCACATACTGCGGATTGACCGCGTCGAAGATGGGATTTTGTGAGAGTAGATCCAGCACGCGGCTGCTGGCGTGCAGCGAGAACGCTTGGCTTTCTCGCATCGACAGCAACCCGGCGATATGGTCGATCTCGCCGCTGGTCAACAGCACCGCTTTGATCGGCGAATGCCGCAGACCGTGTTGTGGCCAGAGAGCGGGAGTTGCGAGAATTTGTTGGCGAAAATCGGGGGAGGCGTTGATCAGCACCCAGCGCTCACCATCGGCGCTGACGGCAATGCTGGCCTGGGTACGACGCTGGGCACCATCAGCTTGTTGCCATGCCCGCTGACTCGCGGGAGTGTGGCAATTCCACTGCGGATGCCCACCGCCGGCCGCCGATCCCAAAACGATGATGCGCATGGAGAGCCGTTACCTGTATCTGCCGGCGAAAACCGGTCATGCGTCAAAAAGGAGGGGCGGCAGTAGAACTCAAGACTCGCCGGATCAAAACTCGCCGGAAACGTAGCAGTTGATTTCGGCGCCACAATTGATTTCACGAACGACAGGCTTTTTCCAGGTTTTCATTGTTATCTCGCGGTTGGTTGGGATGGCGTCGCCGCAGCAGGTGGCAGCGATGACGTCGGACGAGAATAGGTAGCCGGTTTGGGCGAGTTGTAAAGAGAATGTAAAAAGCTGCAGGCGCGTCGCGTTTTGCACGCGGCGCGGCGGCGTGACCAACGCAGAGCGGTTGCGAATCAATGCGTTGGCGGGTGAACCGTGCATAAGCGCGGCGGCGTTGATCGAACGTGCCTGCGCTGAAATTGCGCGTTGTGGAGAAGGTGACGCGCACGTTACCGTAGCCATCGGACCACTGATGTTGCCCGCCCCCGTGTCTACCGCTGTGACCATCTCTTCATTCGACCGCCTGCATACGCTGCTGCAGCGTCCCGCCGTTGCGTCGATCCCCCTCGCGTTGCGCGAGGCGTTGGCGCAGGCGTGGCAGGAGCTGCCACCTGCGCAAGGCGAGGGCGTGCCATGGGGGCTGCTCGGCGACATGCTGGATGCGCTTGCGTTGCTGGCTGCCGACGAGGCCGTCTTGATTGCGGCACTGTTGTTCGACCTGCCTGTATTGCGCGGCGCGGTGGCCAGCCTGCCGTGGCAGCCGGCAGAGCGGCGCGTGGCGGTGGAGGGTCTGCTGGACGGTCTGGATGCCGCCGATCAGGTCTGGACACTGCACGCCGGGCGCGAGGCCGGGCGCAACAGCGAAGGTCTGCGGCGGCTGCTGTTGTCGATCATCCACGACCTGCGGGTGGTGCCGATTCTGCTGGCGCGGCAGTTGGCGCGCATGCGCGTGGCCGACCGGCTGAGCGAAGAACAACGTCGCGCATTGGCACAACTGACCCGCGACATCCATGCGCCGCTAGCCAACCGGCTGGGCATCTGGCAGGTGAAGTGGGAGCTGGAAGACCTGGCATTCCGGCATCTGGAGCCGGACACCTATCGCCGCATCGCCCGCGAAGTAGACGAAACCCGCGTCGCCCGCGAGCGCTATCTGCAAGCTGTCAAGCGCACCTTGTCGATTGCGCTGACTCAGCAGGGCTTGCGTGCGGAAGTGAGCGGGCGACCGAAGCACATCTACAGCATCTGGCGGAAGATGCAGAAAAAGCGCTTGTCGTTCGATCAGCTTTACGACATCCGTGCAGTGCGGGTAATGGTCGACGATGTGGGCGCTTGCTACGCCGCGCTGGGGGCGGTGCACTCGCTGTGGGCGCCGGTGCCGAGCGAGTTCGACGATTACATCGCTCGCCCCAAGGCCAACGACTATCGCTCGCTGCATACCGCAGTGGTCGGCCCGGAAGGGCGCACGATCGAAATCCAGATTCGTACCCATGAAATGCATGCCCAGGCCGAACTCGGCGTGGCCGCGCACTGGAAATACAAGGAGGGCGGCAAGGGCGGCGAGAAGGCTTTCGACCGCAAGATTCTGTGGATGCGCCAGTTGTTGGAGCAGGTGCAGGAGGGCGACCACGGTGAACTGGCCGGTGCGCTGGATGCCGAGCTGATCGAAGACCGCGTGTATGCGCTCACGCCCAAGGGCGAGGTCATCGATCTGCCGCAAGGCGGCACGCCGCTGGATTTTGCGTATCACGTGCATACCATGGTGGGCCATCGCTGTCGCGGCGCACGCGTGAACGATCGCATCGTGCCGCTGACCTATCGGCTGCGCAGCGGCGACCGCGTGGAGATCATGACCGCCAAAGAAGCCGACCCGCGCCGCGACTGGCTGCTGGCGTCCAACGGTTTTCTGGCCAGCGGGCGCTCGCGCGACAAGGTGCGCGCGTGGTTCCACAAACTCGACCGCGCACGCAACGTTCAGGCCGGCAAGGACTTGCTCGATCGCGAACTCAAGCGTCTGGGCCTGCAGCACTCCGACCTGAGCGTGGCCGCGCGCAAATTCCACGCCGAGAACGTGGACGATCTATATATTCAGGTGGCGCTGGGCGACACTGGGCCCAACCAGATCAGCCGCGCGTTGTTGGAAGCCGAGCGCACGGCCTCGCAGCCGGCAGTGCCTGCCCTGCTAAGGCCCACTGCGCGCCGCGAGGGCTTGGGCAAGTCCAGGTTCACCGTGCAGGGCGTGGGCAATCTGCTGGTGCAGCTGGCGCGCTGCTGCCAGCCGGTGGCGGGCGAGCCAATCGCCGGCTATCTGACGCGCGGCCGTGGCATTACCGTGCATCGCACCGATTGCATGGCATTGTCGCGTCTGGCGGCAGCCCATCCGCAGCGCGTGTTGCCGGTGGAGTGGGGCCAGGCTGGCAGCGGGTACGAGGTGGATGTGCAGGTGCGTGCGGTCGACCGCCGCTGGTTGCTCAAGGACATCACCAACCTGATTGCACAGGAGGATGCGCACGTGCTGGAAATCAACAGCGACAACGTGCGCGACACCGGCAGAGCGCAGCTGCGGTTGCGGCTGAAGGTCAGCGATTTCGATCAATTGTCCGGCCTGCTTGGCAAGCTGGATGCATTGCCCGGCGTCAACGAGGTGCGGCGGCTAGGCTGAGCGCAGGCCGCGTCCTGGCAGCACCGGGTCAGTCGGAAGACAGCGCCACATCAGGAGTGTGCTTGTGCCTGCCTGACCAATCCCAAATCCCAAAAACGCACCTCGCCTTTGCAGTAAGGACGGCTACCATAATGCGGTAAACGCGTCCCCCGTCAGGTCGCGCCAAGGATGCACGCCACCGCATGTTCCCGCTTCCGCGCTGGGCCAGATCGCCGCGCCGCCCCCGTGCGCCATTGCACAGCCGTTTACTCTGGCGCGCGGTGTTGGTGCTGTCCTCATGCCTAGTGTTGACTGTCATCGTCCTGCGTAAGCCGCTGGCCGACTGGGTATGGCCGGACACGCGCATCCAGCAACTGCTGCAGCGTGGCGATGCGGCTTTGTCGCGCGGCCAGCTCAGTGGCGCCGATGGCAGTGGCGCACGCGAACTGTTTACCGCTGCGCTTGCCTTGGACAGCGACCGCAGCGAAGCGCGTGCCGGATTGGCGCGTACCGGCGCCGCTGCGATAGTGCAGGCACGTGCAGCGATCGCCGCTGGTGACGCAGCCGGCGCGCAACGCGCGCTGGCGTTGGCCAACACAGTGGAGGTGCCGCAGATGCAGATCGCTCCGGTTGCAGTGCGCTTGCGTGAGTTACAGGCGCGTCGCGCCGGATTGGACGCCTTGTTAGCGCAAGCGATGGTCTCGCAACAACAAGGCCGCCTGGATGGCACGCCGGACAGCGCACTGCCGTTGTATCAACGCATCCTGACCCTGGCGCCGGACCGGACCGATGCACTGGAAGGGCGCGAGGATGCGTTGACCGATCTACTGGCGCAGGCACGCCACGCGTTGGCGCGCGATGCACTTGGCGAGGCGGCGGCGCTGCTGGCTGCAGCCAGGCGCTACGACGCCGGGCATGTCGATCTGCCGCGGACCGAAGGCCATTACCACCGCGTGCTGGAACAACGCCGGCAACGTGCGCAGGCCTTGCTGCGACGCGGTCGGTTGGCGCCGGCCGCGCGCGATTTCACTGCCGTGCTGGCGGCCGAACCGGACGATGCAAGCGCCCAGCGCGGGCGTCAGCAGGTGGCAAGCGAATATGCCGCGCAGGCTAGGCGCCAGGCGGCAGATTTCCATTTCGATGCTGCACTGCAATCGCTGCAGGAGGCACGGACCCTGGTGCCGGACGCTGCGTCGATCGCGCAGGCCGAGCAGGCGATTGCGCGTGCGCGCGATGCCGAGCGCAGCGTCGAAACCGGCCTGTCGCGCGGCGCCCGTGAGCGCCGTCTGCGTGCGCTGCTGCAACGTGTGGCCGATGCGCAAACGCGCCAGCAATGGATGACTCCGCCTGGCGCCAGCGCTTATGACGCGGTGCGTGCAGCACAGGCGCTGGCACCGCGCGATCCGCGCGTGCTACAGGCTGCCTCACGCGTGGTGCCGGCCAGTCAGCGCTGCTTCGAGGACGAGCTGCGCAACAACCGCCTGCGTGCCGCGCGTGGCTGTCTGGATGCCTGGCAGGCGCTGACGCCCAACGGCGATGCACTGGCCGGCGCGCGTCGACGGCTTGCGCAACGCTGGGTTGCGGTGGGCAGCGAACGCCTGGGACAGGAGGACGCCGCCTTTGCACGACGCGCGCAGGACGAGGCGCACCAGCTGGATCCGGGGCTGCCGGAACTGGCCGAGTTCACGCGTCGGGTCAAGGCCGTGACCAAGCAGCGTTGACGCAGCGGCTGTCTTCGGCGGCGCTACCCACAGCGCCATCCCTGAGCACCCGGCGCACACTCACTCCGCGATAAACAGCGCGCGCACCGTGCCACGCGCCGCATCCAGCGAAAAATGCCGGGCCACGTTATGCAGCCCGTTGTCGGCCAGGCGTTGCCACAGTGCCGCATCGCGATACAGGCGCACGATCGCCTCGGCGAACGCATCGGCGTCATCGGCCACGCAGACATCTTCGCCATCGCGCAAATGCATGCCTTCCACCGCGCAGGTGGTGCCGACCACAGGCTGCCCGTGCGCCATGCTCAGATTGATCTTGCCTTTCACACCGGCGCCGAAGCGCAGCGGCGCTACCGCAATCCGCGCGCTGTGCATGTACGGCACCAGGTCCGGCACGTGCCCGTGCAGTTGCACGCCGGGGCATTCGTCGGCCAGCAGTGTCAGCGCCTCCGGCATGTCCGCGCCGATGCAATGGAAGACCACTTCAGGCAATTGCGCACGCACCTGCGGGAAGATCGCGCTGATGAACCACTGCACCGCATCCACATTGGGCGGATGCCGGAAGCCACCGACGAACACCAGATCGCGGCGTTGCTCGAAGCTGTGGCCGCTGCCGGCCACCTCATGCAGGTTGGACAGCAGGGCGGTGCGGATGTGTGGCGCGTCCTGACGCAGTTGCGCCTGTTCGGCTGCCGATACCAGCACGGTGACGTCGGTGGCGGCCATGATCTCCAGTTCGCGCAGGCGAGTGCGCTGCGCCGCACGCAGTAGGTTGGCATCGCCGGCCAACTCGGCGCCGCGGCGTTCGCGCACGTAGTGCAAATCAACGGTATCGAACAAGGTGCGCGCCTGTGGGGCGTACTGTTTCAGCAATGGCAGGCAGGCATGCGCTACGTGGTGACGCACCAGCAGCGCCACCGCAAAGCGCGGGCCGTGCGTGCGCAACCAGCTGCCGATGCCGTCCAGGAACGGCGCGTACCAGACCTCCACGCCTAGTTGCTGCAGCGCCTGTGTGTGCCGTCCGGCGTGTTCGCGGCGGGTCGGCACGAACACCACATGCGCGCCTTCTTGGCGCAGCAGGCGGATCAGATTGAACTGCCGCAACGAGCCCGAGTCGCGATCGGGTTGCGGCACGCATTCGTCCAGGATCAGCACCTGGCGTTGGCCACGATGCAGCAGCGCAGGTTCGGGGACCGTGCCGACCGGCAGCTGCGTTGCCAGCGCCTGCTGCCACTTGTCGGCGAACACGCCTTGGTTGCGCACCTGATACGCCTTCACCCCGGTGCGGGTGTCGGTGCCATTGCTGGTGCCCTCGTCATGCACCACCACGCTGGCCGGTTGCACCAGCACCCGGTAGCCGGCGGCACGCACCGCAAACGCCAGATCGGTGTCTTCGTAGTAGGCAGGCATGTAGCGGCGATCCAGCCCGCCCAGCGTCTGCAACAGCGCGCGTGGCAGCGCGATCGCCGCGCCCGAGCAGTAGTCCATCGCACGCACATGGGCATAGCGCGGGTCGTCGGTCGATTCAAAGCGACCGTAACTCCAGGCGCTGCCGTCGGCGAACACCACGCCGCCGGATTCCTGCAGGCGTCCATCCGGGTACACCAGTTGCGCGCCGACCAGTCCGGCGACGGGGTGCTGGGCAAATGTGTCGATCAGCCGATCCAGCCAGCCGGGTTGCGGGATGGTGTCGTTGTTGAGCAGCACCACGTAGTCGCCGCGTGCCAGTGCGATGCCGTCGTTGCAGGCGGCGATAAAGCCGCCATTGCTGGCGCGCCGGTGGTAGTGCAGCCCTTGCACCTGCGGTAGCTGCGCCTGCGTGGCATCGCTGCTGCCGTCGTCCACGACGATGATCTCCACCTCCAGCAGCGGCGGATGTGCCGCCAGTGCGCGCAGGCACGCCAGCGTGTGCGCGATGTGGTTGTAGACCGGAATCACCAGCGTCACGCGCGGGGCGTCGCTGTGCGGAACCGCGAACGCGGCAAACGGCGCCGCCTCCGGCAACCACAGCGGCGTGCCGAGCGCCACCGGCGGTGCCTGCGTATGCACGCGAATGCGCTGCCAGGTGGCGCGCCAGCCGCGTGTGCGCATGCTGGCCACACTGCGGTGGATCAGACCGAGAACGCGATTGAACAGATAGCGTGCATCGGCCAAAGACATCGACATTGCGTTGGAACTCCAGCGTGGCGTGGCAGTGAACCGTAACGCCTCGTCGTCGGATGCGCAGACGGTGCGCCCGGAACCGCAGTGTACGAGTGGTGCATGCTGATTCCGAACACTGGCCGCGCCCACCGACGATGAGCCCGCTAGTTTCGTTAGCCGCTCTTAAGTCCTAAGGCCCCGGTGGGTCACAGCCATGACGGCGCTGCGCTAGACTCGCCGGACTCTACATTCTCGCATCCCTGTGCCCCGACGCCACGACCACGACGCTCCCGACGATTTCGAGGACGACACCAACGAGCAAGGCTCCCGCTGGCAACGCAGACTGATCGTCTGGGGTGTGGCCGCGATTGCGCTTGCGCTCGGTTTCCTGATTCCCTACACGGTGTATCTGAACAAGCAGGTCACCCAGCGCTTCGGCGAGCTGCGTTGGCAGATCCCGACCCGCGTCTACGGGCGGCCATTGGTGCTGGTGCCGGGCAATGCGCTGGATGCGGCCACCTTGAAGACCGAATTGGACGCGGCCTCGTACCGCGACGATGGTCAAGCCAAGCTGCCCGGTACCTATCAGCAGGATGGCAGCCGTTTCACCATCGCCAGCCGCGGCTACAGCGACGTGGACGGGCGCGTGCCTGCGCAACGTGTCGAGGTCAGCGTGTCCGGTGGGCGTATCGCCAGCCTGCGCGATGCCGGCGATCGCCAGGCGCTCAACAGCGCGCGTCTGGACCCGGCGCGCATCGCCACCTTGTACGGACAGAAGCAGGAAGAACGCCGCCTGGTGCGCATGGAGGAAGTGCCCGAGCTGCTGGTCACCGGTCTGCAGGCGGTCGAAGACCGCGACTTCAACAGCCACCACGGCATCGATCTCAGCGGCATGGTGCGCGCAGCCTGGATCATGGCGCGCTCCGGCGGCCATGTGCGTCAGGGTGCCAGCACGCTGACCCAGCAGCTGGCACGCAGCGGCCTGCTCGGCATCGGCAAGGAACAGACGTTCACCCGCAAGTTCAACGAAATTTTGTATGCGGTGATCATGGAGGCGCGCTACGACAAGCGCACCATCCTGGAGGCCTACCTCAACCAGGTCTATCTTGGCCAACGCGGCGGGCAGGCGATCCATGGCGTGTCCTCGGGCGCCGAGCTGTGGTTCGGTCGCGAGCTCAATTCGATGACAACCGAGCAGATCGCGTTGCTGATCGGGCTGGTCAAGGGGCCGTCCTACTACGACCCGCGACGCAACCCGGAACGCGCGCTGGATCGGCGCAATTTCGTGCTCGGCAAACTGCATGAAAACAACCTCATCGATGTCGCCGAATACAAGCGCGCGCTGGCCGCGCCGTTGGGCGTACCCACCGAGCCCGGGTTGGTTGCGGCCAATCGCTTCCCGGCCTATGTGGATCTGGTGCGGCGGCAACTGGCGCACGATTACCCGGAAGGCGTGCTGCAAGGTGCTGGCATGAGCGTGCTGACCGGCATGTCGCCGTCTGCGCAGGCCTATGCCGAAGGCGCAGTGACCGGCGCCATCAAGCGGCTGGAAAACAAGAAGCGTCCGCCGCTGCAAGCCGGTCTGGTGCTGACCGACGTGCATAACGGTGATGTGTTGGCGGTGGTCGGTAGCCGCGATGTCGCCAAGCCAGGCTTCAATCGCGCGGTGGAAGCGCAGCGGCAGGTCGGCTCGTTGCTCAAACCGTTCGTATATCTGCTGGCGCTGGCGTCGCCGGATCGCTGGGCCTTGTCCAGTTGGGTCGACGATTCGCCGGTCGCGGTGCAGCTCAGTCGCGGCAAGACTTGGTCGCCGGGCAATTCCGACAACCGCAGTCATGGCACGGTACGGCTGATCGATGCGTTGGCGCATTCCTACAACCAGGCCACGGTGCGCGTGGGCCTGCAGGTCGGCCCGGAGCGCATCGCACAACTGATCCAGGTGCTCGCCGGTATCAAGGCCGACACCAATCCGTCGCTGATCCTGGGCGCGACCGACCAGAGCCCGTATGGCATGGCGCAGCTCTACCAATTCCTAGCCGCCGGCGGCGAAATCCAGCCGCTGCATGCGGTGCGCGGCGTGCTTGACCCGCAAGGCAAGCTGCTCAAGCGCTACGACAAGACCCCGGCCCCAGCGCAGGAGGGCGATTCGGTGGCCGCCAACCTGATCAGCATCGCCTTGCAGCAGGTGGTCAGCGGCGGTACCGCGCGGCAGTTGCTGGACGATGGATTTGGCCGTCTGGCGCCGGCCGGCAAGACCGGCACCTCCAACGATGGCCGCGACAGTTGGTATGCCGGCTACACCGGCGACCACCTGGCGGTAATCTGGATGGGCAACGATCAGAACGAGCAGACCGGTCTGTACGGCGCCACCGGCGCGATGCGGGTGTGGTCGAGCATTTTCGCGCGCCTGCCGAGCGCGCCGTTGAAGGTCAGCGGCAAGGGCCTGGACTGGCAGTGGGTGGACGCGTCCGGTACAGGCGTGACCGATGCCGGTTGCCCGGGCGCGCGCCAATTCCCGTTCGTGGTCGGCTTCACGCCGGCCTATGCTCCGTGTGCCGGCAATGCACCGTCGATCGAAGCCCCGCCCGGCGATCTTGCGGCACCTGCCGAGCAATCCAGTGGAGGTGGCTGGCGCCGTTTCTTCGGTCTGGAAAAAAAGCCCGAAGCACCCGCACCGGCGCCTGCCACGTCTCCACCTGCGCATTGATTGGAGTGACCCCATGCCACGATTGCACCGTTTGCTTGTCCTCGTCGGCGTGTTTGCCGCACTTACCGGGTGTGTCAGCGCGCCACCTGCGCCGCCGCCGCCGCCCCCGGTGGACCCGACTACGCCTACCCAACGGTGGTTGCTGATCGAACGCGAGGCCGGGGTCGACGACACCGAGCTGTCGGTGCAGCCGCTGCGCGACCCGCAGGTCGACGATCTGCGCGAGACTGCCAGGTCCAAGCGCCGGGCCGGCGATCTGCCCGGCGCGGCGGCGGCGTTGGATCAGGCGCTGGGCCTGGTGTCCGGCGACCCGGCGATCCTGCAGGAACGCGCCGAAGTGGCGGTGCTGCAGGCCGATTGGCCGGCCGCCGAGCGATTCGCCAAGCAGGCAATCGAACTGGGGTCTAAGACCGGGCCCCTGTGTCGTCGTCATTGGGCCACCATCGAACAGTCCAGGCTCGCGCGGGGCGAGAAAGAAAACGCCGCCTCGGCCAAGGTGCAGATCGCCGGCTGCACGGTGCCTAGTGTGAAGCGGTATTGAGCACTCCACGCGGTGTGCGTCGTTCCAGAGGTGCGCGCTCGCCGATGGCAGCACCGTGGCGTCGTTTAGCGCTGCGGTGGGCAGGCGGATACTTCCGGTCCCGGCTGCGTCCAGCCACCGGCCAGGCGCAACCAAGCCAGCATCACTGCGTACGCGCTAGGCTGTCGCGCTTCCTGTCCGCTTTTCGTTTGGTCTCATGTCCCAACTTGCCAATGCCAGCATCGAGGCGCTCAGCGAGGGCGGGGCGCTTGCGCGTCAGCTCGATGCGTTTGCGCCGCGTGCCGCGCAGTTGCGCCTGACCGGCGCCATCGCCGAGGCGTTCGAGCAGCGCGATGTGCTGTTGGCCGAGGCCGGCACTGGGACCGGCAAGACTTACGCCTATCTGGTGCCGGCGCTGCTGTCCGGACTCAAGACCATTGTCTCGACCGGCACGCGCGCGCTGCAGGATCAGCTGTTCCACCGCGATTTGCCGCGTGTGCGCGCCGCTTTGGGCGTTGGCCTGCGCAGCGCGTTGCTGAAGGGGCGCGCGAATTACCTGTGCAAATACCGCACCCAGCAGGCGCGCGGCGAGCCGCGGTTTGCAACGCCCGAACAAGTCTCGCAGTTCCAGCGCATCGTGGCCTGGAGCGGGCGCACCCAGTTCGGCGACATGGCCGAGATGGACGCTTTGCCGGACGATTCGCCGTTGCTGCCGCTGGTGACCTCTACTATCGACAATTGCCTGGGCACCGAATGCCCGTTCTACAGCGAATGCTTCGTGGTGCAGGCGCGTCAGCGCGCGCAGGCTGCCGACCTGGTGGTGGTCAATCATCATCTGCTGCTGGCCGACCTGGCCCTCAAGCAGGAAGGCTTCGGCGAGATCCTGCCCGGCGCACAGGCCTTCGTTATCGACGAAGCGCATCAGCTGCCGGAACTGGCGGCCAATTTCTTCGGCGAAAGTTTCGGCATGCGCCCGTGGCAGGAACTGGCGCGCGACTGCATGGTCGAAGCGCGCTCGGTCGCCGGTGCGCAAGCCAGTTTGCAGGAACCGATCCTGGCGTTGGACGAAGCCTTGCGTGGCCTGCGCGCCGGTATGGAAGGCCTGCCGCCACGCGGCACGCAGTGGCGTGCGCTGGCCAAGCCGCAGGTGCGCGAAGGTTTCGATGCGGTGCTGTCGTCGCTGGCGCGGTTGGGCGAAGCCTTGCTGCCGTTGCGCGAGACTTCGCCGGGTTTCGATGGCTGCACTGCACGCGCGCAAGAAGCGCTGGCGCGCTTGTCGCGTTGGCTGGGCGAAGACGCGCCGGTGCTGGATTTCGAGCAGGAGTTGCCGGATACCGTCGTGGAGAACGATGTGCTCTGGTACGAGCTCAGTCCGCGCGGATTCCGCTGCCAGCGCACGCCACTGGATGTGTCCGGCCCGCTACGCGAGCATCGCGAAAAATCGCAGGCGGCGTGGGTGTTCACCTCGGCCACGTTGGCGGTAGGTGGCGAGTTCGATCACATTGCGCTGCGCCTGGGTTTGACCGATCCGGTGACGTTGCTGCAACCCAGCCCCTTCGATTGGGCGCGTCAAGCTTTGTGCTATCTGCCGCCGAATCTGCCGGATCCGGCAGCGCGCGGCTTCGGCACGGCGTTGATCGCGGTATTGACGCCGGTGCTGGAGGCCTCTAACGGCCGAGCGTTTTTGCTGTTTGCCTCGCACCGCGCGCTGCGCGAAGCCGCCGAAGCGTTGCGTGGCGCGCGGTGGCCCTTGTTCGTGCAGGGCCAAGCGCCGCGCGCGAGCTTGCTGCAACGCTTTCGCGATTCCGGCAACGGCGTACTGCTGGGCTCGGCCAGCTTCCGCGAGGGTGTGGACGTGGTCGGCGATGCCTTGAGCGTGGTGGTGATCGACAAATTGCCGTTTGCCGCCCCCGACGACCCGGTGTTTGAAGCACGCCTGGATGCGATTCGCCGCGAGGGCGGCAATCCGTTCCGCGACGAACAATTGCCGCAGGCAGTGATCGCACTCAAACAGGGCGTGGGCCGGTTGATCCGCAGCGAGAACGATCGCGGCGTGCTGGTGCTGTGCGATCCGCGGTTGGTGAATAAAGGCTATGGCCGTACCTTCATGAACTCGCTGCCGCCATTTGCGCGTACCCGCGAGATCGGCGAGGTGCGTGCGTTTTTTGGTCCTAGTACGCAGAGCCCAGGACCGCAGACCCAGAACCCAGGACCGGAGTAAGCGTTGGTCAGCGTGTTGTCGCGGTATCGGGCGCGCGCAGTGGTCAGCGCTCCAGCGCGCCGAGCCAATGCATTAAAATTTTCGTCACTTTCGGGTTCTGGTTCCCCATGAAACTGCTCATCTTCACGATTTCACGCCTTGCGCCTTTCCGAGTCTCCGGCCCCGGGTTCCGGGGCCCGGCTCTCCAGTGAAAGTCCTTGCGTTCGAGACCTCCACCGAAGCCTGTTCCGTTGCGCTGCACGTGGATGGTCGCGTGATCGAGCACTTCGAACTGGCGCCGCGCCGTCATGCCGAACTGGCACTGCCGTGGGCAGAACAGCTACTGGCCGATGCAGGCATCGCACGCCGCCAGCTCGATGCGATTGCCGTCGGTCGTGGCCCAGGCGCCTTTACCGGCGTGCGTCTGGGGATCGGCATCGCGCAAGGCATTGCGCTGGGCCTGGACCTGCCGGTGCTGGCGGTCTCCACCCTGCAGGTGCTGGCATTGCGCGCGCCTGACGATGCGACGCACGTACTGGCCTGCATCGATGCGCGCATGGGTGAGGTGTATGCCGGTGTCTTCGAACGCCGCGGCGAGTGGTTGCGGGAATCAGGGCCGGAAGTCGTATGCGCGCCGGACGCGTTCGTCCCGCCCGATGCCGCGCAGCGCTTCGCCGGTGTCGGCACCGGATTGGCCGCTGCCGATGCACTCCTGCAACAGCAGTTTGCAAGGCAGCTGAGCAGCGTCGACGCAGCCGCGCTGCCGCATGCGGCCGATCTACTTACACTCGCGGTGCCAGCGCTGTTGCGCGGGGAAGGCGTGGCGCCGGAGCGGGTCGAACCGGCCTATCTGCGCAACAACGTTGCACTGACCCTGGCCGAACAACAGGCCGCACGCGCAGCGAAGGCGACCGGCGTTGCACCATAGTGGCATGGTGTGTTGTGGACATCAGTCGGCGCGGATGCTGCAGTGATTCGTCGCCGGCTTGCGCAATCAAGAGCGGCTCACAAAACGACTGCGCTCAGCGCCAGGCGGGCGCGGCCGGTGCTCGGAATCGGCATGCACCACGCGTACGCTCCGGTTCCTGAGCGCCGTCCGCACCCACCTGACGACTGCTCGCTACGGTTTGTGAGCCGCTCTAAATGCCGCAGGCCGCTAGACGCACATCGATCGAACACCAACCTCAACGATCGTCGCGCAGCTCGCCACCGGGCAAGAACAGCCAGGTACGTGTGACCTGCAGAATATCCACGTCGTCCTTGGTCTTGGGCAGCGGCGGGAACGGCTGTGCCAGCTGCACCACGCGCAGCGCTGCCGCATCCAGGGTTGGGGTGCCGCTGGAGACTAGCACGCTGCTGTTTTCCACACTGCCATCGCGGCGCACGCCTACGCTGATCACCACCTCGCCGCCGAGCCGGCGGCGACGCGCTTCATCCGGGTAATTGAGATTGCCGACGCGCTCGGCGCGATCCACCCAGGCACGCAGATAGTTGGCATACGCGTATTCGCGCGTGCTGGCTGAGACGAACTTGCGGTTCGGGCGCTTGGCGTATTGCTCCGAGCGCAGATGCACTTCCGCCGCAAGCCGGGCCATTTCCGCAGCGCGTTGCGCATTGTTGGGCGAGAGCGGGCCGGTCTGCGGATTCGGTTGCGGTGTCGGCACGCTTTGCTCGCCGCGACGACTGCTTACCACGCGAGCCTGCGTGGGCTCCGATGCCTGCACGCTGGTCGCGCGCTGCGCTCGCGGCGCCAGGCCTGTACGGTTCAGCGGCACCACGCCGGGTTGACTGTCGCGCGGGTGATGCGCGGTGTCGTGATCGCCGCCGCCTTGCTGATTGGCCTGGGCCAGAAAGTCTGCCTGCTTGGGCGTCAGCGGGGTGCTGGTCTGGCTGAAGATCACATCCAGCGTCGGCACCAACGGCGCGTCTTCGTTGACCGCAAAACCGACGCCCAGAATCAGCGCGCCGTGCAGCAGCAGCGAGATCACCAGCATGGCGGTCAGCCGCCGGCGGTCGTCCATGGCAACTGGCAGCGCCGCGACCACCGTCATTGCGCAGCGCCGGCCTCGATCGCGTCCAACAGCAGCCCGGCTATATTCAAACCGAACTGCGCATCCAGCTCGCGCACGCAGGTGGGGCTGGTCACGTTGACTTCGGTCAGGTAATCACCGATCACATCCAGGCCGACAAAACGCATGCCGCGTCGGCGCATTTCCGGGCCGACTTGCGCAGCGATCCAACGGTCGCGTTCGGACAATGGCCGGCCTTCGCCACGTCCGCCGGCAGCTAGGTTGCCGCGAAATTCATCGCCCTGCGGAATCCGTGCCAGGCAGTAGTCCACCGGAACGCCATCCACCAGCAGGATGCGTTTGTCGCCGGCACTGATGTCGGGGATGAAGCGCTGCGCCAGGGTCAGCTTGCGACTGCCGTCGGTCAGCGTTTCCAGGATCACGTTGAGGTTGGGGTCGCCGGTGCCGCTGCGGAAGATCGAGCGCCCGCCCATGCCGTCCAGCGGCTTGAGCACCGCCTGTCCCTGTTCCAGTACGAAGGCTTTCAACGCGGCAGCATCGCGGCTGACCAGCGTCGGCGGGCAGCATTGCGGGAACAGCAACGCAGCCAGCTTCTCGTTGTAATCGCGCAGACCCTGCGGGTCGTTGACCACCTGCGCGCCGGCACGCTGCGCGACGCTGAGTATCTGGGTGTCGTAGACGAACTCCGCATCCACTGGCGGGTCCTTGCGCATCAGCACCACCTGGCCGTGTCCGAACGCCAGCTCGGTAAACTCGCCCAGCGTGCACCAGCTGGTCTTGTCCTCGCGCACTGTCAATGGCGCGACCTGCGCCACCGCGCATCCTTCGCGCAAGCCGAGCCCGCCGGGACGTACGTAATGCAAATGGTGGCCTCGGCGCTGGGCTTCCAGCAGCATGGCGAAGGTGGTGTCTTTGGCGATCTTGATGGAGGCGATGGGATCCATCACCACAACGACGTCGAGCGACATTGGGCTAACCCTTTCGAACAAGTTGCCGATGGTAACTTCAAGCGGTGGGTGACGGGGCGCCCGGCGGGTCGCAGTGCGCGACTTGCCGGGCGGGATGCAGTCAGACGCGGTCGCAACGTCCGCCTGGCGGGGGCCCGGCAATGCGCCCTTGACAGTCAATGCGGATCTTGGGATATAGATGCAGTTTGGTAGCGACGTCGAAGGGGTGACGCGTCGCGCGCCCGGGGATATTCGCATGAGTGAAAACATTGCTGCGGGTAGGGAACTCGCAGGACTGAAGGTGATGGTGATCGATGATTCGAAAACCATTCGCCGCACCGCCGAAACGCTGCTCAAGCGAGAAGGATGTGAAGTAGTGACAGCGACGGATGGTTTCGAGGCACTGGCCAAAATTGCGGACCGGCACCCTCAGATCATTTTTGTCGACATCATGATGCCGCGTTTGGATGGGTACCAGACCTGCGCGTTGATCAAGGGCAATCAGCTCTTCAAGTCGACGCCGGTGATCATGTTGTCGTCAAAGGATGGATTGTTCGACAAGGCACGCGGCCGCATCGTCGGCTCCGAGCAATATCTGACCAAGCCATTCACCCGTGAAGAACTACTGAGCGTGATTCGCACGTACGTCCACGCCTGACCAGAGGGAAAGGCAATATGGCTCGAATTATATTGATCGAGGACTCGCCTACCGACCGGGCAGTCTTCAGTCAATGGCTGGAAAAAGCAGGCCATACGGTCGTCGCCACCGACAATGCCGAAGAGGGACTTGAGCTGGTTCGCAGCCAGACGCCCGATTTGGTGCTGATGGACGTGGTGTTGCCCGGCATGAGTGGCTTCCAGGCAACGCGTGCACTCGCACGCGACCAGGCTACGAAGGGCATCCCCGTGCTGCTGGTCAGCAGCAAGGGCATGGAAACCGACAGGGCCTGGGGTTTGCGACAAGGTGCCAGCGACTACATCGTCAAGCCGCCGCGCGAAGACGATCTGATCGCCCGCATCAAACAACTGGTGCGTTGATGCGTTCTCCATTCGATATTCTTGAAGATTATGAGCGTCGCAGTCTTGCGCACGCCACGCCGCTGCCGGAACGCCAGTTCTCGGCCGATATCTGGCGTGGCGTCGGTTATCGCGTCGGTACCCGGCGATTGGTGTCTGATTTCCGCGAAGTTGCGGAAATCGTGCCGATGCCGCCGGTCACGCCAGTGCCGGGCGCACAGCCCTGGCTGCTGGGCGTGGGCAACCTGCGCGGCAATCTGTTCCCGGTGATCGATCTGAAGCAGTTCCTGGAGGGCCGGCGTACGTTGCTGCAGGAAGGCCAGCGTGTGCTGATCATGCGGCAGAGCGGCGGCGACGTCGCTCTGACCATCGATGAGCTGTACGGTCAGCGCAGTTTTGAGCAGGTCCAGGCGGTTGAACCCGGCGAGTTGGCGCAAGGGCGCTACGCCCACTTCATCGACCGTGCCTTCCGCAACGAGACGCAGGACTGGGGTGTGTTTTCCCTGGCGTTGCTGTCGCGCACTCCTGAATTCCGGCAGGCCGCGGCCTAAGCTGCGACCCCGCCACGTCATACAGATCGAGGTCGAACCATGAGTAACGCCCCAGACGCCCGCAAGACCAATAAGCTTGGCAGCGTCAGTACCAGCTTCTGGCTTGGCTTGCTGGTGTTGTCGATGATCGTGTTCGGCGCCAACACCGGCGTCGCTACCTGGCAGGGCAGTCGCCTTGCCGGTGCCGGCACTGGCGCGGCCGATCTGCAGGTGCTCTCCCAGCAGCTGGCCAACCAGGCCCGCGAAGCGATTTCCGGTGACGCCAAGGCGTTTGCCACCTTCAAGGCGACCAAGAGCCGCATCGACAGCACGGTCAGCGAACTGGATGGCCGCTACGGCCAGGAAGGTTCGGTGGCCAGCGCGATGGCGCAGCTCAAGGCGACCTGGGTGCCGCTCAGCAAGAGCGCCGATCAGGTCATCGCCAGCGCACCGGCGGTGCTCGGTCTGGCCAGCAACGCCGAACGCTTCTCCGCAAGCGTGCCGCAGTTGCAGGCGCAGTTAAACGAAGTGGTGCACGCAATGACGGTCAGCGGCGCGCCTTCCTCGCAGATCTACAACACGCTGCAGCAGGTCGTGGTCGCCAGCACCATGGCGCTCCGGGTGACTGAAATGCGCGCCGGTGGCGCCGATGCGGTCGCCTCCGGCGACGCGCTGGCACGCGACTCGGTGGTGTTCACGCAGATGCTGGAAGGTTTGCGCGTAGGCAACGACGAACTCGGTATCGCCGCGGTGCGCAACCCGGCCGCGCTGTCGGCGCTAGAGCAGTCGCAGGCGCAGTGGACGACGATGAAGCAAGACGTCGACGCCATCCTCGCCAGCTCGCGCAATCTGTTCGCCGCGCAGTCCTCGGCCGCAGCGTTGACCGCCGGCTCCAACAAGATGCTCGACGACAGCAAGAAGCTGTTCGATGCATTCTCGGCGTTCGGTTCGGTTCGCGACACGCGCCTGTTTCCGAACTTCTGGTTGGGCGTGGTGTCCGGCCTGGTGGCCCTGCTGGCCATCGTGGGTTTCGTCTGGAGCTGGGTGCGGGTGCGTTCGCGCGAGCAGGACGTACGCTACCAGGCGCAGGTGGAATTCAACAGCCGCAACCAGCAGGCGATTATGCGGTTGTTGGACGAAATCAGCTCGCTAGGTGAGGGCGACCTGACCGTCAAGGCATCGGTGACCGAGGACATGACCGGCGCGATCGCCGATGCCATCAACTACGCCGTGGACGAACTGCGCCACTTGGTGACCACGATCAACGACACCTCGGCGAAAGTTGCCGTGTCGACGCAGGAAACCCGGGCCACCGCGATGCAGCTGGCCGAAGCGGCCGGCCAGCAGGCCAATCAGATCAACACCGCTTCCGAGCGCATCAACGAAATCGCCGCCAGCATCGAACAAGTGTCGCGCAACTCCACCGAGTCGGCCGAAGTGGCGCAGCGCTCTGTGGTCATCGCCGCCGAAGGTGCCGGCGTGGTGCGCGAGACGATTCAGGGCATGGACCAGATCCGCGACCAGATCCAGGAAACCTCCAAGCGCATCAAGCGGCTGGGCGAATCCTCGCAGGAGATCGGCTCGATCGTGGAGCTGATCAACGACATTTCCGAGCAGACCAACATTCTGGCGCTTAACGCTGCGGTGCAGGCCGCCTCGGCGGGCGAGGCAGGTCGCGGTTTCGCCGTGGTGGCCGACGAAGTGCAGCGTTTGGCAGAACGCACCTCCAGTGCGACCCGACGCATCGAAGGTCTGGTCCAGACCATTCAGGCCGATACCAACGAAGCGGTCAGCTCGATGGAGCAGACCACGTCCGAAGTGGTGTCCGGTGCGCGTCTGGCCGAAGAAGCCGGTACCGCGCTGACCGAAATCGAGCGCGTGTCCAACGCTTTGAACAACCTGATCAAGAACATTTCCATCGCCGCGCACCAGCAGTCGGCCGCAGCGACGGATATCACACAGACCATGGGCGTGATCCGTCAGATCACCAGCCAGACATCGCAGGGTGCCGAGCAGACGGCCGAGTCGATCGGCAACCTTGCCGAGCTCGCTGCCGATCTGCGCCGTTCGGTCGCCGACTTCAAGCTGCCGGCGTGACCACGACGCGGAACGGGAAAGGATCACACCAGATGGCGCCTAGTAGCGTTACGTCGATGCAGGAAGTGACCGGTTGCCGCGCTGGCGGCAAGTCGGTCGTCGTCAGGGGGCTGCGATGAGCGCGCTTCGCGATGCGATGAGTCATGCCGCACTAGGCTGGGTCAAGCCGGAGCTGGACGAGACGTTGCGCCAGGCGCGCAACGAGATCGAATACTTCGCCGAAGAACCGTCCGATACCAGTCGGATGCGGTTCTGCGTCGGCTATCTGCACCAGGTGCAGGGCACGCTGCGCATGGTCGAGTTGTACGCGCCAGCGATGGTGGCCGAGGAACTTGAGCTGCTCGCCCAGGCCGTGCAGGTCGGTGAAGTAGCCGACCGCGATGAAGCCTGCGCCATGCTGATGCGCGGTACCGTGCTGCTGCCCGATTATCTGGAGCGCTTGCAGAATGGTCATCGCGATATTCCGATCGTGCTGCTGCCGCTGCTCAATGAAATCCGCGCCACGCGTGGCCAGCCGGGTCTCAACGAGAGCGTGTTGTTCGCGTTCGACCCGCAGGCCGGTGTCGCCACCGAGGCCGAGCTGAATCACGCCCGCGGCAGTTTGAGCGGACGCAATCGCCAATTGCTCGACACCGTCGGCAATGCGGTCAAGGAAGAATTGCTGCGGGTCAAAGATGCGCTGGATTTGCACCTGCGCACCGGCGGCGACATCGCCGAGCTGCAGACCCAGGTCAAGGATCTTGGCAGCGTTGCCGACACGCTGGGCATGATGGGCCTGGGCGTTGCACGTAACGTCGTCGTGCAGCAGCGCGATGCGCTGGCGCGCGTGGTCGGTGGCCAGATGCAGATGGACGAAGGCGTGCTGCTGGATATCGCCGGCGCGCTGCTGTACGTCGATGCCGCGCTGGACGACCAGGTCGCCAGTCTTGGCGCCGATGTCGGCGATGGCAACGAAGCCAGCAGCAGCGCGGATTCGGCGCACATGCGACGCACGGTGGACGTGCTGGCGCGGGAAGCGATCGCCAACTTCGGCGCGGCGCGCGAGCATTTCGTCGCCTTCATAGAAACCAATTGGGATCACGCCCGTCTGAGCGATGTGCCGCATTTGCTCGGCGAAGTCGGTGGTGCTTTGCGCATACTCGAACTGCCGCAGGCCGCCGATTATCTGGAAGGTGTGCGTCGTTACGTCGATCTGGAACTGATCGGCAAGCAGCGCGTGCCCAGCGGGCGCCAGCTGGATACCTTGGCCGATGCGATGGCCAGCCTTGAGTACTACCTGGAAGCCCTGCGCGAACGCCGTCCTGGCCGCGAAGAGATTCTTGACATCACACGTAACAGCCTGGAAACGCTGCGTTACTGGCCGTTGCCGTCGGGCCGGTCGTCCGAATTGCCGGTCGGTGCCGACCAGCCGGATACCGTGGTCGAACCGCAGCCGGTTGCCGGCTCGCTCGTCCAGTACGCCTCCCCGCCGGGGGCTGCGGTCAACGATGCTGCGCCCACGCCATCGCTGCAATGGGCCAACCAAACCCTGGTCGAGGCACCGTTCGCTGCCAGCGTGGTGCACGACACCGGCGGCGCCGCCGCCGATACGGTGTTTTCTTTCGACCCGGTCGCCGCTGAAGAAACCGTGTCCGGTCAGGCGCACGTGCCGTTCACGGTTGCGCCGCTGGACCTGTCCGACGACGGTGCGCAAGCGCCAGGCGACTGGCAGCTGAAAACTACCGGGCAGGCTGCACCGTTCGCCACCTCCGCGTTCGACCCGGTGTCGGCCGAGCAGGACGGCAACGTGCCGGCAGATGCCGCGCAGGTCAGCTATAGCGTGGATCTGAGTGCGCTGGAGCAGGACGAAATGGCAACGCCGGTTGCCGCCGATGAGGCGCCGTTGCAGATCGAACGGATCGATGTGCCTGGCGATGCGAATCAGACTGAAGTTCCGTTGGACTTCATCGCCGAGACCGCAATCGGCCATGCACAGACCGGCATCGAAGATGCCTTTTCGCCACCGTCGTTGCCGCCCATTTCGTCGCAGGAACTGGACGACCCGTTCGTCGAATCCGCGCTTGAGCCGCAGCATGCGCTTGCCGAAGAAGCCCCCGAACAGAGCACGCCGCGCGTACAGCAGGCCGTGGTCGGCGCGTTCGAACTGGATGACGCATCGGCTGCGTTCCTGGCGCAGCTAGACGCTGCCGCTGCGCAGTTTGATGTGGAACGTCCGCCAGCGCCGCTGACGACTGATGCCGATGCCGAGTCTGCGCAGGCAGCGCCCGTGCAAGCAGCAAGCGAGCCTGCTCCAGCCAGTGCCGCTGCCGGCATCTTTGGAGGTTTCGGCGACAGCGATATCGACGACGATATTCGTGACGTCTTCCTCGAAGAATTCGACGAAGAACTGGTCAACCTTGGGCAACTGCTGCCGGTATGGCGTGCCTCCCCGAACAGCCCGGAAAAACTGCGTTCGATCCGCCGTGTCTTCCATACCTTGAAGGGCAGTGGTCGTCTGGTTGGCGCCCATGTGCTGGGCGAGTTCAGCTGGAAGATCGAGAGCATGCTCAACCGCGTGCTCGACAACTCGCGGTCGGCCAGTCCGGCGGTGGTGGCGGCGGTCGAGCTGGCCTATGAGGTGTTGCCGCAGTTCACTGCCGCGCTGCGCGACCAGAGCCGCATCAGCGCCGATCTGCCGGAAATCCAGGCAGTTGCCGAGCGCGTTGCCGCGGGCGAAGAAATCTACTACGTGCCTGCAACCGCGACACCGGTGTGCGCAGATGCGGCCGTCATGCCGGCTGCCATTCCGGCTGCCGCCGGCATGTTCGCTGCCAGTGGCGGGACGCCTGCATCGGTCGACAGCGTGCTGCGCGAGATTCTGGAAGCCGAAGTTGCAGCGCATCTGGACACTGTCAATGCCTGGTTGCAGGCCACCCAGGCCGAACCGCAGTTGGCCACCGAAGAATTGCTGCGCGCCGTGCACACGATGAGTGGCGCGTTCGCGATGACCGACGTGCCGGAAATCACCCTGGTGACCACGCCAGCGGAAAGTTACCTCAAGCGTCTGCTTGCCGCATCGGTAACGCCGTCTGCGGAAGGTGTCGAAGCGATCGCGGCAACCGCCGCTGCGATCGTTACGACCGTGACCGCATTGCGCGCCGATGTGCCCATGATTCCGTCGTTCGCAGCATTGACGGAGCGCTTGCGCGCGTTGGTGGATACGTTGCCGAAAGCGCAGTGGCCGCCACAGGTATTGCCGGACGAACTGGACGATCTCGACACGCCCAGCGATGCTGCAGTCGGCAACAACGCGGCGATCGAACTGACCGGCGCGCAGGATCGATCGCCGTATCTCGATGCGAGCGCACAGCTGTCCGATGCCGCCGTGCCGACGCATGGTGCCGACCAAGCACAGCCGCAGCATGCCGAGGCGCCGTCGGCCGAAGATGCGCAAGTGGCGATGACTGAAGACTGGACGCCGGAAACCGCGGCGCTGGACAGCGTATCGACCGATCAGGACGGCCATTCGGGCGACCAACGAGCCGAGCACGCAGACGCGGCTGCTTCGTACGAGCACGCTGCTGTGGCCGCGCAGGAGCAGCCTGCCGACGAGCAGGCCCATTCGGGCAAGCAAGCGCAGTCGGACGGGCGATCGCACGAACATGCGGTGGAAGCCGAGCCAACCGACGCCGAGCACACCGCCGAGGCACTGCCTGACGACACCATCGAGTCGGTACGGGCGTTCGAGATGGCGCAGGTGGCCGATCAGGTCGAAAAGACTGGCGATCGGCAGTCTGAAACCGCGGCGCAGCTGCATGCCGAGACGGGTGTCGCTACCGGCGCCGACGCACAGCACAGCGACGCACACGCATCGCTCGAAGCGACTGCGGCGACAGATCAAGTCGAACACGCCGAGCACATTCGACAGAGCGAGCCCGCCACCGAACACCAAGACACCACCGCCGCAGCCTTCAGCGCACCAGTTGAAGAAGCTGCACCGGCCGACACCACTGCCAACGATGCTGGCGCAGCATTCGATACCGGCCCGCTCAACTTCGACCAGCTCGATGGCGAACTCGTCGACATCTTCGTCGAGGAAGGCCGCGATCTGTTGGACCATTGCGATGGTCTGATCGCCCGCATGCGCGAAGTGCAGGACGACCGCGATGTCCTGAACGGGCTGCAACGCGATCTGCACACGCTCAAGGGCGGCGCGCGCATGGCAGGCATCAATGCCATCGGCGATCTCGGCCATGCGATCGAATCGCTGCTCGAAGCCGTGGCGGCCAACCGTACCGACATCGATCGTGATGATGTGCGCTTGTTCGAGCGCGGCTTCGATCGTCTGCACCAGTTGCTGACCCGCACCGGCATGCACCGCGCCGTGGCGATGCCGACCGACCTGGTGGAAGCTTTCGAAACCCGCACCCGTGGCCGCAATGCGGCCCCGCCCAGCGATGCCGATGTGCGTGCAATCGCCAAGGCGTCGGTGGAACCGGCACCGTTGTCCGCACCGATTCCGGTCGAGGGTCAGACCGAAGAAGACGTCCTGCCGCGCGTGCAGCAGCAACAGGTGCGCGTGCGCGCCGACCTGCTGGACCGCCTGGTCAACCACGCTGGCGAAGTGGCGATCTACCGCTCGCGCCTGGAACAGCAGTTGGGCGCATTCCGTGGCGCCATGGGCGAACTGGATCGCACCAACGCCCGTCTGCGCGACCAATTGCGGCGTCTGGATCTGGAAACCGAAGCGCAGATCGTCGCGCGTTATCAGCGCGAGCAGGACCAGGGCGATCGTACCTTCGATCCGCTGGAACTGGACCGCTTCTCCACCCTGCAGCAGCTCAGCCGCGCGCTGAACGAATCGGCCGCCGACTTGAGCGGCCTGCAAGGGGTGCTGGAAAATCTCTCGCGTCAGTACGACGGCCTTTTGCAACAGCAGTCGCGCGTCAGTTCCGAGCTGCAGGACGGCCTGCTGCGTACGCGCATGGTGCCGTTCGATGGGCTGGTGCCGCGTCTGCGCCGTGTGGTGCGCCAGGCGGCCAGCGACACCGGCAAGCAAGTGCATCTGCTGCTGGAAGGCACCCAGGGTGAACTCGATCGCAACGTGTTGGATCGCATGATTGCGCCGTTGGAACACATGCTGCGCAACTCGGTAGCGCATGGCCTGGAAACGCCGGAGCAACGGCGTAGCGCAGGCAAGCCGGAAGAAGGCAGCATCGCGATCCGTCTGCGCCGCGAAGGCTCGGAAATCGTGCTGGAAGTGGCCGACGACGGCGCCGGGCTGGACCGCGAGGCGATCCGTCGCCGCGGCGAACAGCGCGGCCTGATCGAACCCGGCCAGGCGCTTGGCGATGCCGAGCTGGATAGCCTGATTTTCGCTTCCGGTTTCAGCACCTCCGAGCAGGTCAGCCAGCTGTCCGGCCGTGGCGTGGGCATGGACGTGGTGGGCAACGAAGTGCGTCAGCTCGGCGGCTCGGTGGATATCCGCTCGGTGCACGGCCAGGGCGTCACCTTCACCCTGCGCCTGCCGCAGACGCTGGCGGTCACCCAGGCGGTGTTCGTACGCATCGGCGGCACCATGTTCGCGGTGCCGGTGGGTTCGGTCAGCGGTATCGGCCACATCTCGCGTATCCGTTACGAGTCCGGCCAGGGCGGTTACCACTACGCTGGCGAGGAATACGTGCTGCACGACCTCGGCTCGCTGGTCGGCCAGGCCGGGGCCAGTGCCGATGGTCAGGCGCAGGTGCCGTTGTTGCTGGTACGTGCGGGCGATCTGCGCGCCGCCGTGGCGATCGACCAGGTGCTGGGCAACCGCGAAATCGTGGTCAAGCCGGTGGGCCTGCAGATCGCCTCGGTGCCGGGCATCTACGGCGCTACCATCACCGGCGATGGTAGCGTGGTGGTGATCCTGGACATCGCCCCACTGGTGCGTCGTTACCTCGCACAGCCCGCGCGTCCGGCCCTGGAAACCAAGGCCCAATCGCAGCGCCAGGTGCCATTGGTGATGGTGGTCGACGACTCGCTGACCATGCGCAAGGTCACCAGCCGCGTGCTGGAACGCCATAACCTGGACATCACCACCGCACGCGATGGTGTCGAGGCAATGAAATTGCTCGAAGAACGCGTGCCCGACCTGATGCTGCTGGATATCGAAATGCCGCGCATGGACGGCTACGAACTGGCGACCGCGATGCGTGCCGACCCGCGTTTCAAGGCGGTGCCGATCATGATGATCACCTCGCGCAGTGGCGAGAAGCATCGCCAGCGTGCCTTCGAGATCGGCGTGCAGCGTTACCTGGGCAAGCCTTACCAAGAGTTGGATCTGATGCGAAACGTGTACGACCTGCTGGGGATCGCCCGTGTCCGAGAATAATGGCGCAATGGGAACTCCGGTCGCCCTGCTGGGCCGGCCCGGTCAGGCGCGCGAGCGCCTGCGTGAAGCACTTGGCCTTGCCGGTGCGAAAGTGGTGCTGGAAGACGAACCGTCGGCGGTAGACGTGCAGATGCTGCGCGACGCCGCGCCGGTAGCGATACTGGTTTCGCTGGAACCGTCGATCGAGGACGCGCTGGAGGCGCTGGAACCGGCCTTCAATCTGCCCGGAGTGACGGTGATCTTCGAAGAGGCCGAGCTGACCGTGCGTCGCGAGGGCTGGGAAGCGCAGCGTTGGGTGCGCCATCTGGCCGCCAAACTGCACGGCCACGCAGACGTGTTGCCGCCGGGCACCGAAAGCGAACCGTCGCTGCAGCCTGAGCCGGGTGTGGAGCGCGCGCCGCGTCGGCACTTGGATCTGCAGCTCGGTCGACATCGGCAAGCGGCCGTGCACGCGTTCGAAAGCATGCCCAGCGATGCCTTATTCACGCGCACTGCCGGCTCTGCCGACGCAGCGGTGGCCGAAGACACGCCGGGCCTGACGCTGGGCGATTCCAGCACCTGGGGTCTGGTCGACGATGTCGCTGTGGTAGTACGCCCGCGTGCCGAGCTGGATGTGGCCGCGCCGTCGACCGGCGTTCTGTCGCTGGTGGAGTTGGATCAGACCGGCGCAACGACCGGTGCGGTGCTGTTGATGGCCGGCATCGGGGGACCGGATGCGATCCGGCGTCTGCTGGCCGCATTGCCGCCGGAATTCCCGCGCGCGGTGCTGGTGCGCATGAGCCTGGATGGTGGCCAGTACGGCAATCTGGTGCGACAGATGGGCCGTGTGTCTGCGCTGCCTGTCGAACTGGGTGAAGCCGGCCAGAGGGTCGTGGCGGGCAAGGTATACGTGCTGCCTGAAGAGGTGGGTGTGCAGCAGCATGCAGGTGCGCTGGCTTTCGTGGCACAGGCCGATCCTGCCGGGCTGATTGCCGCGCTGCCGCCGACCGACAGTGCGGTGCTGATGCTCAGCGGCGCCAACGAGTCGCTGGTCGATGCGTCGCTGGAGCTGGCAAAGCAGGGCGGCTGGTTGGCGGGTCAGTCCGCCGACGGTTGTTACGACCCGGCCGCGGCTGCGCGTCTGGCACTCCAAGGTATTTTGACCGGCGACCCAGCGCAGTTGGCGCAGGCCTTGGCACAGCGTTGGCCGGCGTAAGCCGGGCGCTTCTTCTTCAATCGGAATCACGCGATGAGCTACGCCAACAATGACGAAATCCGCGGCGTCCTGATCCAGGCCGGACAGGAGCGCGTGCTGCTGCCCAATGCAACGGTGGCCGAGGTGATGTCGCGCGTGCCGGTCGAGCCGCTGCCCGACATGCCGCGCTGGGTAGTCGGGCGCATCGACTGGTATGGCTGGAAGGTGCCGCTGCTGTCGTTCGCGCGCCTCAGCGGCATGGGCGAAGAGCCCACCGCAGTCAACAACAAGGTGATCGTGCTGAAGGCACTGGGCGGCAATCCGGCGTTGCCGTATTTCGCGCTGTTGACCGTGTCGTTCCCGCAGCTCATCTCGGTGCCGCGCGATGGCCTGCTGGCCGACGCATCGGAAGATGCGTTGCCCGATGGCGTGCATATGCGCGTACTGCTGGGCGAGCAGAATGCGCTGCTGCCGAATCTGGACGCGATCGAGGCGCAGGTCAGTCAGGCGTTTGCGGCGGCCGCTGCCTGAGAGCTGTAATCCCCACGGCCGCGGCGGCAGGCCCCTGCACGGGCGTTTGTCATGAGCATTCCTATATTCGCACCGGTCCGGCATCCCGATGGTGTGGTGTTGTGTGACCTGGCGGTGGTCGATCCGGCTGCGATGGCCGACTACCACGCGCGCAATCGCGCTCGCTTGGCCGGTGCGATGCCGCTGCGTCCTCCTGTGTTCTACACCACCGACGGTTGGCGTCGCCTGTGTATCGCGTATCGCAGCGCGGTGCCCGGCGAACGTGAGTTGCAGCTGGTGTTGTTGCACGGCGGGCAAGTGATCGGCACGACCGGTTTTACCCAGATCCAGCGCGGCGCATTCCAGGCCTGCCACATGGGCTACGGCCTGGACGCGGCGCAGCAAGGGCGTGGTTTGATTCAGTGGGCGGCCACGCAAGGCATCGCCTTCGCGTTCGGCCCGCTCGGCTTGCATCGGGTGATGGCGCAATACGTCCCCGACAATCTGCGTAGTGCGCGTGTGCTGCAACGGCTGGGTTTCCAGATCGAAGGCTACGCGCGCCGCTATCTGCAATTGAACGGCGTCTGGCGCGACCATGTGCTGACCAGCAGGTTGCGCGAGGACGATCGGGGGCAGGGTGTGGACGAGCATTAAGAGTGGCTACCAAAACGCCTGCGCTCACCACCAGGCGGGCGCAGCCGGTGCTCGGAATTGGCACGTATCACCCGTAAGGTGCGGTTGCTCCGTGCCGTGCGCACTCACCCGGCGACTGCTCGCTACGGTTTGTTGGTCACTGCTAAACCGGCGCGTATCAGAGTCAGTCCCCCTCAGCCCGATGCATCTGCCGGCAGGAGAGGGGCTTTCATGTCGCCATTCTTTGCTTCGGGATCTGGTCCGGGGGCGCAGGGGCTTGGCGGCTGCTTTATTCCTGTAGCGAACTGCCTTGGCTACCTGCACAAGCACCCGGTGCGCACAAGTGCTGCTGTGCGCGGATCCGCATACGGCAATACCGCAAGACGGTTTATCCGCAGGCAGTGCTGTCGCATGATGGAAGGCTGCTACCGCATTGCGCGGCCACCTGTTTCGATCATGGAGTTGCCCGGATGATCCAGCGTCGTCACTTCCTCAAGAGCACCACGCTTGGCTCGATTGCTTCCGGTTTGGCCAGTGGCGACGTGGGGGCGTTCGCGATCCAGAGAGGTTTCAGTTACGCGGTGTGCGATGCGCAGCGGCAGGATCTGCTGGTGCCCGATGAAAGCCGCTACATCCGCGAGCCTGCTCTATGAATACCTTTGGACTGGAAGTGGCTGCCGACTCGGTGGCCTCGGCACTGGCTGCGCAAAAGGGCGGTGCAATGCGCGTGGAGCTTTGCGGCGGCCTGGATGGCGGCGGGCTGACGCCTTCGTTCGGCACACTGGCGGTGGCACGCGAGCGCTTGCAGATTCCGTTATATGTGCTGATTCGTCCACGGGTGGGCGATTTCGTGTTCGATGCGGCCGAGGTCGAGATAATGCGGCGCGATGTGGAGCAATGCGTGCGGCTAGGTTGCGATGGCGTGGTGCTGGGCGCACTGGACCGGTGCGGGCAGGTGGATATGGCCACGATGCGGGTGTTGATCGCCGCCGCGGGTTCGCTCGGGGTGACCTTCCATCGCGCGATCGATGTCAGTGCCGATCCGTCCCGCGCATTGGAAGACGCGATCACGTTGGGGTGCGAGCGCGTGTTGACCTCAGGTGCGCGTGCAAGTGCCCTGGCGGGCATCGACGCCATTGCCGCATTGGTGCGCCAGGCCGGGGAGCGTATCAGCGTGATGCCCGGGGCTGGCGTCTGCGAGCACAATCTTCTGCTCTTGCGCGAACGCACCTGCGCGCACGAATTTCATGCCTCATTGCGCAGCACGATCGCGGCGCAAGTGCAGGCTCCGCATCCTTACATACACGACCTGGGCGGGGACTACCAACGCACCGATGCGGTCCGGGTGCAGCGGATGGTGGAGTTGTTGCATGTCAGTTGATGTGGCAACCGAACGCGTCGTGCAGCGATGCATGCATGTCCGGTCGCACACGAACGCCGGACTGAAGACCGGGGATGCAAGGCGCTGTCGGGTTTGTGTTGCCGATGCCCTTGTCGCTCTTGCAAGTCGCCAGCTGCTCGCTCCTGCAGGAGCGCTTCACGTGCTCGAGGACGGTGTCGTATCGGCATCCAGAGAACCTTGGCGCGGTGTGTTTTCGGTCGCATCGTCGGGTATGCGAGTTTCCCCCAGCGGAGGTATGTGAGTTTCCAGCGGCGGAAAATATTTTTGATATACAGGGTGTTCGGCGACGAGCATCTCGCGCAACTTCCACATCTGAACGGCCTTGCAGAGGTTCTGCACATTGATTTCGCTTTCGTGGTTATAGATAACGTCGCCCAGGTTGGCATTCTTGTTGGATTCCCACTCGTTTTTTGCGTCCTCAAACTCTTGCCACGTCCGATATATTTCGGGATCCAATCGCGGCATGGGATAAAGGGACTCCAGTGTTTCATGCCAATTCTTATCCTCGCGCTTGCTTTCGTCGAGCAGGGTTTTCAGGGCTGGTACCTGTCCAAGCGTTGCAGGAGTTCCTGCCGGCCGCTTTCCCCGCGCGTAAAACGGGGCGCCTTCGGTGAACGGATTCCTCTCTTGCAAGACTAGATCCAACAGATCGTATGCGGTTTTTTCGATAATTCCTTTCGCGCGATTGAGCTCACTGGCCGAAGGCCTCTGCTCTGGCCGGAGTTGGCGGAGTTTTTCTTGTAGATGAGGCGGTACGTGGATGCGGCAAGTGTCAGGTAGCTTGGCGATCGCTCTAGGCAGTTTTTTCAGTTTGCGGCAACCTCGCAGATCAAGCACTTCAAGCTGTGCGAGTTTGTGGATGTCTGACGGCAGTGAGTGCAGATTGATGCAATTGCACAGGTTGAGTTCCTTTAACGGCGCGCGCCCTGCAAAAATTGGCGGGTAGTACCTTAATTGTCTGCAGCCTTGTAAATTCAGTGTCTGCAGCATAGGCAGATCATGAATGTGGTCGGGCAGCTCGTTAAGCTGTGACCTGCTGACCTCCAGGTGTTGCAGTTTCTTCAGGTGCTTGATGGATGCTGGAAGCGAGAGTAACCCTGTCCTCGACAGCTTCAGAGTGGACAGGTTGATCAGCCCTTCGGGCTCGCCAGAGGCATTGCAGGTGGCAAGGCACGGCAACTGCGACAGGTTCGGGCTTGATGTGATGCAGAGCTCACGCAACTGGCTCATGTTCGAGATGGACGCAGGCAGTTCCCGAATCGGGTTGTCGTGCAGCGACAGCGATTGCAGGCTCCTCAGTTCATGCATCGTTTCCGGAAGCGCCAGCAAGCCTGCCGACTTGATTTCCATCGTCTGCAAATGAGAAAGACGGAATGTCGTCTGCTCCGGGAATTGCGGAAGAGGCGTTGTGTCGATGCTCAGCAATTCGGCGTCTGGTCTGGCGGCGTGGGCAAGCTGTTGTGCGGTTATTCCCAGGGCGGCATGTAGCGCTGTTTGGGTTCCAATGTCGTGCGTGTTGCCATCGATCCAAGCGTAATACTGTGGGCAGATGTGTTCATCTTGCCACTGCGCCAGGATGTTCTCATACGAACGCAACTGCGTGCTGCGTTGTAATCGCGCGCCGACCAGCATCGGTCTGGCGGCCGACGGTGCATCGTGGTGTTGCGGCAAATCTGTAACAGGAGCGTGTAATCGGGAGCGCTCGCTGCTGGTCAGTTGCGGTAGCGCTGCTGGCGATAAAGCATCTGCAAGTTCTCCATCGAGCAACATCAGCGTGCCTGCGCCACGTGGAAGTGGGCGACCTGCAATTTCGGGCCGATCACTGAAGGTTTCGGTGGCACCAGGGGATGCGCGGCGGCGCGCCCGGTTGCCAGGTAAACGACTGAGAAGACCACTCAGCAGACCACCTGCGTTCTGGCCACGTACCGGTGTCCCGTCGCGGTGTGGAGCGGGTGTATCGGAAGCGACCTGCTGCGGGGTCTCGCTCGGCCTTTCCGGTGTGCGTGCCCAGGTAATGCGGTGCATGATATTCCTCATTCGTCGCTGCTGTATGAGGGGGATGATCAACCTGGAGCACACTGGGCAAGGTGCTTGACGCGAAACACTTGCCGAGGGGGCGAAGCGCCAGTGCGCCCTGTTGCAGAGCAGATGAGCGACGGTCTGTGGACCGCATTGTGCGAGCCAGATGCCGCCATCGGCCGCACCGTCGTGCGTGCCGCTTGAGGACAATGGGCGAGGGCGGCGCAACCGGCGATTCCGCGTGGGCGACGACAGCGACAAGGCTCGCAACAAGGCGGCTCGGCAGGCGTGGCGGATCCAGCATGGTCCGGTCCTGTGCGGATTTTAAAGATACCTATTTATAATCTATTAAATACCATATGCTCTGGTCATCCCAGGCGGCCGTGGTCGCCGACCACTGCGAGGACCCGCGATGTCATCACACCAGCTCTCCCCGTTGCGCTGGCTGGCCACAATTGGCCTGACCGCACTGATCTTGCCCACTGCCGTCGCGCAGAACGTTGCCGATGTGAAACCTTCGCCGCAGCAGGTGGCCTGGCAGGATCTGGCATTCGGCGTGATCGTGCACTTCAATCCCAACACCTGGCTCGATCGGGAGTGGGGCGACGGCACGGCCAGCCCGAAGACCTTCAACCCTACCAATGTGGATCCTGGCCAGTGGGCGCGCGCGGCCAAATCGGCAGGTGCCAGCTATGTGATTCTGGTGGCCAAGCACCACGACGGCTTTGCGCTGTGGCCCACGGCCGAGAGCAATTATTCGGTCAAGAACAGCCCGTGGATGGGTGGCAAGGGCGACTTGGTCAAGCTCACCAGCGATGCGGTGCGCAAGGAAGGCATGGGCTTTGGCGTGTATCTGTCGCCATGGGATCGCCACGAGCCGAAATACGCCGATTCCAAGGCCTACGACACGTTCTACGCTGCGCAATTGGTGGAGCTGGCCTCGCATTACGGTCCGATCACCGAGTGGTGGCTGGACGGCGCCGGCAGTGCCGGGCACGTGTACAACTTCGACAAGTACATGGAAGAGTTGCGCACCTATCAGGCCAACGCAATGGTGTTCGCCGACACCGCCTTGTTCGAGTATGGCGATGTGCGTTGGGTTGGTAACGAGGCCGGTTTCATCGAAGGCGAAAACTGGAACGTGATCGACCGCCACGGATATCTGCGTTGGCGCCCGGTGGAAGTGGATACGCCGCTGCACAAGCTGCAATGGTTCTGGCATCCCAACAGCGATCAGACGCTCAAGAGCGTGGATGAGCTGGTGGAAATCTGGGAAAAAAGCGTGGGCCTGGGCGGCCAGTTGGTGCTCGGCATTGCGCCGGATAAGCGGGGTGTATTGCCGGACGCAGATGTGAGCCGGCTGCAGGAACTCGGGCAGGCGATTCAGGCGCGTTACGGTGCGGGCAAGAACCTGGTAGCCGGCAACCTCAAGAAGCCCGGTGGCATCGACGCAGCAGTGGATGGCGATCGCGAGACGTTCTGGAGCGCGCCGGCGGGGTCGCATAGCGCGGTGCTGGAGCTGCAATTCAAGCAACCGGTGACGTTCGACAGTGCGTTGAGCATGGAGTGGATCAACGACGGGCAGTTGGTGCAAAAGTATGCCGTTGAAGCGTGGCAGGACGGTAAGTGGGTGCCGTTGGCGAAGGCGCAGGCGATCGGGCGGATGAAGATCGATCACTTCGCGCCGATGACTGCTTCACGGGTGCGGTTGAATATTCAGTCCAGTGCCGATGCGGTGCATATTCGCGAGTTTGAGTTGTTTAATACTGGGGTTGGGGCGCGTTAAGTTTGTTCGATTGTGTGTGTGTGGAGTGGCTAACAAAACTATTGTGCAGCCGCCAGGCGCGCACTGACGGTGGTAGGAATCGACATCACTCGGACACGCTGGTTCCGAGCGCGCCATCCACACCCGCCAGGTGGCGGTGCAGTCGGTTTGTTAGCCGTTCTAACGTTCAGGCGGCGCTGTGGTCGCGCACCTGCGGCGGCAGCAGGATCTGCGGCTGTTTGGCCGAATGGGTCTGGCACAGGAACGTCATCAGATGCGCCGCTTCGGTGCTGCCGATCGGTCGGCTGTGGGTGTGCTTGCTGTGGACGTGTTGGGCAAAAGCGTGCTGGGGCTGCTCCAGAACTGCGGAGACAGGGTCTTGCGTAACGGTGGACGACGACATGAAACGCTCCTGGAACTCACGAACTGACCGTTGCTCGATGAAACGACGGGAATGTGTCGCTGCCGTGCGCCGGCGATCTGGCCTGGGATGGCATCGGTCCGATACCACACAGGTAGCGGAAGGTGCGTAGGCAGCGAACGCTCAGAGAGCGGCTGGCGCGGTGCGGTCTGAAGGGCCGCTGTTCCAAATGCAGGTTGCTCCGACTGGTCTGGTTCACTTTCTGGTGAAGCATCCTGTCGATCCGACAACGCGTCGCCGGCAAAAGACGACCCGACACCGTTCGGGACCGGGTGAGCGATACCTGTGTGGCTGCCTGCGGCCCTGCTTAGAGGGGCTAACAAAACGACTGCGTCGCCGCCAGGCGGGCGCGGCCGGTGCTCGGAATCGGCATGTACCACGCGTACACTGCGGTTCCTCCGCGCTGTCCGCACCCACCTGACGACTGCTCGCTACGTTTTGTTAGCCGCTCTCAGTTGCGCAGCGCGAGCTCGGCCATGTCGTCCAGGCGTTGCTTGGTGCGTCGCCAATCCGGCATATGGGCATCGAGCAGGCGATAAAAGGCCTTGCCGTGATGGTGGACCTTCAGGTGACACAGCTCGTGCAAAATGACGTAATCGATGCATGCGCCCGGAACGCGAATCAGGCCGAGATTCAGGCTGATCTTTCCCAAAGGCGAGCAACTGCCCCATTGGCGCCGCATCCTCCGCAACGACAGGGCAGGTAAATGTTTAATCCAGCCGAGTTGGTGGGCCATGTCGGCCATGCGCTGCGGCAATACCACCCCGGCACGCTCGCGCTGCCAGTGTTCCAGCGCTGCGCGCACCGTTTCGGGCGCACGTGTCTGCACGCGCGTTTCGACGTGGCCGCCATGCAAGCGCACACCGTACAATCGCTCGTCAACGATTACCTTCAGGCGATAGCGTCGGCCCAGATACAGCACGGTTTCCCCGCTGACGTATTCGCGTGGGGTGATATGCCCCAGCCGGTTTTCGATTTCTACCAAGTGCAAGTGGATCCAGCGTGCGCGCTGCGTCAATGCCCGTCTGATCTGGGCGTCGGTCGCGTGCAGTGGGGCATCCAGCCTTACGCGGCCATCGGGTTCCACATGGATGGCCACGCGCTGGGTGTGCCGCAGTGCAGATCGGTGGATCTGGCAGCGGATGCGGCGCTCGCCGTAGGTCACCACCAGTTGGGCTTCGGTCTGAACTGGCGTCACGTGCGGCTGAGCCCAATGCGTGTGATCTGCACGACCTGCTCCACGATGGCCTTGGCATGGTCCAGCCCGACCAGATCGAAAATGGGCGGAAGCAATGTCTGACGAATCTGCGACTCGATGCTGTGCAGGTTCAACGAGTTCTCGGCAATGGCGGTGCGCACCACGCCATCGATGGTCAGCGCCAGATCGGCCAGTTGCGTCACTTCGGCAGCGCTGTTGGCGTGTACGGCGTGTTCTCCCAACTCCAGCAGAATCGCGCCGTAGTAGGCACGGGCATGCGGGTTGTCTGTCAATGGCGCTGGAATGCCCGGTATTTGCCTGGCTTCCAGGTGCTGCTCGAACGCCTTGAACACGGCGTACTGCTTCAACGGGTGATCGAACATGGCTTCTGCCTCGGCAATGGCTTCACGCAACAGCTCGCCGAAGACTTTTTGCGCGTACGGGTCGCTGGCCAACTCCTGCTCGATGGTCTTGCGCAGACGCGTCTGGATCAGATCGGCCTCGTTGCGGGTCTTCTCCTCCGACCAGGTCTGCGGATCGTCGCGCTTGCCCAATGCATGCACGACGTACGCACCCGGCGATTCGCGCACCTCGCGGCCAATCACCTGTTTGTCCACCAGCTTGCGGATCTGCTCTTCGTAGATGCTGTAGTCCACGGTTTCCATCGCGTCCTGGCGTGCGGTCCTGCGCAGCCCGGAGAAGAAGCGCAGGTCGCGCTTGTAGCGGTCGATCAAGGCATCCGGAAAAGCAGCGTCTTCAAAGAAGCTGCGCGAGGAGAGTGCGGTCTGCAGGCATAGACCGAACTCGGTCAGCGCGGCGGAAAAATCGTCGCGCAGTTTCTGCCGCGCGTCATGGTCGGTGCCGTCTTCGTCATGCACGAAGCGCGGGCTCAGGCGCTGCCGGAACTGCTCCGGGTCGTCATGGCTGGCCAGCCCGTCGAAGAACGCCCACAGCCTGGCATTGAGCGCAGGCAAGCGCTTGTATTCGGTGCTGATCGCCTGGTACAGGTCCTCGATATCGGCCACGTCGAAGCCGCCTTGGGTACGTGTTTCCAGGTCCTGATACGCGCGTACCGCTGTGTCCAGTTCGGTCAGGATGCCGCGATAGTCCACCAAGATGCCGCAGCGCTTGGCGTCGTGCAGACGGTTCACGCGCGCCACCGCCTGGATCAGGTTGTGGCCCTTGAGCGGTTTGTCGATGTAGAGCACCGCGTTGCGCGGTTCATCGAAGCCGGTGAGCAGCTTGTCCACCACGATGAGCAGATCCGGATCGCCGTCGCCACCGAAGTCGCGCACGGTCTGCCGCTCGTACTCCTGCGGGTCCAGCCGTTGGTCGGTGATGGCCTGCTTCCACCATTTCTGTACATCGGGCAGGGTGTCTTCATCGACGTCGCTGTTGCCCTCGCGGGTATCGGGCGGGGAGATCACCACCGCGCCTGTCACCAGGCCGGTTTCGTCCAGAGCGCGCTTGTAGCGGATGGCGTCGCGCTTGCTGTCGGTCGCCAGCTGGCCCTTCAGGCCCAACGGTTTGATGTTCTCGTTGAAATGCGCCGCGATGTCCCAGGCGATCAGTTCTATGCGGTTGGCCGCCCCATAAATGGCGCGCTTGCTGGCGAACTTCTTTTTCAGATCCGCGCTCTGCGCGTCCGAGAGACCGGCGGTGATCTTGTCGAACCAGCGGGTGACCGCCGCCTCGTTGACCTCCAGCTCCGGCACGCGTTCTTCGTATAGCAGCGGGGCCACGGTCTGATCTTCGACTGCGCGCTGCATCGTGTAGGCATGCAGGATCGGGCCGAACGTGTTGGCGGCTTTCTCGTTCTTGAGCAGCGGGGTGCCGGTGAACGCCAGGTAGGCCGCATTGGGTAGCGCCTTGCGCATGCGCTCGTGAGTTTCGCCGCCGTGGCTGCGGTGGCCCTCATCCACCAGCACGATCAAATCGGCCGAGGCGTTGTGGCACTCGGGCAGCTTGGCGGCGGTGGTGAACTTCTGCACCAGCGAGAAGGTAATGCGCTCGCTGCCCTGGCCGATGCGGCGCGCCAGATCGCGGCCGGTCGTGGCCTTGCTGTGCTCGCCATCCTTTTTGGTGCCGACGGACGAGCCGAACGCGCCGCCGCTGATGAAGTTGCGCGCCAGCTGCGCCTCCAGGTCGGTACGGTCGGTCACCACCAGCACGCGGCACTGGGTCAATGCCGCATCCAGCACCAGCGCCTTGGTCAGAAACACCATGGTGAAGCTCTTGCCCGAGCCGGTGGTGTGCCACAGCACGCCGCCCTGGCGTCCGCCGTCGGGGCGATGTGTGCGGATCTGCGCCAGCAATGCGCGGATGCCGAAGAACTGCTGGTAACGCGCCACGATCTTGCCGACCTTGCGGTCGAACAGCACAAAGCCGCGCAGCACCTCCAGCAGCTTGGCCGGGGTGAGCAACCCGGCCAACAGGAGATCCTGCTCGGTGGGCAGCATGGGCTTGGCCCACAGCGCCTGGCAGTAGGCCCGCAGCGGGGCCGGCTTGCCTGCCAGCAGTGCATCGCGCGTGGCCGCAGGCAGCGGCAGGTTCTTGAGGCGGCGCAGCTGCGCCTGGTCGACCTGCTCGTCGCGCCAACGCGCCCAGAACGTGGCCGGGGTCTGCGTGGTGCCGTAGCGCGCCTCGGTCAGGCTGATGGCCAGTAACAGTTGCGCATAGGCGAACAACTGCGGAATCTCTTCTGCCCGCTGGTTGCGCAATTGCTGGCTGACCGCTTCGGCCACCATCGACTTGCCGGCATGCCCGGCATCGGCGCGCTTGGTTTCGATCACCACCAGCGGGATGCCGTTGACGTAGCCCACGATGTCGGGCGTGCGCGTATGCGTGCCGTGGGTGGACAGCACCTCGCACTCTTCGGTGATGTCCCACAGGTTGTGGGCTGCATCGCCCCAGTCGATCACCGCGATGGTGGGCTGGTGCTTCTTGCCGTCGGGCATGAACTCGGTGACGGTGATGCCCAGCGTCAACAGCTGATACAGCCGCTCATTGGCAGCTAACAGGCCATCGCCCAGCGGCAGCGCCGATAGCTCGCGCACGATCTGGTCGATGCCACTCGGCGAGAGCGGGTAGGTCTGCCCCTTGTAGTCGAAGCGACGGCTCTGCAACGTCTCGATCAGGCGCGGCAGCAACAGCACCTCGCGGGTGCTGCCACGCAGCGCCAGGCAGTGCGCACTGCTGAGGTAGCGCCAGCCCAGGTTGCACAGCAGGTGCAATGCCGGCAGCTGCGCGCTGGCCTGTTCGCGGGTGTCCGGGGCGCTGTGGGTCATGCGTGTGCGGCCTCGTCGGTGGGCAAGCGCACGCGGCGTTTGCCGGTGAGGAGTTGGGACATCAGGGCGGATTTTTCCTGTCGCATCAGCATGAGATGCCGTTCTTGGATCGAAACGGCGCTGAGCGCAGCCTCTATGGCATCAGCAATGCGTGTTTGCTCTTTGAGACATGGTGTTGGAACGCAGATGCGTAACAAGTCCTTCGGATTGACACGCCGTGCCTTGCGGCCGCCGTTTGCCAAGCCTAAGTGGCCCGTGTAGAACGCCTCCCTGGAAACGTATTGCAGGAACCACCTGGGATCTATGCCTTCCAGGAAGTCGAAGGCGGGTAGGTCAAGCGTGCTCTCGTATCCGTCCAGTGATGCCGGAATCCGGCCAAATGCACCGTTCAAGAAATCGAGCTTGCTGTAGATGAACTGCCCGGAAGACCGGCGGTAATACTGCGTGGATTCGCTTCCGGCGCGCTTGTCAGACTTGCCGACAACACCTTTGCCATAGAGCTTGACTGTGATCTTCTTGGCTACATCACCACCCGATCCAACCACGCGGCTCTCGCAGATCATTTCAGACAATGGCTTGGACTGCCACGCAGCGTGACCATCAAATCTTTTACGGCCCGTCAGCAACGCATTGCTCAGAATCTCTACGCAATTGCGCGTGTTCGCGAGTAGCCGCTCCGTAGTGGCGATGGCTTGATCCCAGGTGGAGAGGATGTGGGCGATGCGGCGCTGCTCTCCTAAAGTCGGAAGAATGACCGGAAAGTCACAGACGTTCTCCCGAGTGATATTCGGATCCTTTCTGCTGCTGGCAGCGAAGTTCTTCCATGCCTCAACGTTTCCGTTGAGCCAATGTAGGATGAACTCTGGGTGCGCTTGATTTCGTTCAACATCAAGGGCAGAGATTGCTTGATTGACCGCACTTTCTTCTTGCAGTAGGCCGGTGCGCCCAATTTGCTTTAAGCCTCCGTACATGGCAACCAATACCGTGCCCGCAGGGAAAATCTTGCAGGAAGATTCATTCAATGCCGCATCGGTGATGAGTTCGTCTGTCTTCAATATGACTGAGTTCGTAAGGTCCATTGTTTTAACCCATGGCCACTTTCCGTTTACGAAATAGCGGTCTTGTTGAGAGCGTGCAGGCGTGCTCCCGGATTTTATGGAGCCAATATTGCCCAGTGTTGTGCGTCGCCAGCCATCAGGAAGCATCACTATCCCCGGTATTGCTATCAATATGCTTGCCTGCCTTCCGCGCCGACTTCTCCAGCGACTCCAGCGCCTCGATGTCCTCGACATCCGCCGCCAGGGCTTCTGCCTTGCGCCGCTTGGCATCGAACACCGCATAGCGCTCATGCACGATCTGCTGCATGCGCTCGTGGCTGACGGTGCCGGCATCCTTCAGCAGCGGCCGTTCGTTGAATTCGACAAAGCGGTCCACGTAATGGCGCCAGTCGTCCATGCGCAGGTCCTGGCGCTGGCTGGCGCGGTCCTCGGCGTAGTCCAGGAACATCGCGGCGATGCGGTTCAGCTGCGTGACCTCATCAGCAGTCAGGTAGTTTTTGGCCACGATGACATCGGTCTTGCGCACGCGGCCGGCCTTCCAGCCGGTCAGCGCCATGTTGGGCTGGTCGGGGTCGGCACGTTCCACCACCAGTTGGGCGGCGGTCTTCTGGGTGACGGCGTAGAGCATCTTGTTCTGCACCATGGCAAAGAACTGGCCGGTGGCGGTGTCGTCGTCGCGGTAATCCACCGACAGCGCGAACAGGTCGCGGATCTTCTGGTAGAACCGCTTCTCCGAGACACGGATGTCGCGGATGCGTTCCAGCAGTTCGTCGAAGTGGTCCCAGCCAGCCGGTTCCTTCAGGCGCGCGTCGTCCATGACGAAGCCCTTGACCAGGTACTCTTTGAGGTGGGTGGTGGCCCACTGGCGGAACTGGGTGCCGCGCGGGGATTTCACCCGGTAGCCGATGGCCAGGATCATGTCCAGGTTGTAGAGCTTCAGCGGCCGCCGGACCTGGCGGGTGCCCTCGGTCCGAACCATTAAGTCATCTTTAATGGTTGCCCTGGCCTGCAGTTCGCCTTCCGCCAGGACGTTCCTGATGTGGATGTTGATGTTGGGGACGGAGGTCTGGAACAGCGCGGCCAGCTCCAGCTGGCTGAGCCAGACGCTGCCGTTCTCGGCGCGCAGGTAGAAGCGGGTTGCGCCGTCCTCGGTGGCGTAGAGCACCAGTTCGCCGTGCGTGTCGCCCGCCCCCTCGGCACCTGCGGTGGCCGAGGGGGTTGCCTTGTCAGGATGTGGGCGCTTATGCATCGCTGGGCCACTCCCGGCAGGCGGTCCGCGGAACCCGGAAGACCGATTGCCGCACGCCAGGTGCCGCCGTTGTCGGGATGGCCCAGGCAAGGGGGGGGTCAAATTGACCCCCCCCTTGCGGCAAGTGCTTGATTTGCCGGGCGCACAGGTGGCTGTTCATTTCTTGGCCTTGTCGTTGCCCAATGCCGGCTTGGCATCCTTCTGCAGCCGCTTGATGCTGGTTTCCGGTGCAGGCAGGTTCTCCGGCAAGGTTCCGCCCAGTTCCTGGATGGTCTTGCGTACCGTCTGGCCCACCTCCAGATGCGTCCGATTGGCGGCCGTCTTGCACTGCACGTTCTCGCGGCGCAGCTTTTCTTCGGCCTGCGTGGCACGGAACAGGTTGGCCGCCAGTTCGGTGCTGCCCATGTGGTCGAGGATCGTCTGGCTTTTCTTCAGGGCCTTGCGCGCGTGGATGTCCTTTGCGCCCAGGCCGCCATACAAGCCCTTGTAGCCGTGATCCTGGAAGACGGCGTACTCCAGCGGCGTCTCCACGCCGGCCTGTTTGGCCGCCGCGGCCAGATCCTTGTTGTGCTGGCTCATCTGATCACGCAGGAACAGGCGGCGCTGGTTTTCGCTCAGGGCATCGAACTCGACGGCCTCCTCGCCCTGGATGCGTTCGTTGCCGATGCGCGCCAGCCAGCGTTTGAAGGGTTCGGCCTTGGGCGAGGGGATCGATTGAATGATGCGCAGCGCGCCTTCCAGCGTTGTGCAATTCAACAGTTGCGGCCCGCCCGCCGTGGCCACTCGCAGGGGCGTGACCAAGGTGTCCCAACTGCGGGAGAGCTCTTCATCGCGACGACGCAGGTTGCGCAGATAACTTTCCGGGCTTTCCGAATCGGTCAGTGCACTGACCAGATCGATCACCGCAAACCACCACTGATCTGCATGCCAGGTGCGTCGCACCGCTGCGCCTTCGTGAGCGGCCAATCCATCGATTGCATCGGTGGCGATGTCGGTTTTCTTCTCACTCATAGCCCAGCTCCTTCAGATATCCGGCCATCTGCTCCTCAAGCTTGGCTAGTTCGCTCTTGAGCTGCTCGCGCTCGCGGCGCACGGCCATCAGGTCGATCTCTGCTTCTTCCTCAAAGATATCCACGTAGCGCGGGATGTTGAGGTTGTAGTCGTTGCCGGCGATCTCGTCCGGACTGGCCAGGTAGGCGTATTTGTCTACGTTCTGGCGCGCTTGCACGGTGTCCAGGATGCGTTGCAAGTCGCTCTCGCGCAGCATGTTCTGGTTCTTGCCGTCCTGGTACTGGCGGCTGGCATCGATGAACAAAACTTTTTTGTCTTTCTTCTTGGTGCGGAACACCAACACCGCTGCCGGAATGCCGGTGCCGTAGAACAACTTTTCCGGCAGGCCGATCACCACGTCCAGCAGGTTTTCTTCGATCAATTTCTGCCGGATGCGGCCTTCGGCGGCGCCACGGAACAACACACCGTGCGGCACCACCACGGCCATGCGGCCGGTACGCGGTTTCATGGTGGCGATCATGTGCAGGATGAAAGCGTAGTCGCCCTTGGTGCGGGGCGGCAGGCCGCGACGGAAGCGGTCGTGCGGGTCGGTGTCGGCGCTGTCGTGGCCCCATTTTTCCAGCGAGAACGGTGGGTTGGCCACCACGATGTCAAAGTCCTTGAGGTGGTTGCCGGCCAGTAGCTTGGGGTTGCGAATGGTGTCGCCCCATTCGATACGGTGGTTGTCCTCGCCATGCAGGAACATGTTCATCTTGGCCAGCGCCCAGGTGCTGCCGATGGCCTCCTGGCCGTAGAGCGCGTACTTGCCGCTGCCGGTGCGCTCGCGGATCAGCCGGCCGCACTTGAGCAACAGCGAGCCGGAGCCGCAGGTGGGGTCGCAGATCTCGTCGCCTTGCTGCGGATCCATCAGGCGCGCCATCAACGTGGAGACCTCTGGCGGGGTATAGAACTCGCCGGCCTTTTTGCCGCTGCTGGAGGCGAAATGCTTGATCAGGTACTCGTAGGCGTTGCCGATGATGTCGAGCTGGCCGATACGGGATGGGCGCAGGTTGAGCGCGGGCTTGGCGAAGTCTTCCAGCAGATGGCGCAGCAGGTCGTTCTTCTGCTGTTCCTCGCCGAGCTTGTTGGCGTTGAAGCTGATGTCCTGGAATACGTCGCGCAGCTTGCCCAGGTTGGCGTCTTCGATGGCGTGCAGCGCGGTGTCGATGCGCTCGCCGTTGCCGGGGCGGTGGCGCTGGTCGTACAGGGTGTAGAAGTTGGCGCGGTGCGGCAGTACGAAACGCTCGTTCTTGAGCAGCTCTTCGATCAGCCCGGGCTTGTTGCCGTGTTTGGTCTTGTAGTCGTCGTAATGGTCCTGCCAGACGTCGGAGACGTATTTCAGGAACAGCATGGTCAGCACATAGTCCTTGTAGACGCTGGGGTCCACGGTGCCGCGGAAGGTGTCGCAGGCGGCCCAGACGGCGGCGTTGATGGTGTCCTGGGCGATGTCTGTCTTGTTCATGGGGGTTTCCAAAGACTTAGGCGAGCAGGCGCTCGGCGAGGATCGCCAGCTCGGTGGTGCGGTTGTCGATCAGCGCGCGCAGGATGGCTTGTTCGGCTTGCACTGCGTGGTCCAGGGCGATGGCTGCGTGTTGCAGTGGCAATGGGGGCAGGCGGACCGGGGTCATGTCCAATAGCGTGCGCCGGATGCTCAGCTGGTTGCTGCCTTCGGCCGATTGGCGCAGGTAGCGTTGTGCCGGTGCCTGATTGAGTTGCCAGGCCAGGAAGGCGGGCAGCAGCCGCTGCGGTGTTTTTACCCGGATCACGTAGATGTGCGGCGAGCAGAGCGTGCGCGGCGGCGGTGCCTCCACCAGCGCGGCGAAGGTATGGGCGCCGCGGGCGATGAAAAGGATGTCCTGATCTTGCAGCCAGTCTGGTTTTTTGCGGCGTTCGATCTCGGTGGTCAGCAGGGCGTCGTACGTGCGCAGGCCGGTACGGGCAAGGTCGCGGATCTGGACGACCCGCACGCTGCCGCCGTCAACCTCGGTAATCGAGCCGCGAAATGGGTAGCCCATCCGGATGGCTGCAACGTGGCCAAGTTGTGCCTGTTCTGCATCATTTTCCATGATGCGCACAGTAGTCGGCAGTGCGGATGTTGTCAATAAAAAAGACAGCATGACGCTTGATGCAATAATTCGTGTTAACGTGATACCTGCCGCAAGTACGATTGAATTCGTTGTAGTTTCAGTACAGAAGGAGCAGGCACATGAAGGATTGTTCCGTTGGTGGCGATGGCGTGCCGGGCTATTACCTGCCCGACCAAGCCCAGCACCGCCTGCAAAAGCTATGCGAGCACATGCGCTTTTTGGCACGCATGGCTCAGCCGCGTACACGCGCAGAAGAACAAGCGCCGCAGCCGGCGATTCGCATGGACGAGTTAGCGATCTGCTTGGAGTTGCTGGCAGACCAGGTGCATCTGGTGCTGGACGAGGTGAGTTGGCCGGCGACCTTGCATGCGCATGTTTCTGATCAGCTTTGAGGCTTGGAGCGGCTAATAAAACGACTGCGCTCACCGCCAGGCGGGCGCGACCGGTGCCCGGAATCGGCATGTACCACGCGTACACTGCGGTTCCTGCGCGCCGTCCGCACCCACCTGACGACTGCTCGCTACGTTTTGTTAGCCGCTCTTAGGCCAATTGTCTGAAGTGGCGTTGCATGGTGTCGAAGCAGTCTCTAGCGCATTAATGCGTCGCGAGCCGGTTTTGCAAGAGGTTAGGCAATAAGCGTTCGAGCGGGGGATCGGGCCGGCTGTGTGCTGACGAGCGTTAGCCTGTTGTCAGCAACTCCACAGCGCAGCGTTGCGCAAGGACGTGTCACGCAGCACTGTACTGGCCGATATATTTCTTGCAATGTAAAAATGGCTGATTTTCTTCGCCACTCGCATTGATCATCAAACGGTCATCATGGTGAAGTATTGCCGGTGCCACGGCAGGCAATATCGGTCATGTCGCAAATCAGGACGTCATTTTGCGCTTGGTGTGCAATCGAGTCATGCCAACTTGGTTTAAATCTATATCATTAACTCAATGACTATTGGAGGATCAAGTGAAGTCTGTAAGCTTGAGAAAAAGTGATGTTGCGCAATGCTCAACTGCCAATGCAGTCACTCAACAGCCCCTGCTTCCTATAGGCAAGCATGGCGCGGCGCTGCCCGTTGATGCGCCGCGCCAGGAGTTACGGGCACTTAAGAGCGCGCCGCCCAAGTCGAAAGACAAGGCAAAGCAACGGGAAGGTGGGGAAGATGCGGCGACGTCCCCCCAGCAGAGAGGGCCGACATTGGCGCAGCGGAGAATGCAGGAGCGTGATGCCGCTCGCAGGAGCAACCCTGAGCCTGCTGCAGAGATAAAGCAGCTGGCGGTGCTGGACTGGGACGATTGCGTTCGCGATGAGAAAGGAATGACTTACCAGCTCCTGCATAATGCGTTAGCGATCACTGCCAGAGAATCCGAAGCGTCGCCATTAGGCCGGGCAGTAGCGCAATTGCACAAGCGTATGCAAAGCGGGCAGCCTGCAACCGACAACGACCCGTTGCTGATGAGGACCCAGGAGGATTTCACCAAGCATCTGATGGTCAGGCACCATATTTTCAGCCCAAAAATCGCCAGAGACTTCGTCGATAAGATGCTGCCTGAGCTGGGCAAGGAAGAAGCGGCTTCTCTAGCCGAATGCATTCACAAAAATTTCAAGGAGCAATATTATAGAGCGATAGGTAAGGGTGAACCGATTGAGAGCAACGCAGTTCCGTTTCCTCACTGCGAGCCCAAGCTATTGCCTGGCGCCAGAGAGTTATTAGAGAAAATTCGTACTCCCGACTCATGCGCTGCTGTCATCAGCAACCGCGATCAAGATGATTTGGCAGACGAAGTAAAACATATGAATATGCTGCGCTACTTCGACGTGATATCTGGCTCAACGCGACGAGAGAAAATGCCTGAAGATCTGCAGAAACGCATTGTTCCGGCACTGCGAGGCGGCGATCATGAGGTGGTTCGTCGCACGCTCATTGAAGCGCGATGCTATGCCCATCCTGATTCTGATTCGAAATCGACAGGGCGTATGCACATAAAGCCGGATCCCGCCCGGCTGAATCGGGTTTTGGAACAGCTGCAGGTAGGCAAGGAAGTACCGATTATTTCCTACGGCGACCAGATCTCCGATGTGAAGCAGATGGCGGGATTGGCGAAGGAAGGTTGGAAAGTCAAGGGCGTGATCATCAATTCGCAAAACCCCGACGTCGGGAAAGAGATCGATGTGGACGGAATTCCAACGACCGTGATCGACAGTATGGAGAAGATCGACTTGTAAATGACGTCAGAGCATCGGTGGAGATTTTTGATGCGATGACTCAAGCGTCAAGTGCGAGCCAGATACCGCTGGCGGTATTGCCTTACGAATCTGATCGCGCTCGAGAAGAACTTGAAAGCCCGCCAATTGGCGGGCTTTCTCCTGCGGTCCATTGCGTCGATGGAGGTTGCATGGCGCAAAGTCGCGGCTGAACCCTTCAACGAGGTTAGCCACTCTCGATCAGCCTGTGCTTGGCTCTGCCCGGTGGAGATTGGTCCAGCGTGTCGCAACGACGATACTTAATCAGCTATGAGCTGGGTGATGAAGTGCACCGAGTGATCGTCACGGATGACGGCGCCAAGCGGTGTATCCCCGGGGCGGTTGTCGCAGGTTTGGTCTAGTTCTATACGCACCTGCTTTCTGTCGAACAGCTGACGCAATGCCTCCGCCGTGTCTGACGAAGATGTGTTATTCGGCAAGCCGCCGTGCATGGCAACCCGCAGTGTCAGCCCCTCCTGCCTGGTCTTGTCCACATAGCGTTGGATGGACTTCAGGACTTCGGCCGGTACCAGATCCTGTTGAGCAAACGGATAGACATGAAACACGCGTGCCTTGGCCCCTTTAGTGCGCCTCCCACTCATCGGGTCGATGCGTTCGGCCGCACATGCAACGGCAATACATGCGCCCATGCCATCGGTCATCACAGGCATATTGGGCCGGCTGGTCCCAGTGCTATAGAGATGGGTGGTATGCGCGTCGTTTGGCTCGGTGTAGTTGAAACCTGCCACTTTGACAGTTGTCGAATTTTCGATCTTGAACGCATGGCCGTGCGCTGCATCGGCGTCGTCAACCTCGATAAAAGGAAACACCGACGTGCTTCGGTCCTTGATGGCACGGCGCGGATGGGAGCGTACTGACTGATAGGATTCGACAGACACCATGGCAAGTGTGTCGTCGCCGTTCGGCAGGCGATGATGCGAAATTTTGTGCTGCCGGTTGCTTAATCCTTCAAATGCACCATGATTGAACGATGCGGGTGACTGGTCCGGAGAACTCGGCGCTGGCGAGTGACTTGGAAACGTGTTGTAGCTAGAACTATACCCGCCGCCGTGCGTGGCTAGCGGTGCTCGAAAAACATGTACCCATGACGATCCTCGTTGAACATTGCACATCCAAAACGATACTGCCGCGCCTGCCGAGATGCGCAAAGAAGCCAGAAGTTCTGTGCATCATCACGAAAGACCTGTGCATCCCGGACGGGTTGGTGGTCAGCACCCGCTACGCACCGCTCACCACGCACCGCTCACCACCAACGCATCTCATCCCATGGCGCATGACACGCTCTGATCAAGTCAATTTTTTATAGGTTGCATGGACATGATTCCGTAGCGGAGTCGTCGGGTCATTGATAAACGGGTCCAGCAGCAAATCTTCCGCCCTGGCACGACCATTCGCATCCATGGAAATCATGCGATTGAGAAAGCGGATGACTTCTCCTTTGCTTTTGGATGGCAGATTTTCTTTCAACGCGTCCATGAACGGGAATTTCTCTTCCGACGTTTCATTGAAAATCCCGATATAGCCCATCTGGTAATCGGGATTTTTCAAAAAATACACGAGGAGCTGGGCCACGCTGTAGACATCCCGCGCATGGCTCGCTGGTGAAGACATATCGATATATCCTGGCGTGCCGGCACGAGGGGCGTCTCCCTCCTCTCCACCCAGCCCCATATCGATCAGCCGGAACATTTTTCCGGGTTCGTCGTACATGACGTTGTTGTGCGAAATGTCCTGGTGCACGATTCCCATGTCTTCACAGCATGAGACAGCGATCAGAACATCGGCCATCAGTTGCCGTCCCACGGCGAGATAGTCTGACGCAGTGATCCTCCCTTGCTCCAATGCCGGGCCTGCGCGAGCAATAATGTTGCCGACAGTGATTCCTTTGATTTTTTCCAGAAGTATTCCGAATACATTATCGATCTGCACTAGACCGTACGCGCGCATGACCCGAGACCCCGCATCCAGCGACACGGTCATCTGATATTCCTTGTATATCTTGGATTTTTCCAACGAGACCAGTTCCTTTGGATTCGATATATCCCGCAGGTGCGAGGTATACAAGTCGCATGGAATCGGCTTTCGGGGATCCGAGCACAACATTGCTTTGAAGACGAAGTCCCGCCCGCAATTTTCTCCAGCACGCCAGAAATCTTCAGCCAGCCGGACAGCATAGGCCGACCCGGAAGCGCCACTGCCGATCGGCCGCATGCCCTGAAGGGTTCGAGGATCGCTGTCGTGGGCTTCCTCCAACCGCACAGGGAGGAAGCCGTTCTCGATTTCCAGCGCACCAGGTTTCATTGTCGACAGTCTTTCGATCACTTCTGGACGCTGAGAATTGGCGGCCAGAGACCTTACTGTGCGAAGACTGAGCACGACGTCCTGTTGAACGTAACGCAGGTCCCGCGTCCGCTGCCTTTCGTTTCGCAAGATGTCTGAAGCATGCGACAGATCCGACGGCGGAGAGTGAGACCCCGGTGTGGGTGGATCGAGCAGGGACGCCAGCGTCGGGAAACCTGGGTACCCGGTCGGCCTGCCGCTGAATCCGGAGCCCGGTGTCGTTGGCGCGCTGCTGCTGTTGGGAAACGAGCGCGAAATGAAGCGGTTCAAGCGCCCATTAGTGGTTGGAACACAGATATGCAAGCTCGGGTCTTCGTTGGAGGACTCTGCGGTTTTGCGGAGTCTTTTTTTCAGCAGGTTGAGCGGGTGATCCTGGGCGCGTTCGGCGACGTGCTGGTGCTCAGGCACCCGATCCATTGAGGTCTGGGCCTGATCGGCCTGCGCTTGCATGCCGAGTCGAAAAGCTTGGGACGTGTCGGAGATCTTTTTCATGCAGAGAGACCTGAGAGTGGTTAACAAAAGGTGGCGAGCGCTCGTCCGGCGAGAGTGGTCAGCGGCCGGGGTCAACGCGCATGCGTGATACCAATCGCTGCCGATGTGTGTTGAAGCGTAAGCCACGTTTGACTCTGGCAGGCAGTGCATCCAGTACCACTGTGCGAAGTCGTGCAAGTGTCGGCGAAACGTCGTGCAGGTAGCGACCGCGTTCCCTGCAGCGATGTCAGCGATGAAAAGGCCGACTTGGCAGGCACGCAGCTAATGCGCGGACGATTGGCCCAGCGCTTCAACAAGCGGCTGCGCAGCGACCGGGCGGGTGCTCGGAATTGACATGTATAGCAGTCATATACTGCGGCCTTGCCGCAGAGTGCGTATCTATCTGGCAACTGCTCGCTATTCCTTATTTGGAAACTCTTAATAAAATTTAAATTACTGGTAATTAACTGGGCTTACCTGAATATGATCGGCATGCTTTATTCGAAATGAATGATTTTTAATTTAAGCCCGATTGTTCGTTCCAAGACGGGCGCATTCGCAGTTGCATTGAGCCCTGCGGATGGGAAGCGCAATATTTCCCGCACCTTTATTATTCCGAATTGGTTATGCGCATCGAGCAGCACGCACGCAGTTCTGCCACCCCGTTCAAGTCATCTACCTCCGAGGCGCCTGTCTCGACAAAAGATATGCCGGTCGCCGATGGCTGGCCCATGGGTTTGGAAAAATTAAAGAGAAAGCCGCTTCAAAGAAAGCCCGGCTCCGACCACGCATCCAAGCGGCAGACCGGCGAAAATGTCATGGCCGAAATCCAGGAAGTCGAGGCAGCTTACGATGCTTTCGTCGTCGCCAAGTATCTTGCCGATCCATTGCATGGCACTGCAGACAAGACAGCCGAACTGATCGCTGAAGTACCCACGCCGGGCGAACCGGAACATTCCCCGGAGGCCGAGCAACCTGCCTATCCGAACGAGCACACGCCTGCCCACCATATGGCGGTGCCGGCACATCATCAGGCTCAGCCAACTGCGCAGCCGGGGCATCCCCAGGATCTGCATCTGATCGAGCCTGCGCCGCACGCGAGCATCCTGCACACTCTGGCTGAAGAAGGTGCGCCGCCAGGCGCTGCCGATCTGGCAATGAGTTTGAGTATCAGTGGTGCGATGTTGCCGCTATCGGGCCTTGCGATCTACGCCGCCTATAAGGAAACCCGCGAGGTGGCCGAACAACGCGGTGCCTTGCGGCAGCGCGAACTTTGGTTACGGTCGGAAAAGAAGTCGGTGCAATCTGCGCTGGCGAGCGGTCCGCTCGCACATGCAGCGGGTGCTCAGATCCATGCCTTGAGCGAGGCGATCGATACGGTCGCTTATCAACGACAGCGCAATGCACGCGATGGCGCCATTGCGGCGACCTCGATGGCGTCCGCCAGCGTGATCTTCACCAAAGCCGCCAGCGAGCTCGGCATCCAGGGCGGGTTGGCAATCGGCGGCAAGAGCGCAAATGCGGTTGGCTTGATCGCCCACAGTACTGCTGCAGCAGGCGCTGCGTCTGCGGCCGGTATTGCCGGCACATTCGTATTGGCTCCGGTGGCAAGCGTCGCGGCCACCGCACTGGGCGGTACCTTTCTGCACCAGTCGCGCAAAGAGAAAGCGCGCGTCGTGGCCGATGCGGCGCGCGTCGAACACTTTTTGCAACAGCTGGAGCCAGGCGATCTCAGCCCAGGCGCACAATGCTACCAGCACTTTTTGAGCACCAAGCTGAGCCAGCGCAGCGGCTTCGCTGGCAGCTTCAACAGCTGGAACAAGGGCTTTGTCGTCGGCGGCGCTACCTATACGGCGAGTACCTTGACCAAAGCCGGCGTCGGCACCGCCGTGTTGCTTGGTGCAGCCAGCGTGACCGGGCCGGTGGGCACTGGATTGGTTGTCGGTGCGGGGCTGCTGGGCGCGGTCACGATGGGTGTTGGCAGCCATCAATTCTTGCTGGCGCACAGCAAGCAGAAACGCTATCGCAACTACGACAGCGCGGATTTGCCCAACGTAGACCGCGCATTGCTTAGCGTTGCCGACCTGCTGCCCCCTACCGCGGCGAGCGTTGCGGCGGCACAGGAAGAGTCGAACCTGCATGGCACACCGCGCCTCAGTCACAGTGCCCAGGAAACAGCGTCGGACACAGGCGTAACCAGCGGCGCTGGCGGTCAGCCGGCGTCTGACGATGTCATGCCCGACTCAACCGAAGACGCGGTGGCTGCCCAATCGGTAGCGGCGAACCAGGCATCGCCTGCAGCCAACGACGCGTCAGCCGCTGCGGAGCCGGCCGCGGCCGTTCCCCAGCATGGATTCGAACTGCGCAGCGCGCTGTACGCCTGTATCGACGGTCAGGAAAAAGCGCGGGAAGTTCTCTTGCAGAGCTGCGCCGAGGACATGAAAAAACACTATCGTGCCGTGCCTCGCTCTACCGACCAGAGCACGGCAGTTGGTCAACCTGCTCAACAGGCCTCGTTCAAGAAGCGGGCCAAGGCAGCGCTTTTTGCAGGGGCGACCTATGGGCGCGCCGTGCTGAGCGGCAAACCCCGTGTCGCCGGCGAGAAAGCCGCGCGAAGCTACGCAAAACATACCGATACGTTGACCGAAACGGCACTGAGCCAGTGGCTGCAAACGCCCGGCTCGATCAAGCCGCAGATCGCTTACATGCAATGTTGCCTTGAGTTACAAAAGAAATATCTCCACTCCAAACTGGGCGCGCGGCTGGAACTGCCGGCGGTGGATGCTGCTAGTGGTCCGACCCACGACACAGAGGCCACCAACACCACGGCCGAGCACGCACAGGCACGGCTGAGCACGCAATTGCGTGAAGCGCGTGAGCGCAATGAATTCCAGCTGCGATCTGTCAACCTGATGTTGGAAGAGTTGGGCATGGCAGAGGAAGAGCTGGGCAGTTCGGATGCGAGAAAAAACGAGCGTGCAAAAAACAGGATGCAAGGGCTGCAACAGCGACTGATCCGTGTGTTGACCGCCAATGCCATCGTGCCGCAGCCGGGCAGCGCGGGCTTCGCGCATTTCTGCATGAAACAGGCTCGCCAGCACACCACGGATGTGCGCGGCACGTTGCTGGCAACCGAAATGCAGGCAGCACGCATCCGCGAAGGTTCCAGTAGGGGCGCAACGTCCTTGTAGAGCGCAACTGCCGTTAGAGTTTGGGCCGGTGGAATGCACACGTGTGCCGCAGTGCCTTAGATTGGTTAACAAAACGTAGTGAGCAGTCGCCAGGCGGGTGCGGATGGCGCGGAGGAACCGCAGTGTAGGATTGGTACATGCCAATTCCGAGTACCGGCCGCGCCCGCCTGGCGGTAAGTGCAGTCGTTTTGTTAGCGACTCTTACTCCTTCGGCGCGATCCACACTTGCTGGTTCAGACCGCGCACGCTGGGCTTGGGGGTGCTGTCCAGGTCGAACACCACCACGGCGTTGTCGCCCTTGCGCTGGAACGGGGCGGGGAAGTACAGCGCACGCTGCGGGCCGATGCTCCAGTGGCGGCCGAGGTTGACGCCGTTGGCCCAGGTCACGCCCTTGCCGAACGCGCGCATGTCCAGGTAGGTGTCGGCCGGGATGCCGATGCGCAGGGTGCCGCGGTGGAAGGCCGGGCCTTGGACGCTGTTGCTGGTCCAGCCACGCAGGCTGCCGGTAGAGCGCATCGGGAGCGGGAAGGCCTGCCAACCGGTGAGTTGCTGGTTGTCCAACAGTACCGGGTCGACCAGGCCGGCGCGGCCATCGGCCATGCGCGGGCCGTAGTTGATGCGGCCGCTGTTTTCGACCAGCACCTCGAGCGTGTGTTGGCCGGCCGGAATATCCACGTGGGTGGAGACTTGCTGCAGCCGACGTTCGACGCTACCCACCGGGTTTTTGTCGAGATACACGCGCCCGACATCGCGCACTTCGCCCAGATAAAGTGTGCCCTTGCGCGGGCCGGTGACGGTGGTGCGGTAGAGGATGTAGCCGTAATCCTGGCCGAAGTGCTCCATCGGTTGCGGGGTGTCGATGGCGATCGGCGCGGGCAGGTTGTCCCATAGCGACGCGGATTCGCGCAACGGTATTTCCGGCAGGGCGACCGTGGCGATCGGCATCGGCAACGCGGGCGGTTGCACGCCGGTGACGCGGGTGATGGCGTCGCGCATCAGTGCGAATTTCGGGGTGGGATGACCGGCTTCGTCGAGGATGGCGTCGTAGTCGTAGCTGGTGGTCTGCGGTGCGTAATGGTCGCCGGGATTACCCTGGAAATTGGCGCCATTCATGAAGCCGAAACTGGTGCCGCCGATGAACATGTAGAGGTTGGCGGAGTGGCCCTGGCGCAGGATCCACTCCAGTTCTTCGGTCTGTTGCCTGGCATCGGTGCTGGCGTGCGGCTTGCCCCAGTGGTCGAACCAGCCGGCCCAGTATTCGCCGGCCATGCGCGGTTGATCGGGGCGGAACTTGATCAGTTTGTCGAATGCGCTCTTGGCTTCGCCTGGCGCAAAATTCACCACCGCCAAGGTATCTGGCAAGGTGCCGTTGGCGAGCATGTCGGCGCCATCGGAAGTGAACAGCAGCGCGTCGTCGAAGCCGGCTTCGACGTACATGGCGCGGTTGTCGGCCATGTAGGCGTGGTCGTCGTCGTAGGAGCCGTATTCGTTCTCGACCTGTACGGCGATGATCGGCCCGCCGTTGTGGTTGAGCAGCGGATGCACCTGCCTGGCCACCGCATCCAGATACGTCTGGCTGGCAGCGAGAAAGCGCGGGTCGCGGCTGCGGACGCGGATGTTGTCCTTGCCGAACAACCATGCGGGGTAGCCGCCGGCTTCCCACTCGGCGCACGTGTACGGGCCGGGCCGCAGGATCACGTTGAGGCCTTGCGCGGCGGCTTCGCGCACGAACGCGGCGATGTCGTTGTTGGCGGTGAAATCGAAGCGACCTTGTTGTGGTTCGACCAGATTCCAGAACACGTAGGTCTCCACGGTGTTCAAGCCGAGTGCGCGTGCCTTCTGCAGGCGGTCCTTCCAGTACTGGCGCGGAATACGCTGGAAATGGATGGCGCCGGAGATGATCTGGTACGGCTTGCCATCGCGCACGAACTGCGTGCCTTGCGTGCCGAAGCTTGGCCAGCTCTCGGCGGCGGCAGACGCAGCGGTGACAGGAAGCGCGAACGCGAGGGCCACAACGAGGGGGCGAAGGGTGGTGCGCAACATGGGCGATTCTCGGCGGTGACGAGTGACGAGTGACGAGTGACGAGTGACGAGTGACGAGTGACGAGTGACGAGTGACGAGTCAGAAGTGGAACTGGAACTGGATTTATGCGCGTCGAAGCAATGTCCTTGTCGGCGCATAGGCTGTGCACACGCGCTCAGCCCTCGGCATGCAAAACAATGTGCAGCGCGCTGCGGCGACGGGCGATGGACGTTGCAAGCGCGAACAGCGGGTCGGAAGGTACGCGTCCATTCCTCGCAATATGGGTCCTGCGCCATACGCATGCATCAACTGAACGACGGTGGCAGGTCCTCTCTGTTCGCACCGAAGGCCAGGTTCGGCGTCGCGCCCATGCTGAATTCCAGCGTGCCGCCAGCTGCCAGATCTGAATGCCGCATCCAGCTGCGGTTGATCGGTTTGCCGTTCCACTTCAGCGATTGCACATACACATTCTGCGCGCTGCTGTCGTTGGCAACGATGCGCAGCGTGCGGCCGTTGCCGACATCCAGCTCGGCACGTTTGAATAGCGGGCTGCCGAGGATGTAGTTGCCGCTGACCGGGTCCACCGCGTACAGCCCCAGCGCACTGAGCACGAACCAGGCGCTCATCTGCCCGCAATCTTCATTGCCGGACAAACCGTTGCGCGCGTCGTGGTACTGCTCGCGCAGCAAGCGGCGCACCATCGCCTGGGTCTTGTACGGCTGCCCGGCGTAGGCGAACAGATAGGCCACGTGATGGCTGGGCTCGTTGCCGTGCGCGTACTGGCCGACCAGGCCATCGATATCCGGTGGCGCATCGGTGGGCAGCTCGGAACTGGTGGAAAACAGTTCGTCGAGCTTGGCGACGAAGCCATCGCGGCCGCCGTATAGATCCATGTAGCCGTACAGATCGTGCTGGTTGAGGAAGGTGGCCTGCCAGGCGTTGGATTCGGTGAAATCGCGCCATTGGGTGAGGTGGCCCATGCCGCGCGGGTCGAACGGTTTCGCCCAGCTGCCGTCTTCCAGACGCGGCTGCACGAAGCCGCTGTCGCGATTGAACACGTTGCGGTAATTGCGCGAGCGCTCGCGCAATGTGCGTGCATCATCAGTGGCGCCAGCGGCTTGCGCCAGATGCGCGCAGGCCCAGTCGTCGTAGGCGTATTCCAGCGTGCGGCTGACCGCTTCGTCCACCTGGTCGGCGGGGATGTAACCGAGCTTGCGGTAGTACGCCAGGCCGTGGGTGGTGTCGTCCATCGCGCGCTTGCGGTAGGCCGGCCATGCAGCTTTGTAGTCGATGCCGGTGAAGCCCTTGGCATGCGCTTCGGCCAATACCACCGCCGAGTGGTAGCCGATCATGCAGCCGGTTTCCACACCCTGCAGCGGCCAGATGCCCACGCCGTCCGGGCATTCGTTGGCGCCACGCACCAGGCATTGCACCAGGTCCGGTACGCGCTCGGGCTGCACCAGCGTGAGCAGCGGATGCGCGGCGCGGTAGGTGTCCCACAGCGAATAGGTGCTGTAGTTGCGATAGCCCTTGGGTGCGGTGTGGATTTGCAGATCCATGCCGCGATAGCGGCCGTCCACGTCGCTGAAGAGCGTTGGCGCGAGCAGGCTGTGATACAGGCCGGTGTAGAAGATGCGGCGCTGCGCGTCGTCATCGCTGTCGATGCGCACGCGTGCGAGTTCTTTTTCCCATGTGGCCACGGCTTGCGCGTGCACGCGCGCAAAGTCGAAGTCGGGTAGTTCCGCATCCAGATTGGCCAGCGCGTTGTCGGCGCTGACGGCGGAGATGCCGACCTTGATCAGCAGTGGTGCATCGGATGCGTCGGGGTAATGCAGTGCGGCCTTGAGATGGGTGCCGTCGATGCTGGGTGTGCCTGCCGCAACTGGTTGGTCTTCGTTGTACAGCTGCACGTGTTTGAATGGCCGCGACAGGCGCATGGCGAAGTAGATGTAGCGCCCCTGCGCCCATTGGTAGACGCGACGACCGCCGGTGAGCGTGCGCTCGTCCACCACGCGCAGTTGTGCGTCGGTGATGCGGGTGGGAATGCCGGGTTTGTCCTGCATGCCGTGGCACAGGTCCAGCAGCACGTGCGCCGGTTTGCCCTTGGGAAAGTGGTAGCGATGCAGGCCCGCGCGCGCGGTGGCGGTGAGTTCGGCATGCACGCCGCTGTCCTTGAGCCGCACGCGGTAGTAACCGGGTGAGCCGGCTTCATCGCTGTGGTCAAAGCGCGAGCGGTAGCCGGTGTCCGGTGCGTCGAGTGCGCCGGGTACCAGCTTCACCTCGCCGGTGGCGGGCACCAGCAGGAAATCCAGCATGTCGCCGATGCCGGTGCCGGACAGGTGCGTGTGCGAGAAGCCCATGATCGAGCCGTCGCAGGCGTGGTAGCCAGAGCATGCATCCCACACTGCGTTGTGAGTGTCCGGGCTCAGCTGCACCATGCCGAATGGCAGTGTTGCGCCCGGGAACGTGTGGCCGTGGCCACCGGTGCCGATGAAGACATCGACGTGGCGGGTGAGGTCGGCGCGGGTGCGCGCATCGGCCGGGAGTGCGTAGTTGCCTGCGCGTGCGCGGGCAAGTCCTGTTGCTGGAGCACCGCTACCCAAAAGTGCCGCTGCGATGGCGCCTTGGAGAAAACCGCGTCGTGTTGCCATGGTGTGTGCTCTCGGAAATCATGGGCCGATGCAGCGCCCTCATCCGCCCTTGGGGCACCTTTTCCCGCATGCGGGAGAAGGACAGGAATCAGGCGCTGCGCAGTAGCTGGGGTTTGCGTTGGTGCAGGTCGATGATCAGTTCGCCGAACAAGCTGTTGGCCCAGGCGAACCAGTCGCGGGTGAAGGTGCTCGGGTTGTCCTTATGGAAGGACTCATGCATGAAGCCGGTGCCGGCATGCGTGGTTTTCAGCCATTGCAGGCATTGGCGCAGTTGTGCCTCGTCGTCGCTGACCAGCGCGTATTGGATGATCGACATCGGCCAGATCGTGCCCATGCCGCTGTGCGGGCTGCCGACGCCTTCGGCCGCAGTGCCGCGCGAGAAATACGGGTTGCGTTCGCTCCAGGCCAGTTGACGGGTGCGCAGGAACACCGGGTCGGCGCGATCGCAACAGCCCAGATAGGCCAGGCTGAGCAGGCCGGGGGCGTTGGCGTCGTCGATAAACAACTGGTTGCCATAACCGTCCACTTCGAATGCCCAATACGCTTGCCCATCGGCATCGCGTTGCTGGCCGAACGTGCGCGTGGCCGCTTCCACCTCGTCGGCCAGCGCGGTGCAGCCGGCGGCCAAGTCGGTATCGCGATGCAGCTGCGTGCTCATCGTCGCCAGCTGACGCAGCGATGTCACCGCGAACAGATTGGCCGGCACCAATAACGGATACACGCAGGCATCGTCGGACGGGCGGAACATCGAGTGGATCATGCCGTTGGGCCTGGTCGGCTGGCCATAGCCTTCCAGCACCAGCGTTTCGGTGGCCAGCGGCGAGGGGCGTTGGAACGCGTATGGGCCGCGATGGTCCTTGCGCTGCTGCTCGCGGAAGGTTTTGACCACCACATGCATGGCCGCGCGCCAGTCGTCGTCGAACGGTGCGCTGTCGCCGGTGGCGCGCCAGTATGCGTGCGCGATGCGGATGGGATAACACAGCGAATCCACTTCCCACTTGCGCTCGCCTACGCCGGGTTTCATTTCGGTGATGTCGTTGAGCGACCACTTCAGGCGCTGGGTCTGGCCATCGGGCAGGAAGGCGTTGGCGTACGGGTCGAGCCGGATGCAGGCCGCCTGGCGCTGGATCAGGCCATGGAACATGCGCCGCAACGCGGGGTCGCGCCTGGCCAGCGGCAGGTATGCATGCACCTGCGCGGAGGAATCGCGCAGCCACATCGCATGGATGTCGCCGGTGATGACGAAGGTGTCCGGCTTGCCGTTGCGGGTGCCGGTTTCCACCGTGGTGTCGAGCGTGTTGGGGTAGCAGTTCTCGAACAGCCAGGCCAGCTCCGGCGCGGCAATGTGCGCTTTGATCTGCGCGATCTGCTGCTCGACCGCCTTGCTGACGAACCGGCGCTGCGCCTTGGGCGGGCGCTTGCTGACGAACGCGCCGCCGGCCGTGGAGGCACCGGCGACGGGCGTGGCGGCGAAGGCGGGCAGCGCACCGGCCAGCAAGCTGGCGCCCGCGCTGGCGCCGAGCAACTGAAGGATGTCGCGGCGGGTATGCATGACCTGGAGCTCCTTGGATGCGGCACGAGGCCTGCACAGCGGCGCGCTTCAGCGGCCGCGCGACCAGACGGCTGATGATGAGACCTATGCATGACCAATTCCCGATGACCATACAACGTGTGCGCCGAATGTGCATAGTGCGCCCGCACAATTCGGCGCCGTATGTCCGTATGTCCGTATGTCCGAGGGGCGCGTGTCGCGACGGGTGCCGGTGGCATCGACACGGACCACCGTCGGAGTAGGTGCAAGGTGCCCGTGTCGATCGGCCTGCCAAGCACGCGGAGCACCGGGTGCGCGGTCGGTGACACCTTCCAACCCACGATGCGCCGCGCGTCTGCGTCGATCATCAAGGCCGCCTACACGAATCAGGTCTATGTCGAGACATACCTGAAGTCGCCCACCGCACATTCGGCGAGGACGCAAAAACAGGTGCCAAAGAAATTATTTACAAACTTGGATATTCTAAAGCAGCGCATGATATCTGGGTGCCACGACTGCATAAGTTAATCAGATTCGATGCTCGAAATATATTTTTGAAGAAAATGTATCCTGGATAATCGTGGCTGGACCCGCTTACATATTAAATAAGATTGCACGTCAACAAACGATTGCGCCGGCAAATACTCAAAATTATTAATCTACCAAAGCCGTAGCTGCTTGGTCCGTCAAAAACTTCGAGGCCGCCGATAGTCACTGGAATTACTAATAGATAATAAAATTAAAAAAGGAACAAGCGGGACGATTTTTAGTGTTTGACACCCGCGTATTCGCCAATTATTATTAATTTCGAAAGTAGCATATGCTTGTGCGCTAGGATGCTCTAGCCTCTATATCGGCGGTTTCAAAGGATGGTCACATGCTTCAATCTCTCCCCACAATAGTGCTTGGCGGCCTTGTCCTGACCATGCCGATCATCGGCATCGTCCGGCTTCGTGGTGGCCGGTTCAATTGGGCGACGTTGGTTGCCATCTTCACCGCGATGACGCGCGCACGCTGCATCCAGGCAGCCGCCTGGCGACCGGAGCAGCCGTTGCCGTTGCTCTGGGCGGCGTTGATCGGCCCATGCACGCTGTTGGCGATGCCGCACTGCGCATGCCACACGGCCCGCCGCAGCGGTCAAGGCAATGCGGCATGACCCTGTTCCGCGAGGAAGTGCTGCAAACACGCGGCAACAGCTGGCTTGGCGCCATCTCCTTGGCGCAGCCCGTGCGGGCATGGGTAGTTGCCAGCGCTGCCGGGGTCGTGGCGGCAGCGGTCGTGGTCTTCTTGTGCATGGGCACCTATGCCCACCGCTCTACGGTGACCGGTCAACTGGTGCCGATCAAGGGCTTGGCCACGGTGATGGCGCCGGCCACCGGCGTCGTGAGCCTGCTGGATGTCAGCGAAGGACAACGGGTCAAGGCCGGGCAAATGCTCGGCGTGGTGACGGTTCCACGCGTGACCTTGGGCAGCGGCGACACCGAGGCGGCACTGCGACACCAGTTGCGTCAGCGCGGCGAAGGCTTGAAATCGTCCGAACAATCACAGTTGCAGCAATTGGATGCGCAAGAGCAGGGCTTGCGTGCGCAGTTGGCCAATCTGCGCCAGGAACTGGTGCAGGTGGACGCCGAAGTCGCCACCCGTCGCAACCAGATCACGCTTGCCAACGAGGTGTTGCAACGCTGGCGCCAATTGCAGGATGAAAAATACGTCAGCGTGTTGCAAATCAAGCAGCAGGAATCCAGCGCGTTGGAATACACCAGCCAGATGCAGGCGTTGCAGCGGCAGGCCACAGAGATGCGACGCAGCGCGGCGCAGATCGAACAGCAATTGCATGTCTTGCCTGGGCAGCGCGGGGGCGTGCAGGCCGACTATCGACGGGACGTGGCGGCGGTGGAACAGGAGCAGGTGCAGACTCAGGTCAATGGCGCCTTGGTGGTGACGTCGCCCGTGGCAGGCGTGGTGGCCACACAGATGGCAAAACCTGGGCAAGCGATCCAGCTCGGGCAGCCCCTGCTGAGTGTGGTGCCGGGCGATGGACGCCTGGAAGCCGAATTACTGGTCCCCAGCCGGGCAATCGGCTTTATCGCCCCGGGGGATTCGGTGTTGCTGCGCTATCAAGCATTTCCGTATCAGAAGTTTGGTCATCAGCAAGGCCGCCTGAGCAGGGTCAGCCGCAGCGCCCTGAGTTCCAGTGAACTGGGGGCGTTGATCGGCAATGCCCAGCAAGGCGAGCCGTATTACCGCGTCACCGTTGCGCTGGCGCGGCAAAGTGTCATGGCATACGGCAAGCCCGAGATGCTCAAGCCGGGGATGTTGTTGCAAGCCGACATCATCGGCGAGCGAAGAAGGCTGATCGAATGGGTGTTCGAACCCTTGTTCTCGCTTGGGAAATAATGGATTTCGATGAGTCGGCGGCGCTATGTCGTGTAATTAATGATTTCAGGAGATATTTGTGAGTGAGATCGCCAGATAATGTACTGGCACCTACGGTGCAAGGCATGCACCATCATAATTGGAGAAGTAAAAAATGCGCGAAATGACAGATCAGGAGATCATGGAAGTGAATGGCGGCAGCCCTGCATCCCAGTTCAATGGTTATGCGGATTTACTCATTGCAGGAGGCTCGCTTGCTGTAGGTACAGGCGTACTGGTTGGTGCTGGAGCATTTGCGCTCAGCCTGGGAGGAAGCATGAAGCTAGCGCTTGTTCTTACTAATTCTATTTGATAGTTATGATGTCCCCGAGTATTCTCGGGGACATCATGCTGGGAATAAAAATGAACGCAATTTATAAGAAGATTCTCGCATGCACGCTAGCCATGGTTTCATTTGTGTTGTTTGCCATTTCTTTCGCGGTGCATGAACCATGGCCATCTCCACTGATTGGATGGCTGACCGGAACTTTCTTTTACGCTCTTGGAATAATGTCAATCTATAATTACATTCTTGGCTCTCACAAGGGGCATGTCGTATATTTGAGGATGTTGTTTGTTTACCTTCTCTTGTCGACCGTCTTTCTAATCCGCTCTTGTGGGGCTTTTCTTGGGCTTGGATACTGGATTGCTGGCGCATTGATTGTCTTTACTCTCTGGCTAGTTGTTCGGCCGTATCAGTCAAAGATAAAGGCGGAGAAAGCGGAAGGAATAAGGCGAGACTATTTTTAGGGAGGTGAATGTTGAGTTATGCAATTTTATGAGCTGCAAGTAGAGCGCAGAATTAAAAATGACCGTGATTCTATGGGAATAGCCCGGATATAGTTATTTGTTCCCCGGCGCAGGGTATGCGTCATATTGATTGTGAGAGGTGATTTATGCGTGAATTGAATTTTGAAGAAATCAACGCTGTTGCTGGTGGATTTGAGGTTGGCTGTTCGACCAGCACGACGACGACCACAAACCATGATGGCAGTACAAGCACAACCACGACGAAGGAGTGCCACGTTAAGGCCTAATTTGTAATTTCTCATGAGGCTTCGATCTAGCATCGAAGCCTCATTTTTATTTAAATTTCACCGGGAATTTCGAGGATGATGCGTTCCGCAATGAAGGTTGTTGCATTTTTTTCTATTTTTATTTTCTATGGAAGCGCTTATGCCGGCTGGAGTCGAATTTCTCCAGATCTTATAGAGTTACGGGGCGATATTGACCCGAATTCGGACGTCGAATATTTCAAGGTTGCAGCTGGCGGCTATTCAAGGATAGTCGTTCATAGCGGAGGGGGATTTCCTTTTGTTGCGCTCAAAATCGCCGAAGACATCGTCCGGCGGCGTCCGATTGAAGTGAAAGTTGATGGAATATGTCTCTCGGCCTGTGCCAGTTATATTGCGATGGCGGCCTCGTCGTTGACTGTCGATTGTGGGGCGGTTCTTGGTTGGCATGGCACGTTGCCGACTGGGAAGGAAGGAGAGGCTATTTTGGTGGCGGGAGGAGGCCCCAGGGTTTTGGCGGCGAAGTATCGTGATTGGTTGGAGAAATTTCATGCCGAGGAGAGGGATTTTTACATTCGTGCCGGCGTAAAATATAAAATACTGGAACATGCAGATCGGCAGGTAAAAAAGAATTCCGGAAAAATGGATGAGTACAAATTCGATGAAAAAACCGCGGAGTATACCTATACAACCACCCCGTCTGTATGGGTTCCTCAGCGTGCTACACTGGAAAAATATGGAGTTAATGGGCAGCAGTATTGTCAGAAATATACGGATGAGATGGTTCGGGATGCTATGAAGAAGTTTGGGATGAGGCCAATGTTCGTATTGGAGAAGTAAGACTTTTCCTAGGAATGCATTGATGGATGTCTGCTTGCAGAGCGAAGCCTCCGAATGTGGTTTGGCCTCATTGGCGATGGTGGCTAGCGCCTATGACATTCACATCACCCTGCAGAAAATACGCAGGCGCTTTCCCCTATCGTTGAAAGGTAGGAAGCTCTGAACAACTCTTGCACGGACTTCCAATCGATACCTGAGGCAATCTCCATCACGCGTAAGTGCTTGATTTTTAGCAAGGGTGGCCTTTGCGATCAACCGGAATTACACGTTCGCTCGCTGGCCCGTGAGTTGTTCAGGGGTTCTCTAAGTCACCTGATCCAGATTGCCCAGCAACTCGGCTTTGCTATTCGCCCACTTCGGCTGGAGATGGAGCACCTGCGTCATTGCGAATCAGATCTAAATCCACCGATTAATTTTTTGCGAGAACCCAAAAGCCCATGACGCAGGGGTGCTATGTCCATATTGAGAAACTTGTGTGATGCGTGAGTTGACTGAAAATGAAATTGAAAAAGTTGATGGTGGCCTAAGTGACTTTACTGAAGGTGGCATGGCCGTGATAGCAATCGGTTTCGCTGGCGGATCAATGTTGGTCGTTGGGCACTATCAAACGATGCAAAATCAACCTTAATTTTATTTAAATCAGTGCCTGCCTGCAATGGCAGGCACTCCTCATTTGAGGATATGTCGCAATGCATTGGAATTCAGACGATATTTTTCCGCGCGCGCCAGAAAGATGGTCCGCGTTGCGACCACCTTGGGGCCGAAAAATTGAGGGGGAATCAGCAGTACGGCGTGCCATCTGGCAATGGCATCCATTCGACCCGATCATCGTGTCGATCCCAGGCGAAAAGTCGATGCTGCCCCCCATTTGCTTTGCAAGCATGGCGCATCAAATTCAAAAAAGAATGCTTTTTCAATGCATTTTATTATTTTCCCTGATGCTGTGCATGGCACTAGGCTTCGCCATTTTAAGTCTTGAAAAACATACCACCTACTTCGTCAAGGCAAGCGTCGCAATTACATTATTTTCTATATATTTATTCCTTCAATATATATTTATTTTTCGAAAATTATCCAGTCTGTGCGAATATTCTCGATTTTCCGCATGGTGCTATCTACAGCCGAGCAAGCAACCGCTTTCAATCGCCGTCATGATGATAGCAATCGGCGCAATTCAGCTCTACCTACAGACACGCGCCGGTAGTCTTTTCAATATGATTGAACAGTACGGGCTTGTGTTCCAAGATGCGCCGCGCGAGCCATGGCGCTATCTCAGCGGGCCTTTCCTGCATTCCGGTGTTGCGCACTGGGCAGCCAACTTGTCTTTACTCATGGTTGCAGCCGGGCTTTCTTTCTCGCTTGGCCGGGCGCTTGTTATTTGGCTGACGTTCTTGTCAGGGGTGTTGTTGCCTGCATTTTTACTGACATTCCTTCCGCATTCGGTCAGCTCGGATGCATTCCTGGGCATCTCTGGCGGCGTATTTGCGTTGTATGGGTGGATGATCGGCACATCGCTACGCAATCGCCAGATATTCCCGCCGGCCCTCTGGTGGCTGCTTGCATACTTCGCACTGGCAACGATGCTGGCATCCTCTTTACTCTCGCCTCGCACAAGTTGGTTTGCTCATGCATCGGGCTTGCTGTTGGGGTGTGTGATTGGCTTGCTGGAGATAGGATTCAAGCATGATCTTAAAAAACCAATGTTGGCATCTTCAGACACTGGAGCGCTTTGAACGATGAAGGCGATTGTGCAAGCAGAAGCAAGCGAATGCGGGCTGGCGTCGTTGGCGATGGTGGCTTCGGCGCATGGCATGCACCTGGGCTTGCCCGAGTTACGCAGGCGCTTCCACTTGTCGTTCAAGGGCATCAGGCTCAACCAGTTGATCGAGATTGCCCAGACGCTGGGCTTCTCGGCCCGCCCGCTGCGGTTGGAGATGGAACAGCTGGATCAACTCGCGTTGCCTTGCATCCTGCATTGGAATCTGAGCCACTTTGTGGTGCTTGCCAAGGTTGGAAAAGCGAAAGCGACGATCTTCGACCCGGCCATCGGTGAGCGCAGGTTATCGCTCGGCGAGGTGGCCCGACACTTTACCGGTGTGGCGCTGGAGCTGACGCCCACAGCCGAGTTCAAGCAGCACAAGGCAGCGCCTTGTATTTCTGCGCGCCAGCTCACCGGCCCCATCCGTGGGTTGTGGAGTGCGCTGTCGCAGATCGCGTTGTTGTCGATGGCGTTGCAGGTCTTCGTCATCCTGGCGCCGTTCTATACGCAATGGGTGGTGGACCAGGTATTGGTGTCGGCAGACCGCGATTTACTCGTGGTGCTGGGACTGGGCTTCGGATTGGCGCTACTGCTGCAAGTCGGCATCGGCCTGCTGCGTGGTTGGTCTGTGGTGTCTCTCTCCTCCCGGCTCGGATTGCAGTGGATGGGCAACGTGTTCGCGCATCTGCTCAGGTTGCCGTTGGACTTTTTCGAAAAGCGGCATCTTGGGGATGTCACCTCACGCATGTCCTCGGTGCAGACCATCCAACACACCCTCACCACCAGCTTCGTCGAGGCGATGATCGATGGGGTGATGGCGATGGTGACACTGGTGCTGATGCTGATCTACAGCTGGAAGCTGGCAGTGATGACGTTGCTGGCCGTCGCACTCTATCTTGGTATCCGCGCAATTGCCTATCGGCCAATGCGCGAGTGCACCGAACAACAATTGGTGGCCGCGGCCAAGCAACAGACGCATCTGCTGGAATCGCTGCGTGGCATGCAAAGCTTGAAAGTGGCCGGTGAAGAAGCGGTGCGCCGTTCCACTTACGGGAACTTGCTCAACGACACCGTCAATCAAGACGTGACACTGGCGCGGATGTCTCTGGGCTTCAGCACGGCCAGCCAGTTGGTGTTCGGCCTGGAGCGCATCGCGGTGATCTGGATCGGCGCCAGGTTGGCGCTGGACAACGTGTTTTCGGTCGGCATGCTGGTGGCTTACCTTGCCTACAAGGACCAGTTCGCCATGCGCGTGAGCGGATTGATCGATAAATGGATCGAGTTCCGCATGCTGCGCCTGCATGGCGAGAGGCTGGCCGATATCGTGTTGACCCCGCCGGAAGACCATCGCGCATTACCGCAAGCGCTGCCACCTGCCGCCCCAAGCATCGAGGTGGAAGGGCTGTCGTTTCGCTACGCCGACGGCGAGCCGTGGGTGGTCAAGGACTGCTGTTTCACGATTGCGCCAGGGGAGTCGGTGGCCATCATTGGCGGGTCTGGTTGCGGCAAGACGACCCTGGTGAAGCTGTTGCTGGGTTTGCTCACGCCCAGCGCAGGGACGATCCGCATTGGTGGCCACGATCTGCACAAGCTCGGCCCGCGCACGGTCCGCGGCATGGTCGGCGCGGTGATGCAGGACGACCAGTTGTTCGCTGGCAGCATTGCCGACAACATCCGTTTCTTCCAGCCGGATGCGGATCAGGACAGGATCGAGGCGGCCGCGCGCCTGGCCGCCGTGCATGAGGAAATCGTGGCGATGCCGATGGGCTATCACAGTCTGATCGGCGACATGGGAAGCGCATTGTCTGGCGGTCAGAAGCAGCGGTTGATCCTGGCGCGTGCGCTGTATCGGCAACCGACGCTGCTCTTCCTCGATGAAGCCACCAGCCATCTGGATGTTACGCGCGAGCGCTTGGTCAACGAGGCGGTGCAGCACTTGCAACTGACCAAGGTGATCGTGGCGCACCGCCCTGAAACCATTGCCAGCGCCGACCGCATCCTGGTGATGGAGCAGGGAAGGATCGCGCAAGAGCTCAGGCCGCAGCGATCGCCAGAGATGTCACATCTTGAAAATCACGTCTTGAGTGCTTGAGTAAAAGCCACACGCGTTGATGCTCGATTTTCGAGCAGCTGTACGCCGTGCTCATCTGCCCGGTTCACCATAAAACCCGCCCCAATCACGCAACCGGCGCCGACCAGCAGCCGACGCCTGTTGCGTGGCATCCGGTGGCAAGGATCACTTCGGCAGCGGCGAGCGCCCCGAAATCGAAAACGCCGCAGCTGCGCCAGCGGCGCCGGTGCCCGGTTGGCCGCCGCCTACAAACAGCGTGTAATTGCCCGCTTCTACCGCACGCTGTCCGTTGCGATCCACATCGCTCAATGCACGCGCATCCAGGGTGAATGTTAGCGTGCGTTGCTCGCCCGGTTGCAGATGTACACGCTGAAAGCCGACCAGGCTGCGCAACGGCGACTGCGGGCGATCCGGATAGTGCAGATACACCTGCGCCACTTCATCGCCGGCACGCATGCCGGTGTTGCGCAGCGTGGTGGTCACTTGCAGCGTGTTGCCTGCTTGCAGCGTGGTGGTGGACAACTGCGGCGCGGCGTACGCGAAGCTGGTGTAGCTCAAGCCATAGCCGAACGGAAACAGCGGCTCGCCCTTGAAGTAGCGATAGGTGCGGCCTTGCATGTCGTAGCTGACGTAGGGCGGCAGGTCCTTGGTGAAACGATAGAACGTCACCGGCAGGCGCCCGCCGGGATTGTCGTCGCCGGCCAGCATGCGCGCGATCGCGGTACCGCCGGACTGGCCGGGGTACCACGCCGCCACGATGGCATCGGCGTGCGTCTTGGCCCAGTTCAACGCCACCGCACTGCCGCTCATCAGCACCACCACCAGCGGCTTGCCGGAGGCTTTGGCGCGTTCGAGCAGGGCCTGTTGCGGGGCGGGCAGGGCGATGTCGTTGCGGTCGCCGCCGTCGAAGCCGGGCACGTCGATGCGCAACTCTTCGCCTTCCACATCCGGCGACAGGCCGACGAAGGCCACCACTGCGTCGGCTTGCGCCACGGCTTGCTCGGCTTCGGCCAATTGCGCTGCAGCCGGCGCCAACCATTCCAAACGCACGCCCTGGTCCTGGCCGCGGTGTTCCATCTCCAGGCGGATCTTGCGCGGGCGGGTGTCGTCGAAGTGCAGCACGGTCTCCAAGCTGCGGCCATCGGCGTTGTGCATGCCGGCCGGCACATGCTTGTCTTCGGCATTGCCGGCGACCACCAATCTGTCGTCGATATAGAGCCGCACCGGATCGTGGCCGGCGCAATCGAAGCAGCGCGCCACGCGCACCGCCAAGGTGTAATCGCCGGTACTGGGCGGCAGCAACTCGCCGCTCCAGCGCACCGCATAGCGATCGGCCGGCACGCCCCTGGCTGGCGCCACCTGGTCCCAGTTGAAACTCACCACGCGATCCTGCCGCACGACGCGCGCAGCCCCGGCCATATCGACATTAGCGAAATACTCGCCACGCAATCCCGGCTTGCCATCGCTGCGCAGCGCGGTTTCCGGGATCATGCCCGGCACCCCGGCTGCCAGCGGCGCACCTTGCGCATACCTCACCTGCTGCGCGCCGAAGCGCTGACGCAGACCAAGCAGCGGCGTTACCGGCGTGGACGAGGTGCCCTGATAGTTGGATTCCAATGCGGCCAAGGCATCGGCATTGGGGCCGATCACTGCCAGCCGCGTGCCGGCTTTCAACGGTAGCGTGCCGGCCTCATTCTTGAGCAATACGATCGACTCGGCGGCCGCCTGCAAGGCCAGCGCGCGATTGGCTGCGTTATCGATGTCCTTGACGCCAAGCTTTGCATATGGATCCTTGCGCGGCGCTTCCAGTTCGCCCAGGCGATAGCGCGCGGCAAACAGGCGCACCAGCGATCGGTCGAGTAGGGCTTGGTCCACTTCGCCGCGTTCGATCGCCGTACCAAGTGCGCGATACGCGTAGCCGCAATTGAGATCGTGCCCGGCCTTGAGCGCGGCAGCCGAGGAGCCGGCATTGTCGGGGCGGAAATAGTGGAACTGGGTCATGTCGTCCACCGCATCGCAGTCGGACACCACAAAGCCCTTGAAGCCCCAATCGCGGCGTACGCGGCCATTGAGCAGCCAGTCGGCCGCGCACGCCGGTGTGCCATGCAGCGCGTTGTACGCGCACATCACCGCGCCGGCCTTGCCGTCCACAAGCGCGGCCCGGAACGCGGGGGTGTAAGTCGCTTCCACATCGCGCGGTGAGACGTCGACATCGAATCCGTGCCGCCCCGGTTCTGGCCCGCTGTGCACGGCGAGGTGCTTGGGCGTGGCGATGGTGCGTGGGTGATCGAGATCATCGCCCTGCAGTCCACGAATGAAGCCGACCGCCAGTTGCCCGGTGAGAAACGGGTCTTCGCCATAGGTTTCCATGCCACGGCCCCAGCGCGGGTCGCGGAAGATGTTGATGTTGGGCGACCAGATGGTCAGGCCCGCATAACGCTTATGGTCCTTGCCCGGGCCGCCGGCCTGATTGAACTTGGCGCGCGCTTCGGTGGAGACCGCCGTGCCTACCTGATGCATCAGCGTGGTGTTCCAGCTCGCCGCCAGGCCGATCGCCTGCGGAAACACCGTCGCATAGCCGTTGCGCGCAATACCGTGCAGGCCTTCGCTCCACCACTCGTAGGCAGCAATGCCCAGGCGTGGAATTGCCGGGGCATCGTTCATCGCCTGCGCGACTTTTTCGTCAAGGCTCATCTGCGCAACCAGCGCGGCGGCGCGCTGTTCCGGAGAGTTGGCGCTGTGGTCGGATGTGGTGGCAGCCAGCGCCACCCACGGCGCTCCAAGACTCAAGCCCAGCGCAATGGCAAGGCGCGATACAGACACCGGCGACATCGATTTACTCCTGCACAGCGGTCATGCGGCCATGCGTTGCATTGATTCTGCCGCGAGACGACGCGGTGCAAAAAGGTGCTGAAACATCTGTTGTTTTTCAGCATTTGACGAGCGTGGTTTACCGCTGAGGCTCGCCTGCGTTGGCTCATTTCGCCGTCGGTGCCTGTTGCGGCTCGGGCGGTGCACCTGCCAGCGTCGATGCAAGATCGCGCACCTGCAGCGCGGCCTGCATCTGTGCCATCGGCAGCTTGCTGGACACATGCACGGTCAACGGCTCGCCCGGCAGCAGGTCGAATGCGTTGTCCGACAGCGTTGCATCCCCATCGCCGAACGACAGCCACACCTCGCGCGCCAGCGTATTGCTGGACAGCGTCAGCGCGTAGCCATCGCTATCGGCCCGCCACTGGCGATCGATCTTCGCGCTTGGCAAGGCCAGCTGCTTGGCTGGTGCGAAGAACACCGCCTCGCGCGACAACAGCTTGTCGCCTTCGAATAATTCGAACACCGCGTAGCTGCGCTTCGGATCGGCGCTGCCCAGCAATTGCTTGTCGCTGAAGTTGCCCACCTGCAGGCTGCTCAGCGGCTTGACCGTTGTCTTTTCTTCGCGCTTGCTCAGCACCTTGCCATCCATGCTCATCACCCGCATGCGCCAGCGTGCCGCCAGCGGGGTGGTGCGGTCGGACACCAGCGATACCTCGGTCTGGCCCTTGTCGTTACGCAGCGCGGCGATCAGTTCGGGCGCATAGAAGCGGCGGGCGTGGTAGTGCAGCGCCTTCCAGCGGCCGTAGTAATCCACGCTGGACCACGACGCGCCTGGCCATACATCGTTGAGCTGCCAGTACAACGAGCCCATCGATTGCGGACGCGAAGCGCGCAGATGCGAGGCGGCCAGGTTGATGCCTTCGGCCTGCATCAGCTGGCTCAGGTAGACGAAGCTTTCGAAATCCTTGGGCTCGCCGAATTCCCGGCGGATATACAGCATCAGCCGCTTGTTGCCGTTGCCCTTGTCGAACTTCTGATGCACGCGCATCACCGGCGATTCCGGATCCATGTCGCCCGGTTCGGCGAACGCACGCACGGTGCGCATGTCCGGGAACGACTGCAAGCCATATTCGGACATGAAGCGCGGGGTGACGTTGAGATATTCGGTCACCGGCAGGGCAGGGCCGCCCCACACCTTCCAGTAATGCATATCGCCATCGTTGGCCTGGTCGGCGGCACCATCGAAATTGGTGCCGGGCGAGGTGGCCCAGTAGGGCGCATCGCTGTCGTAGGTGGCCACCACTTCGCGGAACACGGTACCGAACAAGGTGGTCATGCCGCGCTCGATGCGGGTGCGTTCTTCCGGGTCCAACGACTGCTTGAACTTGACCCGGTCGCCCCAGTTTTCCCAGCCTGTCTGCACTTCGTTGTTACCGCACCACAGCACGATGCTGGGATGGTCGCGCAGCCGCTTGACCTGTTCGATCGCCTCCTGCCGGGTGTTGTCGCGGAACTCCACGTCGTACGGCGGCACCGCGCCACCGAACATGAAGTCCTGCCAGATCATGATGCCCAGCTCGTCCGCCACGTCGTAGAAATAGTCGTCCTGATAATGCCCGCCGCCCCACATGCGCAGCATGTTCATGTTGGCATCGCGGGCGTCCTGCAAGGTGCTGCGCATGCGCTCGGGGCTCACGCGCGCGGGGAACGCATCCAGCGGAATGAGGTTTGCGCCCTTGGCGAAGATCGGGATGTCGTTGATCACGATCTCCATACTCTTGCCGTACTGATCTTTCTCGCGACGCAGCTGCACCGAACGCAGGCCGGTGACACGCTTGATCTGCTGGCTGCCGCCGTCGGCATCGCGCACGCTGGCCACGAAGGTGTAGCGGTCCTGCGCGCCGTAGCCGGCCGGGAACCAGCGCTTGGGCTTGGCGATACGCACCGGCAGATCGATACGGTTCTGCCCGGGATCGACCACCGCCTGCTGGGTGAACTGGCCCACCGGCTGCCCATCCGGGCCGAGCACATCCAGCGTTACCTGCACCGGGCCGCTGCGGCCGGCTTGCAGCTCCAGCTGCGCCTGCAACTGCGCGCTGTCGGCATCCACGCGTTGCTGGGCGATATGCAGCCCATCCACGCGCACGGCATCCCAAGTTTCCACGCGCACGTCTTTCCAGATGCCAGCGTTGACCATGCGTGGGCCCCAATCCCATCCGAAGTTGTACGGCGCCTTGCGTACATAGGTGGAGCTGTGACGCGCCTGGGGCTCGTCGCCGAACGCCGAATCGTAGGCACCGGGAAGCGCGTACGGCTGCTTGGCCAACCATGGCTGGATCTTCTTGATCGGCGAGAACAGCGTGACTTCGAGCACGTTGTCGCCGCGCTTGAGCAATGATTTGGCATCCACCCGCCACTGCCGGAACATGTTGTCGGCGCTGAGCAGTTTCTTGCCGTTGAGGGCGACCTCGGCAAACGTATCCAGGCCATCGAACACCAGCTCCACATGCGCGCGTTCGAGCGTGGCCGCATCCACGTTGAAGCGGGTCTGGTACTGCCAATCGCTCAGGCCCGCCCACTGGATCTTGCCTTCGTTGTCGCGATAGAACGGGTCCGGCACGATCTTGGCGGCGATCAGATCGGTCTGCACTGCGCCCGGTACCTGCGCCGGCAACCATGCCGCGGCGTTGGGATAGGATTTTGCCTGCTCCTGGCCCGGCACCAGCCGCACCTGCCAGCCGGTGTCCAGGGTCACCGTGGTGGGCGCCGCCGCCCAAACCTGCGATATTGCGAAGGTCAGGGTCATCCCAAGACAAGCGGGGGAGGGAACACAACGACGGCGGGACAGGTGCATGCGTGACTCTCCTTGGACGGCTCAGCGCGTGGCGGCAGGGGGCGCCTGCGCGGTGGTTTCGATCAATTGAACGGCACCGATGGCGTACAACGGGCCGCGAATCGGTGCGGTAAAGCGTAGACACAGATCGTGAATGCCGGTGCGTGCAGGCAGTGCGGTTTCCAGCGTGAATTGCTCGCCCAGGGTGTCGCTGTTGGGCAACTGCACGCTGGCGATCAATGCGCCTTCGCAGCCCAGGCGCACTTCCAGCTCGCCGCCGCGCGTCTTGGTCGGGAACTGCACCACCTTGGATTGCTCGTGCGCCAGGCCGAAGTTGTTCGGCAGCCGTGCGCCCTCGATCCTGATCGCGCCGATACCGTCCAGGCGCGCTTGCGGATAAATGCGGCAGGCATGGAACAGATCGACGTTGTAGACCGGCGTATCGGCACCGGTCATCTCCGGTAGCAGCGGCAAGCGCAGGCCGAGCGCACCTGTTTGGACGCAGTCGCGCAGGCCTTGCGTATCGACACGTAGCAACCCTGCACGGTCGAAAGTACGGCTACGCGTGGCCGCCAGCGCTGTGCCATCGGTGTCGAAGGCGGTGGCCTTGACGGTGGTCGGCAGCTGGATCGTAAACGGCGCCTCATAGCGCGGCGATGCCGGCGTGGGATCGCTACCGTCGACGGTGTAGTGCAGCGTGCCCGCAGCGGTCTGGGTACTGAGCGCCACCTTGGCCGGACTACCGGCGAGTACCGGGTTGGGGCCGTTTTCCAGCGTGATGTCTGCTGCGAATGCGCCGTCGCTGTCATCGATGCCCAATGTCTTGTAGCGCTGCAACTGGGCCGGCATCCGTGCCAGAAAATTGTTCCAGTCGCGCGCAGCCGCAGGCGACCACGTCACTTCCGCCACGGCAGACAGGCGTGGGAACAACGCATGATCCACATGCCATTTGGATGGAATGTATTCGGCCCACAACGCGCCTTGCGCGCCCAGCACATGCCTGGCCTGCTCGGCGGTCAGTTCCGCCGGCACCGGGTCGAATGCGTAGACCTTCGCCAATGGCAGCACGGTCAGGCGACCGTTCGGTTCGTCGCTGCGCGTGGTCTGCAGATTGTCCAGATACAGCCAGTCGCCCGGCGCCAGCACCACGTCGTGGCCTTGTCTGGCCGCCGTCACCGCGCCCTCGACGCCGCGCCACGACATCACCGATGCGCTGGCCGGCACGCCGCCTTCGAGAATTTCATCCCAGCCGATCATGCGCCGCCCGTGTTGGGTGAGGTACTGCGCCAGCTGCGCGTTGAACCAGCCCTGCATCGCATGCGCATCCTTGACCCCGAGCTTGCGCATCTGCGCGCGCACCGCCGGCGAGGCTTCCCATTGATCCTTGACCGCCTCATCGCCACCGATGTGGATATACGCCGACGGGAACAACGTCAGCACTTCATCCAGCACGTTGGTAATGAAGCTCAGGCTGCGCTCGCTGGTGTTGAACAGATACGGGTTGATGCCCCAGTTCACACCGACCTGCGTGCGCTGGCCGGGCACGCCCACTTCTTCCGGATACGCCGCCACCGCCGCCTGCGCGTGGCCGGGCATGTCCAGCTCGGGCAGCACCGTGATGTGCAGCCGCGCGGCATAGGCGACGATCTCGCTGATCTGTTCTTGCGTATAAAAACCGCCATAACGCTGCGGCGTGCCGTGCTGGCCGGCACCGGGTGGCGTGCGCCACGCACCGATCGCGGTGAGCTTGGGGTAGCGCTTGATCTGGATGCGCCAGCCCTGGTCGTCGGTGAGATGCCAATGCAGCACGTTGAGCTTGTGCACGGCCATCGCATCGAGCACATGCTTGACCGTTGCTACGTCATGGAAGTGGCGGGCTACATCCAGATGCTGACCGCGCCAGCTGAAACGCGGCCAATCGCGAATCGCCAGTGCCGGTACTGCAACCTCGCCCTTGCGCGCATCCGGTGTCATCAGTTGCCAGGCAGTGATCGCGCCATACAACAGCCCGGCACCATCGCGTGCGGCGATGCGGATGCCGGTGGCACCCACGTCCAGGCTATAGCCTTCTTTCTGCGCCACTGGCGCTTGCGCGCTGCGCTCCAGGCGGATGCTGCCTGGCGACGCCGTGGCTTCGGCACGCACTTCCAACCTCAGGCCACGCGTGCGCTGCAACAGGCTGGCCAGATGCTCGGCACTGCGGCGTGCATCGGCATCGCCGCCGACAATCGAGATCACCGTGCCGGTGCCTATCTTGAAGCTGCCACTGCCGCGCCTGGCCTCGACCGGCGCAGGAATCAGCGGCAGCGGCGCGTTGGCAGCAGGCGGTGTTGCAGATGCACCAGCAGTTGCCGCAGCAGGGGTGGTGGCCAGTTCGCGTTGGTCACATCCAGCCAGCAACACGGCTGCCAATGCCAGCGTAAGCAAGCGCGAGGACAGTGTTGTCGATGCGGTCAGGCGTGCGGTCGGTGCGGAGTTCGACATCATGCAATCACATCCCGATGTAGCGACTGGAACACGGCAGCCAAGCACAGTAGCAAAGCCATGCCGGATGGCGCAGGGACTGGCGCACGCTTCATCCGGATGCGCGCAGCGTGCAGGCTGCGTTGCGCAGCGACCAACCCACCAGCGTCGGTCGCTGCAAGACGGGCACGGGCGGTGCAGGCCGGATTGCAGTGCATGCATTCCGATTCGCGCACCGACCGCGCCTGCCAGGTCGTCCGGCATTGCGATAACGCCTTTAGCGCTGCGCGGTCGGCAACGCGTCCCACACCTTCGGGTCTTCGGCGCCCAGCACCCAGCAGCTGAAACCTTCCAGGCCGTACTGCTTCACCAGGTCATAGCGTGCCTTGAAGCTGCGCGCGTCGGGGCGGAACACCCACTCGCGCATATCGTCGCGATAGAAGTAGAACCACGATTCCTGTTCGACCGGATCCCACTGCACGGTGGCGTTCTGTTCGATCGCCAGCGGGAACGATTCGTCGGCATCGATATACGTGGCCGCGATGTTCGACGCTTCGGTGCCGTCTTCCTTGACCGGGTTGCCGGTGTACCAGCGATAGCCGTAGGTGGCGATGCCGAGCGAGAGCTTTTCCTTCGGCACCTGGGTGATCGCGTAATCCAGATGCTTCTTCATCCACACCATGCCGTCTACCGGGCCGGGCGTGGTCCAGCGGGTGTGCTGGTCGTAGGTCATGATGCTGACCAGATCCGCGGCCTGGCCCAGCGCCTTGAGGTCGTACCCACCGCGCCAGTATTCCCACATCCACTTGGAGAACTGGCCGCCTTCGGCATGGCCCGGCGCATTCGGTACCACCGCCACCGACAGCTTGAAACCGGCCTTGTGCAGCGCATCGGCAGTCTGCTTGACCATCAGCGTGTAGGCATCGCGGTCGGTCCAGGCGATGTTTTCGAAATCGAACTGGAAGCCGTCGTACTGATTTTGTTTGCCGTGAATCAGCAGCGATTCGATCATGCGTTTCTTGGCGGCTTCGTCGTGCATCAACTTGTGGAAACCATCGCGACCGGTGGTCATCGACAGGATCGGCATCACGCGTATCCTGTTCTGCTTGGCGATGTTGTAGAGGTACATGTTGGGCGTGCCGTTGACCAGGCCGTTTTGGTCCACGCCGTACCACGTCGGCACCACTACATCGATTTTGTCGACATTGGCCAGGAACGCGTTGGTCGATTTCTGCGTGTTCATCAGATAGAACAACGCCGTGGGATTTTTCGCCAAGGCAGGCGCACAGGCAAACGCCAGCGCGAGCAGTATCCAGGTCAATCGCTTGCTCATGCAAACAGCATCCGTCAGGGAGTGGAAGAAGAAAGATCGATGCGCAGCACGTAGGCGTGTGCGCCCACCGGCTTGGCCGGCAGGGTCAGGTGCAGGCCATCGGCTTGCTGATCGAACGCCACCTTCTTGCCGTTGGCCAGCAGCGTCACGCCGCGTACGCCATCGGCCGCGGCGAGCGAACGGATCACCGCCTTGCCACCGGCCGGCCAACCGAGTTCGATCGCATACAACGCGCCATCGCGCGTGGTGAAGCGGAAATCTTCGGCCGTATACGGCTTGGTCTTGACGTCTTGGAAGGTGCCGCCCACCACTTCGGTCGGGCCTTCGCCATACACGCGCCACGGCTTGCTGTCGTAGATCGCGCCACCGTTGGTCTTGAGCCACTTGCCGATCGAAAGCAGAATCCCGCGCTCGGCATCCGGGATCGAGCCATCCGCGCGCGGGCCGATGTTGAGCATCAGGTTGCCGTTCTTGGCCACCACGTCGGCCAGCATGTGGATGATGAAGGTCGGCGACTTGTAGGTGTCGTTTTCGATGTAGCCCCACGAGGCATTGCTCACCGAGGTGTCGGTCTGCCAGTGGGTAGGATGGATGCCGGTGAGCTGGCCACGCTCGATATCCAGCGTGCCGGCGCCTTCGGGGAATGCGCCGAGCTTGTAGTTCACCACCACGCCGCGGTCGGCTGCGGTGCGCGCCGCGCCCTGGTTGTAGTAGTACGCCAGCATGGTCGGCAAACTGCTGCGGAAGGTGGGGTGGGCGATCCACCAATCGAAATAGATCAGGTCCGGCTGATAGGTGTCGATCAACTCGGTGGTGCGCGCCAACCAGTCGTCCAACCACGCCTGCGAGACCGGCGTCCAGTCGTTGGCCACATCGGCATCGTCCTTGCCGGGCAGGCGGACCTGCGCCGGGCCGTATAGCGCGGCATAGCGTGGGTCGTTGACGTCCGAATCGAATTTGCGCCCGCCATCGAAGAACCAGTTGTGTTCGGCGCGGTGCGAGGACAACCCGAAGTGCAGCCCCTGCGCGCGGATCGACTTGGACAATTCGCCCAGCAGATCGCGTTTGGGCCCCATCTTCACCGCCGTCCAGTCCGACAACTTTGAGTCGTATAGCGCGAAGCCATCATGGTGTTCGGCCACCGGCACCACATAACGCGCGCCGGAGTCGCGGAACAGTCTGGCCCAGCCATTGGGGTCGAACCTGGTCGCGGTGAACTTGGGGATCAGATCCTTGTAGCCGAAACGTGCCTGCGGGCCATAGGTCGCCACGTGATGCGCGAATTCCTTGGAGCCTTCTAGATACATGTTGCGCGAATACCACTCGCTGCCGAACGCCGGCACCGAGAACACGCCCCAATGGATGAAGATGCCGAACTTGGCGTTGTCGTACCACGCCGGCGATTGATACGCCTTCAGCGCCGTCCAGTCGGGGCGGAACGGCCCATTGCGCGCGCCTCGCTCGGCTTTGCGCAGCCGCCGCGCGCGCTCGGGTGCGTACTTGGCGGTGGCGCTGAGCCACTGCCGATCGATCTGTTCCGGGCTGAGCGTGGCGGCGGTCGGCGCGGTGGGAGACTCGGCCGCCTGCACCGACAACACCGGGCATGCCAGCAGCAGCGCGAGCGCAAGCGCCCGAGTGCTGGGTGCAGCTTCGGCGTGGTTGCAGAAGGAAGCCGTGCGGTTGCGGCGATCGATCGTCATGGGAACGTGATCCTGTGAGCGAAGACGTGCCGGCAACGCTGCAACCGGCCAGTGAGCGGCGTAAGCGGGCCTGGCAATGCACCTTCCATCGTGAAGGTGCATTGCCGGTTCCACTCCTGCCTGCAAGCGATGGCTTGGCATCGCTGGATGCAGATGAGCAGGCAATAAAGCGCGCCACCGAACAGGGTCGGTGGCGCGCTGCATTTCATCAGAACTTGAAGTTCAACTGGGCCTGATAACCGCGGCCGTTCTTGTAGAACGCCGTTGGGGTATCGCGGCTTTCGCTGAACAACCGGTAGGTGGAATCCAGCAGGTTGGTTGCGCCGAAGGTGATGCCTATCGCGTCGGTGATCTGATACGAGGCGGTCAGATCCAGCTGCTTGTAGCTGTCTGCGAAGTCCTGCGAGGCCAGGCGGCCGATCTGGGTAAAGTACTTGGAACGGAAGCTGTAGTTCACACGCACCATCCAGTCGCCATGTTCCCAGTACGGGATAATGTTGTACGTATCGCGCGACAGGTAGGGCAGGTTCAAGCCGGAGCTGGAATTGGATTTGGCAAAGGTGTAGTTGGCCTGCAATCCGAAGCCCAGTCCGTAGGTCTGCTGATAGTTGACCGAGACACCCTTGACCTTGGCGTCTGAGGCGTTGGTTGGTGTGGTGACTTGATAATCGCCGGGAATGGCTGGTGGCGCGGGATTCAACGGCTGGGTGGTGGTCGTGCTGACGATGTAGGAACTGATGTCGCGATAGAACACTTCACCCGACAGCATGCTGGACGGTGCGAAGTACCACTCGGCGGCCAGGTCGTAGTTGGTGGATTCGTAAGGTTTCAGGTCCGGGTTGCCGCCGCTGGCGGTCAGATTGCCATTGCCGCTGTTGACAGTGAACGAACCGGCCAGATCGGCGTAGCGCGGGCGTGCCATGACCTTGGCCGCCGAGAAGCGCAGCACGGCGTCATCGGCGATGTCGTAGGCCACGTTGAAGCTCGGCAGCGCTTTGCGGTACTCGTGCGTTTCCGCAACGCGCGAGTAGCTCAGGCCATTATCTGGACTCTGCCAGTATTCCGACTTGTCGGTGGTGTCGAGCAGGCGCACGCCGATATTGCCGCGCCATTGGCCCGATTCGAAGTTCAGCTGGGTGTAGACGTTCTGGGTAATTTCCTTCACGTCGAACGATCCACCGTAGTTGATGCCATACGGACCCTGCGGCTGCGACAGCAGATAGCGGCGTACCGCACCCAGGTCGGCAGTCGGCCAGGTGGTCAGGTCGCCGCTGGCGCCCAGGCCGCCGTACAGGCTGCTGGGCGTGCTGCCGGGGTTGAACTGGGTCAGCGAGATCGGGTCGGTAGTGTTGATGCGGTTGCCGCGCGCATCTACGCCGTTGGCGTGGTTGATGTATTTGTAGCCGAACTGCAACTTGTTGAACGGCCCCAGCGCCAGATCGCGCGCCGCATCCCACTGGAAGTATTTTTCTTCGTCCTTGCTCTTCTCGTAGTACAGGCCGCCGGCCTGCGTGACGCCAGTGGCCTGCGACCCTGCAGGCAAACCGGCCGGGTTGCCCGGCAGGCCCCAGTTGGACGCGCCGCCGTTGTCGTAGTTGACCGCAGTTTTGCTACCGTCGAAGGCATAGTTATAGCCACCGTCCTGCATCAGGTATTTCATCAGGTATTCGGGGTTTTTGCCGCCGGTCGCCTGGGTAGCGCCAATCTGGCTGGTGAACACCCACTTTTCGCCGGACCAGTCGTGACGCAGGTTCAGGCTCTTCGTGGTGACGGTACTTTCGCGATAGTTCGCATCCAGCTCTGCGTACGGCTGGTCGTCGACACCGCCCTGCGTATTGTCCGACACCGTGGCAGAGGTGACCACGCCATTCTGGACATTGGCGCGGGTGACCTTCTGCAGATCGTTGTTGCAGTCCGGGCAGACATAGCGTGCCTGGCTGAAATTGTTGTACTTGCCCTTGATGTAGATGCCGGTCAGATTGAATTCGTTCTGCTCGTTCGGCTTCCACTGCAACGCACCTTGCAGCCCGTCGCGCTCGCGGGTCTGCTGAAAGAACGCACTGCTGATACCGGCTGGCACGCGCGCGGTGGCCACATCGCTGCCGTCGCCGGTGATGGTGGCCGTGGCTGGAATCTTTGCGCCGGTGGTGTAGCCGAAGTATTCGATACCGGCGCGCGAAATGTCCTGTTTGTCGTGGGTGGCCGAAATCAACGCGCCGAAGGTTTCATCGTCGTTCTTCCAGCTCCACAGCGCCGAACCGCGCGGGTTGCCGTCTTTGGAGCGATCGTTGTAGCTATACCCCACCGAGCCGCGCACCGTGTTGGCCGGCAAGTCCAGCGGCTTGCGGGTATGCACGATCACGGTGCCGCCGATCGAGCCTTCGTCGATGCGTGCCTCCGGGGTCTTGTAGACCTCCATCAAGCCGATGATTTCCGGCGACAGCAGGGTGTAGTTGAATGTGCGGCCGCTGGTGTCGCTCGGGTTGCCGCCCCAGTCGCCGGAGGCGATGGTCTGGCCGTTGAGCAGCACGCGGTTCAATGCCGGGTCGGTACCGTTGATGCTGACCTTTTCGCCTTCGCCGAATTGGCGATCGACACTGACGCCGGGTAAATGCGCCAGCGACTCGGCGGCATTGGTGTCGGGAAACTTGCCGATGTCTTCGGCACTGATCGCATCGACGATCGAGTTGGCCGAGCGCTTGACCGACTGGCTCTTTTCCAGCGACGCGCGGTAGCCGGTGACGGTGATGGTATCCAGCTCGGTGGTGGCCGGCGGCGCGCTGGCCGGGGCTTGTTGTTCTTGTCCGGCAGCCATTGCAGAGCCGTAGCAGGACAGAGCGGCGGTAATACAGAGTGCTAACGTCGTGGTGCGACTGTGCATGGCTAAACCTCGTTGGTTAGTGCTGTGAGCGCGCCTGGCCCATAAGGGCGCAACGCACTCGGCGTGGCCGGCAAAACGACACGCTCTGACCGATCGCGGTGATCCCGCTGGCTCGCTTCGTTCCAAGCAGGTCCATGCGATTCGCGTGGTGAAGGAGGTGTCCCCGTGTGGTGAAACGGTATAGCGACTGCGACATCGGCGAGTTGGATGTCTAATGACGCCCCACTCACGAATCTGGAATTCCAGGCGGGGCCCAACCTGTTTTTCACTAACGAACAGTCCATGGCCCCTCCTACCACAACCCCGATTTGGACCGAGTCTCGCGTAGCGCTGACAGCGTTGTCAACACATCGTCATAGATCTCTGAAACACCTGCGATTGCGCTGCAATGCAGCATTTGTTGCTCCTGATGGTTCCGTTTACGCAGGTGACTTGCGCAACGTGCCGCAAGTGAACAACTGCTACGATTGGCGCGTTCTATCGCAACCGCGCCTTGTGTGTTTGAGTGGCTCGAATTTGTGCGGAAATCGCCGTTGAGCGCGCGGATTTTCGGCCAATGATGAGCTTGGCCGCGTCCCGGCCGATGCGTGGTTGCCAAGGTTGCGTTCCGGGACGATTGCTGACAACGTTGTCTACCCGTTGCCGTTCGTCGGACAACGGGACATAACCGGCTCGCTGCCACTTATCAGGAGAACGCGTGAGCGCAAGCAGTCCAATGGAAGCGGTGGCCTTTTCGAATCTCGAAACCTTCGTTGCCGCCGACGTTGGGGGCACGCATGTGCGCCTGGCGCTGGTGTGCGAAAGCGCCGACGCGCGCAAGCCGGTCACTGTGCTGGACTACCGCAAATACCGCTGCGCCGACTATCCAGGTCTTGCCGAGATCATGGTCGCGTACTTCGCACAGCTGGGTTGTGGGCCGGTAAAGCGCGGCGTCATTGCCAGCGCCGGTTACGCCTTGGAAGACGGTAGCGTGATCACCGCCAACCTGCCATGGGTGCTGGCGCCCGGGCAGATTCGACGCCAGCTCGATATGCAAGCGTTGCATCTGGTCAACGATTTCGAAGCGGTTGCCTACGCGGCCAATTACATGGCCTGCAATCAGGTCATGCAGTTGTCCGGCCCGCCGCAAGGCGCACCTGGCCCTGCGCTGGTGCTCGGCCCGGGCACCGGCCTGGGCGCTGCGCTGTGGATTCCCAACGGCGCCAACCCGGTGGTGTTGCCGACCGAAGCCGGTCACGCCGCGCTCGCGGCAGCTAGCGATCTGGAAGTGGCGTTGCTCCAGGAACTGCGCCGCACGCGCACGCACGTGGCCACCGAGCACCTGCTCTCCGGCCCCGGCCTGCTGAATTTGTATACCGCACTGGCTGCACTGCGCGGCGAGCCCGCAATCCGCACCAGCCCTGCCGACGTCACCGCTGCCGCCCTCGCGGGCAATGATGTGTTGGCGCGCGAGGCGTTGCAGGCGTTCTGCGGCTTCATGGGCAGCGTGGTCGGTGACTTGATGCTGCTCTACGGCGTGCGCAGTGGCGTCTATCTGGCCGGTGGCTTCCTGCCGCAGATCGCCACATTCATTGCCGGCAGCGATTTCGTCGTGCGCCTGCTCGACAAGGGCGCGTTGCGCCCTGCGCTGGAGCAGGTGCCGGTCAGCATCGTCGAGCACGGGCAGCTCGGTGTGATTGGCGCGGCCAGCTGGTTTCTGCAGCACGGCCGCTGATCGGCTGCGCGTCTATGTACGCAAGGCCGATCGCTGATGCTGGCGTGTCGTGGCAGCCGAGAACAGACCCGATACGCCACCGCAACCCAGTGGCGATTTTTTCGCCACTCACCTTGACAGCGTGACGTGCCGGGGCGTGCCCGCACATATGCACAGCCTTACGCAATGTCCATCCACAGGGACTGTGGAAAAAACGGCATCCAGGATCGACAGGCCTGGCGTTACTTCGCCGCCTGATCCCGTGCCAGTGCAGGCACCGTCACCGGGTCCATGATGCGGTTCTTCAGCACCTTGTCCTTGAAGAACCAGTTCTTCTCGCACAGGATCGGCTTGCTGCCTTCGAAGAACAGCAGCTCGTTGTCGCCGGGCAGCTCCTTGATTTCCTGCGGCAGCATCAAGGCGCGGCGTTCTTCGGTGTAGCTGTAGGACACGTTGCTTGTGCCGCCGCCGCGGCTGGTGGAGCGATTGTGCTTGCGGATCGTTCGGTAGCCCAGCATATCGCTGTAGGCGTTGGCGTCTTCCTGCTCGCGGGGTGGGAACACGATGCTGGCGGCGTGGTTGGTGATGAAATTCTGGGCGTCGTCGGTGCCATAGGTGGAACGCAATTGCGATTGGCTCTGGATGATGCACAAATCGCGCACGCCGTAGCTGGCCGAGATCGAGATGCGCTTGGCCCATACATCGACCCGGCCCATGGCGGTGAATTCGTCCATCAGCATCAGCATCTGATATTTGAGCTCGGGGTCTTCGTTGAGCTGTTTGTCGAGATTGTTGCCGATCACCGAACTGAAAAAGATATTCAGCAGCTTACTGCTTTCGTCCAGTTTCTGAGTCGGGATAATGACGTACACAGTGGTGAGTCGTTTGCGGATCGCAGTGACGTCGATGTCGGTGGCATTGGTGGCCGCCGCCAGGATCGGGCTCAGAAACTGCTGCAGCGGCGCCTGCATGGTGGCCATGACCGAGGAGAAGGTCTGCTCGGCCAGGCCGGCCAGTGCGTTGAAGGTCGAGCGCGTCTGCGGGCTGATGTAACTGTAGTTTTTATTGGTGAGAATATTTTTCAACAGCGCGGCGGTGCTCTCGCCACCGTCACCGCCGCTGGAGAAGCGCAGGATGCGCTCCAGACTGGGAAAGAGCAGGCTCTGGTTGGGATCGTCCACGCCATCGAAGCCTTGGCTGCGCCGGTGGTCCCATCGCTCGAATATGAAACAAGCGAACGCCACGAACGCAGCGCGTGGCTGGGTGACCCAGAAGCTGTCTTTCCCTGGTTCGTCCGGATACAAGATCGCCGCCATGGTCTGGATGGAGGCGATACGCTCGCGCGGATCGTCCGGCACCAGCGTGAGTGGATTGAAGCGGTGGGTCCTGCCATCGGTGGCATACGGCGCCCAGACATAGATCTGTTGACCTTGCGAGGCGCGCCACCCGCTGGTGGCCTTGAACAATTCGCCTTTCAGGTCGAGCACCACCATGGACTGTTGGTAGGTCAGCAGCACGGGGATGGCAATGGAGGTGGTTTTGCCCGAACGCGTGGGTGCCACCACGATGACGTGCAGCGCACCGTTGATGTAGATATAGCGGCCCTTGAGTTTGCCGACCAGGATGCTTTCCGGCTTTTTGTCCAGCATTCCGGCTTTTTTCAGATCGGCGACGGTGGCGAAGCTGGCGTCTCCGTGCAGGGATTGCTGTTTGCTCTTGAGCATCGGGATCAGCAGCAGCGCCCAACCCAGCAGAGGCAAGCCGAAGCCGAGGATGCCGCTGATCTTGATGCGCAGGACATAAGGCTTTACCTGCGGCAGGTCGAGCGCCTTCCAATAGTCCAGATACGTCGTGGCTTTCAGCGGCACCTGCACCTTCAGCAGCGCCAAGGCGATGAAACCGGACAGGTACATCCCGGCAACCAATGCAAGGATCAACACGATCGCTGCAACGCCCACTTTTCCCTTACTACTCATGCATCCATCTCCATGTATCGTTGCGTCCGACACGTGCACGGCGCACGCCGGACTCGGCAGCTCCCACCACCCGTCGCGTCACAGGGTCATGCCGGGCTGTGATTGTGATTGCTGGTGGCCCTGGGCGATAAGCTGAGCGATCCGCGCATGCTGCAGATCGCCTTCCTGCGCCACCTGCATCGAGTCTTGGATCGACGGTGCCGGCGCGTGCATCGGCACGCATGCGCAACCGAGCGGGTGGTCGTTATTGGACGCATACACCGTATTGCGCGCCACATAGAATTCGCCCTTCCAGCCGGGCTTGAAGTAGGACTCGTTCAGCGCCGCGGTGATCTGGGTCAGGCGCTCCTCCGAAAACCGATGGCCTTGCGCCTGCATCCGCTCCTGTACGTCCGCATACAGCGCATGCCGGGGATGGGCGGGGTCGCTGTAGGGCAGCAACCCAGGCAACGGCTGCGTGCGTTCGCCCTGGGCCGCAGCAGCGGTGGCCGGCTGTTCCTTGTCGCGTTGCGCATCGCGGGTTTTTTCGTTTTCGGCGCGTCGCTCGTGCTCGCGCTGCTGCTCCTGTTTTTGCTGCTGTTGCTGCTGTTGCTGCTGTTGCTGCTCCTGTTGCTGTTGGTGCTGCTGCAATTGCAGCTGCTGGTCCTGTTGCAATTGCCACTGGCGTTGCTGTTCTAGCGCTTGCGCGTGCATGTCCTGCTGCTGCCCGGACTGTGCGCTGACGGGCGGGCTCGAAGGCGCTGGCGCTGGGGGCGGCGCTCGGTGCATTGCCGCCAATCCTGGCAGGTCTTTGGAGTGCGCTGGCGCTGGCGCAGTCGCTGCTGCGTCAATATCCCGTTCCTGGGCGATGTCGCGCCGGGCAATCACCGTCTCCACCTGCTGCTGCACTGCCGCGCGTGTGCCGGGGTCGGCAATGCCGTCGACTGCGTGCATGCCGTGCAGCAGCTGAAACGCCTGCACGCCGCGTTCGGTGGGCTGGTCGTAGATGCCGGTGGTTTCCACTGGCGTCTTGACGCTCGCGTTGATGCCCAGCTGGATCAGGCTGGCCTGTAGCGCCAGCACCTCGGTGCCGCGGTCGCCCGGGCGCAGGGTGTGCTCGTGCATCCGCGCCGGGGAGGGCGCATTCTGCATCGGCATCTGTTGCCGTTCGTGCATCTGCTGCGCGCGCGCATGCGCTGAGGTCAATACCTGCACTTGGGAATAGGTCTGATCCAGTTCGGCACGCAGGTTGCCCTCGGCCTGCCGCTTGCCCAGCCACCCGTCATGTGTCCACGTGCCTGCGGCATCGCGCGTGTATGTGTCGCCATCGGAGCCAAGCAAGGTTCCCGGCGTGGCGCGAGCGTGGTTGATTGCCTCGGGCATCGGACCGTAGCGGTCCCATCCGGCCTGGGCGTGCACGGTGGCGTATTGGGCAGCGATTGCCGCAGAACTGCGCGCGGCGTTGTACGCCATCACACTGTGCGCGTAGTCGTCCAATTCCGCTTTTTTTTGCGGCGTGGCAGTTTCCGTATGGGTACGCATGAGGTGATCGAGCATGCCATCTGCCACTTCCCGTTGCCATTGACCGCTGCGTGCATTGCGCTCCCAGGGGCTGTCGCGCAGGCTTTGGGTATCGCTGGCGTCGGCCGGGATGCGGTAGGGATCCGCTGGCACGTCTGGCGTGGCAAGGCGCAGTTGCACCGCGCGGCTGGCCGCTTTGTAGGTCAGTTCGTCGGCGACCTGCGGCGGTGCAGTTTCGCAGTGGCTGATCGACAGAGCGTGATCGCCGCCGGCATCCACAACCTGACGGGTCCAGCCGTTGTCCGGCGCATTGGGGTCCAAGTGCCAGGCGACGCCGCTGCGATCGGTCTGGTTGTAGATCTTGCGCTGCTCCAGCCACTGGATGGCCTCGCTGCCGGCGATCGCGCCGAGTGCCCCGCCAGCCAGACCGGTCAGCACAAGTCCTGGCCCGGTCTCCACACCTGCCGCTGCACCGATCTGCACGCCCACCACACCGCCGGCCCAACCACCGATATTACGCGCGCCAAACTGCAGCAGCTGCGCCTGCGCACCCACCGCATTGCCTTGTGCGCGCAGTTGATCGACCTGATGCCCGGTATCGGCTACGTCGTAAACGGTGGCTGCGGCACCGGCCACTCCCAGCCCGCGGATCGCCAGTGGCTTGACCCGCACGTTGAAGTCCACGGTGTGGATGTTGGCGATGCGGTCTTGCGCGCCCTCGACCACGTGAAGGTCGGCGCGGTCGTGCAGCAATTGCCCGGCGACCTGCGGAGCCAGGTTCTGATTGTGGGGCAGGGTGTAAGGGAGCGCCTCATGCCACCTGCGCTGCGCCTGCCAACCGGCATTGAGGCTGCGGGTGACCGAGGGATCTTGCAAGCGCGCGGCGCGCAGTTCCTGTAATACCTGCCCGGCCGGGCGCGGGTCGGTGCGGCTGTCGTAGAGCTCCACGCCGCTGCGGTCGAAGATACGGATCGGCGCGGTGGTGTGTTGATGCACAGTGTCCAGGCTGGTCGGCAGTTTGGTGTAGATGGCTTCGCGTGCGCCTGCGGGGACGTAGCGGCCGTGGCCTTCTTGATCCAGCGATGTTGAAAAGCGCTCATCGACGCCAAGCTCGCTTTCCAGCTTGTGCGCGGCCATTGCGCGTACCTCGACATCGTAACCGCGTGCTTGCAAATCCTTGATCAGATTTGCGCTCCATTCGCCATTGCTGAGTGTGGTGTCGAAGATCAGGTTCTTCTTGCCTTCGATGGTGGCCTGCAATAGCTCGTCGGCCCAGCGGCTGGCATCGGGGTGGGTGTAGCCGGACCATGTGTAGGGGTGGGCGTTGCGGAGGGCTTTTACTTGAGGGTGCGCTTTACGCAATTCGTCTGGATCGATCAGAACGACATCCCCGTGCAGTTCATTATCTGCGGCTCTTGCAAGGTTTCCTTTTCCTGAGCCGGGCTGACCCGCGAGGATGATTGCTCTTGGTTTTTCAAAAGATGACTTTGTCTCTAGTGAGGCATCATCAAGAATCTTTTGCTCAAACACTTTGCGATGCTCGGCATCACTGAGACGAGAGTCTTGTTCATTCATGTCAGAGACTCCTTATGCGCTTCGATGTAATCCCAAAGTTCGTTTAGGTCTGACATGCCACGATTTCTTGAACTGGCATGACGCGTGGCACGCTCTTTTTCTTCAGCTTTGATTATTGCACTGGGTGCACCGTCCGTCTGTGCTACGCGAAGCTCCTCCCGGGCTTCGGAGACGAAGGAGTCTAGCCTCCCTTCAAGGGCCCAAATAGCACCATCAAATGGCATCAATTTAAACGGCTTTTGGACATAAGCATCGAGGACGTCCTGAAGACGTTGGATCAGCTCGGGGTAGTCCTTGAGTATTTCCCGCAATTTCTGCGGCACGGGCGGCGGTGGAATCGGTTTTTCCTTGAATGGATGATTGAACTTGAGCATGTCGGAGTCGCCGATATCGGAGAGGGGAGCTTGCGGCTGAGCAGGCGCATCGGTATCGAGTGTAGACGTCTCCAGCACCGGCTGCTCCCACGGCGCGCGCTTCGGCTTGCGCTTGACCTGCACCGGCAGCCCGCCGTGTGGGAGTGGACCAAGCTCGCGCACCGTGCGCTCGTTGATGATTTGCAGGTCGCGCAGCAGCTGCGCTGCATGCGCCTCCACAACGCGGCGCGCCAATGCAGCGTAACGTGACTCCGGTTTATCGCTCATCTGCTTATTGCCCTCCTTCGCAACGGGGCTGATCGAATGCAGCGGCGCGCATTTTTCCATTTGCGCTGCGTCTTATGAATACGGTCGAGCTTAGGTGTGATCGGACGAGTACGCAACCGGGCGTTGTTGTCATTGGCCGCAGTCGCCGTGGCCGATAGTTCCGTGTCGCGTTGTGCATCGCGATTGCCGCAGAACTGCGCGCGGCGTTGTACGCCATCACACTGTGCGCGTAGTCGTCCAATTCCGCTTTTTTTTGCGGCGTGGCAGTTTCCGTATGGGTACGCATGAGGTGATCGAGCATGCCATCTGCCACTTCCCGTTGCCATTGACCGCTGCGTGCATTGCGCTCCCAGGGGCTGTCGCGCAGGCTTTGGGTATCGCTGGCGTCGGCCGGGATGCGGTAGGGATCCGCTGGCACGTCTGGCGTGGCAAGGCGCAGTTGCACCGCGCGGCTGGCCGCTTTGTAGGTCAGTTCGTCGGCGACCTGCGGCGGTGCAGTTTCGCAGTGGCTGATCGACAGAGCGTGATCGCCGCCGGCATCCACAACCTGACGGGTCCAGCCGTTGTCCGGCGCATTGGGGTCCAAGTGCCAGGCGACGCCGCTGCGATCGGTCTGGTTGTAGATCTTGCGCTGCTCCAGCCACTGGATGGCCTCGCTGCCGGCGATCGCGCCGAGTGCCCCGCCAGTCAGACCGGTCAGCACAAGTCCTGGCCCGGTCTCCACACCTGCCGCTGCACCGATCTGCACGCCCACCACACCGCCGGCCCAACCACCGATATTACGCGCGCCAAACTGCAGCAGCTGCGCCTGCGCACCCACCGCATTGCCTTGTGCGCGCAGCTGATCGACCTGATGCCCGGTATCGGCTACGTCGTAAACGGTGGCTGCGGCACCGGCCACTCCCAGCCCGCGGATCGCCAGTGGCTTGACCCGCACGTTGAAGTCCACGGTGTGGATGTTGGCGATGCGGTCTTGCGCGCCCTCGACCACGTGAAGGTCGGCGCGGTCGTGCAGCAATTGCCCGGCGACCTGCGGAGCCAGGTTCTGATTGTGGGGCAGGGTGTAAGGGAGCGCCTCATGCCACCTGCGCTGCGCCTGCCAACGGGCATTGAGGCTGCGGGTGACCGAGGGATCTTGCAAGCGCGCGGCGCGCAGTTCCTGTAATACCTGCCCGGCCGGGCGCGGGTCGGTACGGCTGTCGTAGCGCTCCACGCCGCTGCGGTCGAAGATACGGATCGGCGCGGTGGTTTGCGCGTGTACGGTGTCCAGACTGATCGGCAGTTTGGTGTAGATGGCTTCGCGTGCGCCTGCGGGGACATAGCGGCCGTAGCCGCGCTGATCCAGCGATGTTGAAAAGCGTTCATCGACCCCAAGCTCGCTTTCCAGCTTGTGCGCGGCCATTGCACGCACTTCCACATCATAGCCGCGTGCTTGCAAATCCTTGATCAGATTTGCGCTCCATTCGCCATTGCTGAGCGTGGTGTCGAAGATCAGGTTCTTCTTGCCTTCGATGGTTGCCTGCAATAGCTCGTCGTCCCAGCGGCTGGCATCGGGGTGGGTGTAGCCTGACCATGTGTAGGGGTAGGTGTTGCGGAGGGATTTTACTTGAGGATGGAACTCTCGCAATTCGTCTGGATCGATCTTTATTGCATCTTCGTTGAGTTCAAGTTCTGCTGCGTTGGCAAGCCTACCATTACCCGCGCCCGGCTGACCTGCCAAGATGATGGCCATAGGACGATCAAATGATGATTTTTGCAAAAAGCCCGCTTTCGGAAGAATTTTTTCATCAAAAATTTCTTTGTGCTCGCCATTGAAAAGCTGATAATCTCTCATGGTCTTTACATGTCTCCAAAATAAGAGAGCAAGTCAGACATTGCACCCATATTCAAACGACTGTATCCAACAGCAAAGTCTTTCCTCTTTGCCTTCTCAATCGCCTCAGGATCACCGCTGGATATGGCAGCGTTGAGTTCCTCGCGGGCTTCGGAGATGAAGGAGCTAAGCTCATCCTCCAACATCCATATCGCCCACTCAAATATAGGGGTCGCCTTTGAAGGGCGTTGCATGACATTATTTAATTGCTGCTGGAGTCGTTCAATAAGCTCCGGATAGTCCTTCAGAATTTCCCGCAATTTTTGCGGCACGGGCGGCGGTGGAATCGGTTTTTCCTTGAATGGATGATTGAACTTGAACATGTCGGAGTCGCCGATATCGGAGAGGGGAGCTTGCGGCGGAGCAGGCGCATTGGCATCGAGTGTAGACGTCTCCAGCACCGGCTGCTCCCACGGCGCGCGCTTCGGCTTGCGCTTGACCTGCACCGGCAGCCCGCCATGTGGCAATGGACCAAGCTCGCGCACCGTGCGCTCGTTGATGATTTGCAGGTCGCGCAGCAGCTGCGCTGCATGCGCCTCCACAACGCGGCGCGCCAATGCAGCGTAACGTGACTCCGGTTTATCGCTCATCTGCTTATCGCCCTCCTTCGCAATGGGCCTGATTGAGAGCGGCTAACAAAACGACTGCGCCGTCGTCAGGCGGGCGCGGTCGGTGCTCGGAATTGGCATGTACCACGCGTACACTCCGGTTGCTCCGAGCCGTCCGCACCCACCTGACGACTGCTCGCTACGTTTTGTTAGCCGCTCTAAATTTTTTCTCGGTGGCAATCTCTATTCCAGCCACTTTCCCATTTCCCCAGAAACTTGGCCCGAGGACAAAAAAATTTCCCCTGTTGGGAAACGCTTGCAATCGTGACGGGAATCGCAATTTCTAGTTCATTTAGCCTTGCGTCGTGAATATGGTTGCGCTGCACAATTCCGCTGATTCTTTAGCAAAGCGATTCTAGAACAACAGGCGGCGGAGCTGTGAACAGGCCCTGGCCCAATTGCTGCGCCCGACCGCGGAACAAAAGCGCAAGGACGCGACCCGGCATCCGGAGCAGGTGATCGCCGCGCAACGCAGCGCTGCAGATCTGTGCGCGCGGATCGAAGTGGTGCAGGCGCTGGGCCTGGGTTATCTGAGCCTGAAGCGCAGCACGCCGACGTTGTTGCCGAGCGAGCTGCAACGCCTGCGCCTTGCTATGCAGATCCGCTCGCAACTGTTCGGCGTGGTGTATGTGATGGACGAACCATCGGCAGGATTGCATTCGGCCGATGCGCAGGCGCTGCAGGGCGTGCTCGATCCGCCCAACGCTGCGGGCAATACGATCATTGTGGTTGTACACGCATGCGTGTGGCTGCCAGCAGCGATTGGTGCTGGATATGGGGCTGAGCGCGGGTGGTGCTGGCGGCAACGTTATTGTCGCCGCTACGCTGGATGGTGTTGCGCGGCTGTGTGGCAGCCATGTCGCTCCCTACTTCTTGCCGAGCTGATCCGTTTAACGATGGATGTCCCATTTGTATGACAACGCGATGTCTGCACGTCAAGAAGGTTCGCTAAATCGGAAATAGCTTCGCATGTGCATTTCCGCGCCACGATAGTCGAAGCGACGATAGTCGAACTAAAGTAACTAGGATTCACCCAAACTGGGTGTCTACGGTGTCTTGCATTACGCATTCGAGCGATGCGGTATCTCTTCTGGGAGGGAGAGGACATGCACTTGATAGAGAAAAAGGCAACAGTGTCGGCCTCGGTCGATATTGATGATTGTGTTTTATCTTTTGACCAGCAATACGCGTGCAAAAGCTGCATGCGATGGCGTGAATCTACCGTGCTTCTTGGTTGTGCTCTGGGCTTGCGCCTTGTAGGCACATAAGTATCGCTTTGCCTCATTTGTCGGATGCCTTGCGCATCCCCGGCATCGCCGTGCTTCGAATGAATTTCCAGCCACCTATCCGACCCAAGCGTTGCCTGGCGTCGTGCGTCCATACGCCTGCTGGATAGGACAACGCGTCAGCGTTCCATAGAGTGCGAAGTCGGCCTCGATAGATGCCGACGCCTCGCATCCAGATTTTTGGACTATTTAATTAAATGACCACACCACATTCGGTTGCAACGTCGATTCAGTCGCGGCAGACGCCTACGTTGGAAACAGCACCAACACCAACGACGACTCCACCACAGGGCACGCCTGCGCCCACGCCTGCGGACAACGGTCTGGGCGCCTTGCCTGCACGGCCGGGACGCAGGGCATCCAGTACGACCGCCAATGCTGCGGTCCGCGTGCAGAGCGTTCCATCGCGCGGTGGGCGGCGTGCTCGCGTGCAGCTCGACGGTGCCACTGCGGCAGACAGCGATGTCACGCGCTTGATCGCGGAATGTCTGGCGCGTCGGCCCGCCGTTCATAGCGAATCCAATCTGGGTGGTGGCGGACGTCTGTTGCGCTACATGCCGGATCGTAACGACCCGCGCATGCCACGGAATGAGGCGTTTTTCACCACGACCCCCGGCTTGCTGATCGCAGGTCTGACCGTGCACCCTGCAGTCGAGCGCCGCGCCGGTGCTATGCCGACGGCCGCGCAGGTTGCCAGCCAGCTGGCCGATCCGCCGATCGGCCAGCTGGCTGGCATTTGGCAGGCTGCCGACGGGCAGTGCTTCACCCAGCACGCCAACCAGCTTCATCGTGTCGATGCGACCGGGCGCTGGGTAGCCGTACCGTTGCCTCCGGCATGTGGTGGCGTTGCCAACGTACGCATGCTCGGCCGGCAGGCCGATGGCGGTGTGTACATCCGTGCAGGCAACCATTGCTGGCGTGCCGGCAGTGAGCCGATTCCCATCGCGGTGGGCGACATCCCCGACGGCGCTGTGCTCCGGTTCGATGCGGACAGCAGGCCGTGCATGCTCCATGCTGGCGTGCTGCACCGCTGCGATGGCGATCAGCCCGGCCGGGTCGTGGAGTTGGTGCGTCCAGTACCCGGCGGCCCGGCCCTTGAGTCGACGCCTGCTGTGCCTGTGGATGTGTTGCCGCTGGCGTATCCCGATGCCGGTGCTGCCTTGGTGCTTGATGACAAGGGACGTGTGTATGAAGCCGACATGCGTGGGAGCGGGCCGATTGTCGCGCGGCGATTGACGCTGCCCGGCCGGATGGGCAGCGACCATGGCTGGGCAGTTACCTCCATGGGGCTGGCGACCGATCACAGCGTGCATCTTCTGCTGGAAGACAGCGACGGCCACCGTATCTCGCTGCAGCGGCCTGCAGGGCAGGCGCAATTCCAGCCGGCGTTCATGCTTGATCGTCCGTTGTTGCTCATGCGCAGCGAGGGGCTACAGATGCCTGCCGATGAGGCGATGCAGTCGCGGGTGGTGCTCGATGGTCATGCGCAACTGGGACATCTGGACGGAGTACTGCATTACTCGCCTGCTCCGAACCAGCCATGGGAGCGGCCGATGCTTCCCGGTGGCGCGCCGCTGACCGGCGTTGTCTGCCTGCATACCGGTCCGCGCGGTTTTGTCGATAGTCGTCCGGTGTTTGCGCTGCTGGCCGCACCGCCCCAATTGGTCGAGATCAAGCTTTCAGGCCGCACGACCTGGCTGGCGACCGATGCGGTGCCCAGCACACCCTCGGGTGGGCCGCTCGCCGTCGTGCCGAACGTGGTGGATGTGTGTTGTATGCCGATCGCCCGCTTCGATGAAGACATTGTCCAGGCGGCCGTGCATGCAGACCGCAGTGCCGTGGTGATGACCGCCTCGGGGCGGTTGGCCAAGGTCGATGCGGACCGAAACAGCAGGGACGTGCCCGCGCTGGAAGGCCCCCTGGGGATCGCGGTCGGGTTGGATGATGCCCTGTACGCCTTGAGCCAACCCAGCGACGGACCCGCACAATTGCACCGTCTTTCAGACCACGACCAGTGGGAGGCCTTTCCGGTCACGCTGCCGAAGACGCTGCCATCTCCGAGTGCACTGCGGACCACGCGTACCGGACAGCTGCAGTTGCGGCTTGGCGCGCATTGGCACGCGGTGCTTCCATCGATGACGGCTGCCGATGGCGCCCGCTTGCCTGCACGCGTGGCTGCGCATCCCTCACTTGATGAAGTGGCCGTTTCGGGCACCCAGTCGGGTACCAATGCAGGCATCAACCGGCAGCAGGCGAGCCGGCTCAGTACACCAGATCACGACGCAGCGATCAGCACCACCTTGCTGGGTACCACCTCCACCGATCCACTGAATCTGCGCCCGAATGCGCGGGTCCTTGCGCAGAGCGGCCGCGCCCAGGGCGCCGCGTTCGTGCAGATGCTCGCAGACGTTGCCGGTGGCACTGCGCGTGTCGTGGCCGGGTTAACCGGCGCGGTGCAAGCGCCCACCGCGCAGCAACAGCGGCTCGCCCGCTTCCGTAAGGAGGCAGAGCAGGTACTGTCGCTGACGCCTGAGCTGTTCGACACCTTGCCGGTGCTGGCCGAGGTGCGCATTGCCGGTGCCGCAGGTCCGCGCCAGCCTGCGCCCGGGCTGGCGCAGAGCCAGCATGAACGTCTGACGACGCTGCGTGAAACAACGTTGGCTGGCTTGCTGCGTGATCTGCGCAAGATCGGATTTCGTGAAGGGGTACTGGCTGCGGATTTCTCCATGGCAGATGGTGCCTCCAGCCAGCGCGCGAGTTCGACTGCAAGTTATCGCGCCGCCGAGTTGTGGCGGCAGGCGCGTTCGGTTGTGATGCGCACGACGCTGCAGAACAGCGATGACATGTTGCCGCAATTGGATCGCTGCATTGCTGCGCTGGCAGGCGGTGCGTCGCTGCATCCGGAGGCGTTGACTGACACCGAGCATGCACAGCTGACCGAATTGCGCGAAGTCAGTCATCGGCTCAAAGCCGCCGGGGTCGTGTTGCCGATCCGAAATAGCCGAGCCGCCGATGCGCCAAGTGACGCGCATTCCCTGCGTAGCGCATGCCTGCTTGCAGGTCTGATGGAGTACAACGCGCTGTTGGGAGTCGATGATGCACAGGCGTTGGAGGCGGCCGACGCAAGACAGCGGCAATCCGGGCTGCGAGCACTTGCGAAGCTGGGTCTATCGTCCTGGCGGGAACTGGAGGCCTTCGACGATGTAGTGGCTACCTTCCGGAAAGAAGTCACCACGCCGGGGAGCGCGCGTCAGCTGCAATTGCTCAAGAGCCTAGGCCTGTCGCCAGGAGCGGCACCGGACGAAATGGCTGCACGCATGGTCGATGTGCTGCAGGATCTGTTCAATCGCAGTACCTTCTTCTCAAACAGAGCGCGCTCTGCCGAACTGCGCGGAGCGCTCGGTTTTACGCAATGGATGAATTTCAATCCGGTCACCTTGGGCGTGGGCGGCGAGGCCATCCACGCGCTGGGCGTCGAACGCATCGGTGACGGGAAAGAGGGTGATGCGGGACTGGTTGCCTTCTTTGTCCGGCATGCAAAAGCAACCGCGTTCGGGGCGGCAGGCATGCGCATCGATCTGAAGCCCGGCCCGGCAAACGACGGAGATGTGGAGGACCCTACACGGACCTTGTCGGCATCGTGGGGCGGGGTTGCGCATTTCAGCATGGGCGGAACCTATCAACACGGTGTGGGTGCAGCGGTCATCCTCTCGCCGTCGACCATTCCCGAGTTTGCAAGACTGTTGTTCGATCGACACGATACCGACACCACCAAGCTGTTGCGCGCAGGCGTGGACGAGGGAGCGATCGGCTTGGATATGTTCGAAACCCATGCCAATGCATCGCTCAACGCCAGCCTGGTCGTACCTCCGCATACGCTGCAGTTGTCCTACGGTTCAAGGCAGCCGACCGCGCCAGGCACAGGTGCCAGAGGCAAGCTGCGCAGCACAGTCGCCGCTGCCATGCCGTTCAATATTACCGCGCAGGCAGGTGTGCAATGGAGCCAGATGGAACTGCATCTGGACCATGCGTGGCGAGACATCATCGGGCTTGAATTCCAGGGCCGCGTTGGCATCACTGCCGAGGTCAGTGGCGGCATGCATATGGCGGGTGCATTGACCTCGGTGCTGGGCCGCAATTTCGCACGGCTGGTCAATGCAGCCACCAGTGCCGGTCATCTGCAGTTGGCCGGTGTGCGTGTGGCCTCCAGCGACGTGCAGCTGCCGACCGACGCAGCATTGGACGACACGCGCACCGGTCCCTTGTTGGGGACCGCCAGCTACAAGCGCACGCTGGATATGCAGGCCGCCCAGCCGGTGACGCCGCAGGCATGGGACGCGATGCGTAAGCGGCTTGAAGAGATCTTTCCGGAAAGCATGGCAGAACTGGGCGGAATGGATTATCCGGCCACGCTAGGCGAGCGACGGGCCGTATTGCTGAAAGCAATCGAACGTATCCAGGGTGTACAAGCGCGTGCAATCGAAGCTGGCGCCGCGCTGGAGGGTCCGGCCCTGGCGCAACAACTGGCGCGCGCTGAACAGGCCACCCTCGCCGAGGAGTCATCGCTGTGGAAAGGCGGCTCGAGGTCTGAGCGCGCTGCCATCGTCGACATGCTCCACCAGTTGCGGCAAGAGGACGCCGCTGCCATCCAGCATCGCGCGCGCGTCATTCCTGGCGCACGCGTGGAGATCAACATGTTCGGGCGCGAATCGCTCGACGCGGTGGTCAGCCATGCCATTGGCCATTACGCGCTGGGCCAGAAGATGCGCGACGTTGCCGAGATGCGTCGCAAGATTCCCGGGCTGGGCGAGGTGTTGAGGCGATTCAAGAATGTTCCCAACGTGAATCAGGTCCGCTTCGTGTTCGAGATGCGGCCCCAGGCAAGGATTTCGATCAACGACGCGCTGGAGGCCAAACAGCACGCGCAGGCGGCAGCCGCAATGGGATTGCCGGCGCCCGCAGGTTCAATGGCGTGGCGCGATGTGCTCGTGGCCGCACAGCAATCGCCGGATCTCTACCGTTTGGCGGCTATCGCCGTGCACAACACCGACGAAAACCCGGTGACCACCCGCGTCGGCTTGCCCCTGCTGAATGTGGCGACCACGGCAGTGGCGTCGCACCAGTTGTTCGAGGCGGAAATCCAGTTCCGTTATGGGCTGTACGACCGGATCGAGGGCGCTGAAGTGCTTGAGGCAGGAGTACGTGCACTGCGTCAGTCACTGGACCCCTTGCAGCAGGTTGGCGTGCAAGCGCTTGGGCAACGTCAGCGGGCGCATGTCCCGCTATCCGGTCAGACCTCTCCGCGCGGTGAACGGCCCGGGCTGAGGGAAGCACGCGACCTCGAATTCGAACGCCATCTCCAGAGGAGCGCATTGTCGGTTGGCCCGCACCTGCGAACCTTGGCGCGCGAGCTGACACGGTTCGAGGAGCAGACCCAGCGCACCGAAGCACAGCACAGGGCGTGCGACGCCTTGGTGGAGACAGTGAGCGTTGCACAGGCGACGGTGGGCGAACGCATCGAGCGACTTCTGGCCAGGCTCGCACCGGCAGACGATGGCGTGGCCGAGGCGGCTGTCACAGCAAGGAGCCTGCGTCAGAGGCTTCCCTCGCTGCAGGCCGATCGCGACGCAGTGGATCGGGCAACCGACGCGCTCGCCAAGGCATACGATGACTTCCACACCCACCTTGATGCCAACCGCGCCGAAAGGGACATTACGTCAGCTCAACATGCGTTCGAATTTTTACAGCGTGCTGCTGAGAGCGATTCCACACTGGTGTCTGCGGTCGACTATCTGTTGCGTCGGACCGCAGAGGTTTATGAGGTGCAGGATGAAGAGCTCCGGGATGTGGACGACAGGTTGGACGACTTGCTGCCGCGCCTTGAAACCCTGCGTGAGGCGTCCGACGTGGAGCGCAAGGCTGTTGAAGATGCCGAACACCTTGCAAAGGGCCAGCGCGAAGCGCTGCAGGTATTGGAAAGGCGCGGTGAGGGGACAGACGCTCCAACGGTCATCGATGTGGTGGGCAAGGCACAGGCGACCAAGGCAGGTGACGATGCGGATATGCAGGTCAAGAAGGCCCGGCAGCAGATGGCGGGGACCGGTGATCGCATCGCAGCGCTTGTGTCGTTGAAAGACAGTCTGTGCGCCCGGCTGGCCGAAGACTTCGATGCGTTGCGCACCATCGACGAGCAGACACGTGCCGCGCTACGGGTGGTGACGCATGCGCGTGATCTGGGTGCCAAGGCACGTACCGCAATGATCGCCATGCTGAAGGAATTGCCTGATGACGATGCCCCTCGTTAAGACGTTGCCGGCAGCGAAATGCGACGGGTTCTTCGGCGGCGATGCTTGCACGCTACAGGATGAGCGAACAGGGAAACAGGTCGCTTTCGCTTTTTGGAAGGCATGCTCCGCTATCGAGACTCACCTCTTGTCGTGGTCTGCGGCCACCGGTCCGAAAGCATCGGCCGATAACGAAGTTATATTGCGCCGTTCGATTGCCGTGCTGATCACCATGGCCTTGGCCACGGTGCAGGCAGATGGCGACGCAGCCAGCAGGAAAAGACGGCGCGTCGCCGATGACACTGCGCGCAGTTGCCGTGGTACGCATCCATAGCAACTGTGGCGATGCATGTAGCGATCAGCCCACGTTGCCGCGCCCACCGACGCTGCTGAAGATGCTGCCAGTGGTGAAGCTGGATTCCTGCGAGGCCAGCAACACATAGATCGGCGCGATCTCTGCCGGTTGCCCGGGGCGCCCGGTCGGGCTGTCGCCGCCGAAGGTCTTGAGCGCCTCTGGGAATTGGCCACCGCTGGGCTGCAAGGGCGTCCAATACGGGCCGGGGGCGACCGCGTTGACGCGAATGCCTTTAGACGCAAGTTGCTTTGCCAGGCACTTGGTAAAGGTAACGATGCCGCCTTTGGTGATGCCGTAATCCAGCAAGGTTGCGGGTGGATCGTCGGCCACGATCGAGCTGGTGCTGATAATCGTCGCGCCGGGTTTGAGATGCGGCACCGCCGCGCGCGTCACCCAGAACAAGGCATACAGATTGGTCTTGAGCGTGTCGTCGAACTGTTGATCGTCGATCTCCAGAATGGATTTTTGCGTGGTCTGCCGTGCGGCGTTGTTGACCAGAATATCGAGTCCGCCGAGCTGCTGCGCGGCCTTGTCCACCAGTTGCTTGCAGAATGCGCCACTGCGCAGATCGCCGGGAATGGCCACTGCTTTGCGGCCTGCGGCCTGGATCAAGGCGATGACATCGCGCGCGTCGGATTCTTCTTGCGGCAGATAGTTGATTGCCACGTCCGCACCTTCGCGCGCGAACGCGATCGCCGCGGCGCGGCCGATGCCGGAATCGCCGCCAGTAATTAACGCTTTGCGCCCGCTCAGCCGGCCCGAGCCGACATAACTGTTTTCGCCGTGGTCCGGCCTGGGCACCATCTTGGATGCAAGGCCCGGCCACTGTTGCTGCGGTGTATTGAACGGTGGCTGTGGATACTGTGTGCGCGGGTCCTGGATTGCCGGTCGTGTTGCACCGCCTGCGCTGGCCTGCGTTTGCGCTGCCGCAGTGGTCGCCAGCATCGCACTGCCGCCAGCGGCCAGACCGGTGCCGAGCGCACCGATGGCACGGCGGCGGGCCGGAGAGTGGGTGGGATCGTGCTCGCTCATATCAGCTCCATGCGGGGGACAGGTGCCACTGCTGCAGAGCCACATCACCTGCCTGGAGACGGCAGAGGCAACGTGGCGCTTCCAGCACACGGCATTCCCATCTGAGCGCGTGTGCCGCTAGCGATACGTGACCGACCAGTGCCGCCCGTGTGAAACAAAACGGGCTCGACATGACAAGACGTTGAGCCATTGCTAACCCTTGCTGCGGCGATGTCGTGCGCTATGCACAGACTCCGCACCTACGACGCCGTCGATCGATCAATCCGCCATCACCTTGTCCGGCGTCATCGGTGTGCTGCGAATACGCTTGCCGGTGGCGTGGAAGATGGCGTTGCAGATCGCCGCCGAGACACCCACCAAGCCAATCTCGCCCACACCTTTTGCGCCCAGGCTGCTGACCACGCGATCGTCCTCATCGGCAAAGATCACGTCGATGTCGTGGATGTCGGCGTTGGCACAGACGTGATAGAGCGCCAGATCGTGATTCATGAAGCGGCCGAAGCGGTGATCGGACTGGGTGTGCTCGTGCAATGCCTGGCCGATGCCCCATACCACGCCGCCGACGATCTGGCTGCGCGCAGTGATCGGGTTGAGGATGCGTCCGGCTGCAATCGCGCTGACCACACGCATCACCCGCACGGTGCCCAGTTCTTCGTCCACGCGTACTTCCACAAACACGGCGCCGTGCGTGGCACGGGTGTACTTGCGCTGTTTGAGCACGTTGGGCAGCAGCAGGAACTTATCTTCGATCTGCGTCAGCCCGGCCGCACGTAATACCTGTGGAAATGCGATGGCGCTGCTGGCATCGGTACGCAACGCAAGCGTGCCATTGGCAAAGACCACCTCGTCCAGCTTGGTTTTGGCAAAGCGCGAATCGGGCAGTGCCTGAGCCAGCCGCAGCAGGCGCGCACGCAACTTGCCGCACGCACCATCCACAGCAGAGCCGACCGTGGTGACATGCGAGGAGCCGCCCTCGATCGGCGCAACCGGCAGCGTTGAATCGCCAAGCTGAAAGGTCACCCGCTCCAGCGGCAGGCCCAACGCTTCAGCTGCGATCATCGCCATCACCGTGTAAGTGCCGGTGCCGATATCGCTGGCGGCACTGCTCACCACCAGGCGTCCATCGGCGTGCAGCACCGCGTGTGCACGCGCGAACATCTGCATCGCATCCCATTGCCCGGTGGCCATGCCCCAGCCCACCCACTCGTTGCCTTCTTTACGCGCGCGTGGTTGCAGCGGGCGTTGTGCCCAACCGAAGCGCTCGGCCCCTTGCTGGTAACACGCGCGCAGCGCCTTGGTGGAGTACGGCTTGTCGTCGGCCGGATTGACCTGTGCATAGTTTTTCAAACGTAGCGCCAGCGGATCGATGCCGATCGCGTAAGACAACTCGTCCATCGCCACTTCCAGCGCGTGCACGCCGTGTGCAGCGCCAGGTGCACGCATGTCCATGGGGCTGAACTGATCCAGGCTGACCAGCGTGTAGCCCAGATGCACGTTGTCGCAGGCGTACAGTTGCCCGCTCCAGTTGACCACCACCTCGACGTAATCTTCGATCCGCGAGGTTTCGGCGATGGCTTCATGCCAGATCGCACGCAAGCTGCCGTCGCGATCGGCGCCGAGCTTGAGCCGCTGCACCGTCTCCGGGCGATGGCCGAAGGTGAACATCTGTTGCCGCGTGAGCACCACGCGCACCGAGCGGTCCAGCAGGATCGAGGCCATCACCGCCAGCGGCAATTGATACTGCGGGCGCAGCCCCGAGCCGAACGCACCGCCCACATACGGGTTACGCACGGTGACCTTGCGCTTGCTCAGGCCGAACACATGCGACACATACCAACGGCTGTTCTGCGAGCCCTGGGTCTTGTCGTAAATGGTGAAGCGACCATCGGCATCGCGGATCACGGTGGAGGCGAACAACTCCATCGGGTTGTGGTGCTCCACACCGCTGTAGTAATCGGCCTGGATCTGGCAGGCGGCATTGTCGAAAGCGGTCTGCGGATCGCCCTTGTCCTTGGGCGGTGGCGAAAAACCCGCCTTCAATGGCTTGGGCTTGTGCGCACGGTCCAGATTGATCATCAGGTTGGTGTCGTGCGGATCCTGTAACAGCTCCAACTCCACCAGATGCGCGGCGTGGCGCGCGGCTTCAAAGGTGTCGGCAACCACCAGCGCAATCGGCTGACCGCTGTAGAGGATCTTGTTGTCGTACAAGGGGCGGAACGGCGAGCCGGCCGGTGCGGTCATGTCCTTGTAGAACAGATCCATGCCGCGCATGTGCGGGCGGTTTTCGTGGGTGATGATCTCCAGCACGCCGGGCACCGCGCGTGCAGCGGTCAGCTCGAACGCAACGATCTCGCCTTTGGCGATGCTGCTGTTGACCACCACGCCATAGGCCAGATTCGGCGCTGGCCATTCGGCGGCATAACGCGCCTGACCGGTGACTTTTGCACGCCCGTCGATGCGGGTGACGCCGGTACCGGTGGGGCGATAGCCGGTGCCTTGGTCGGCCACCGGTGGCGTCAGTCCGCTATCGGATACATCGCTATTGGGCAGATGGGTGCTGCGTGCGTTCATGGCGATTGCTCCAGCGCGCGGGTGCGCCCGCGGTTGTCGATGGTGCCCTCGCGAGCGAGGTTCAATGCGCGCACGATGGCGCGGCGTGCCAGCGGCAGTTTGAAGGCGTTTTCGCCTTGCGGTTGCGCGCCTTGCAGCAAGGCATCGGCCAAACCGCCAAAGCTCTCCGTCGTGGCCGGCAAGCCGACCAACTGCGCTTCTGCTTCCCGGTTGCGCCACGGCTTGTGCGCCACCCCGCCCAGTGCCACGCGGAGGTCGCCAATGCTGCCGTCTTCGGCCAATTCCAACGCGGCCGCCACCGACACCAGTGCAAACGCGTACGACAGGCGCTCGCGGATTTTCAGATAGACGCTGTGCGCGACGAAGCGCTGTGCATCGGGGAGATCGATATGCACGATCAATTCGTCCGGCGCCAACGTGCTGTCCAGCTCCGGGCGATCTCCGGGCAAGCGGTGGAACTGCGCAAACGCAATAGCGCGTTCGCCAGTGGGGCCTTGCACGTGCACCACCGCATCCAGCGCCGCCAATGCCACGCACATGTCGGATGGATGCGTGGCGATGCACTGCGCGCTGGCGCCGAGAATGGCGTTGTATTTGGTCAGCCCGCCGATGGCCGAGCAGCCGGTGCCCGGTGCACGCTTGTTGCATGGCGTGGCATGGTCGTAGAAATACATGCAACGCGTACGCTGCAGCAAATTGCCGCCGTTGCTGGCCATGTTGCGGATCTGCGGCGAGGCGCCTGCCAGTATCGCTGCGCTCAGTAACGGGTAACGCGCTTGGACTTGCGGGTGATAGGCGGTGTCGGCGTTACGTGCCAGCGCACCCAGACGCAATCGGCCATCGGGCTGCATGCCGATGCTGTCCAGCGGCAGGCGATTGATGTCGACCAGGCTGCTGGGCCGCATCAGCTGCAGCTTCATCAAATCGGTGAGATTGGTGCCGCCGGCGATCAGGCGCGCGGGAGCTTCGGACGGCAGCGGATGCGCGTTGTCGCTGCGCGATGCGATGGCGCCAAGTGCAGCATCGATGCTGTTCGGGCGCGTATAGCTGAGCGGCATCATGCGGGCACCGTCCCTGGCGTCCACGGGGTGGTGGCGCTCTCGCTGCTGTCGCTGGATGTGCCCATGACCTCCATCACCGCATCGGTGATCTGCGGATAGGCGCCGCAGCGGCATAGATTTCCGCTCATCAACTCACGCACCTGATCGCGATCATGCGCCTTGCCTTCGTTGATCAGGCCGACCGCCGAACACAGCTGGCCCGGCGTGCAATAGCCGCACTGCAAGGCATCGTTGTCGATGAAGGCGCGCTGCAGCGGGTGCAGTTGATCGCTGTCAGCCAAGCCTTCGATGGTGGTGATGTCGGCACCGTCCTGCATCACAGCGAGCGTTAGACAGCTGTTGATGCGGCGGCCGTCGACCAGCACCGTGCAGGCACCGCACTGGCCGTGATCGCAGCCCTTTTTGCTGCCGGTGAGATCGAGCCGGTCGCGCAACAGATCGAGCAGGCTCACCCAGGCTTCGAGCTGTAATCGATACGGCTGACCATTGATGCGCATCTTGACCGGGTACGTCGGCGCAGCGGTGGTGGCGGTTGCCGGCGACGTATGATTGGCAGTGGCGGGCGTGGCAGTCATGCAGACCCCGTGGCGATGGCGAAGGAGGACCATCACCTTGAGGGCGATGCGGTCAACGCCAAGTGACCACGCGCGAGGTTCGCAGCGATGCGACGCGGTGGAATCGCATCCACTACGTTGCACGCTTGCGTTCGTCTGCAGTGCATTGCGCGATCGTCGCGCACCGGCGGTGCGCAGCTGAATTCGTTAGCCATCGTGCACAGCTACGGGCGCGATGAATTGTTGCGGCGGCTTGCGCATCCCTTCTGGTTGCAGTCGTTCGGCGCGATTCGTCCGGCATCACCACCGGCGCGATTGGCGCGCTCAAGCGTGGGTTGAGGCCATTGTCTGGTGAACTCGGCATCCATGTCTGTGGCGGACGCGGCAGGCATTCGCGCGCCACGCCTGTCGAATTGTTGGCAGTGGGCGATGCCGTGGGGCTCGATGGCGCGGCACTGGCGCAGGCCAGTCGCCTGGTCGCTAAGAGCGGCTAACAAAACGACTGCGCTCACCGCCACGCTGGCGCAGCCGGTGCTCGAAATCGGCATGTACCACGTGCACTTTGCGGTTGCTCTGCACCGTCCGCACCCACCTGGCGACCGATTGCTACGTTTTGTTAGCCACTCTAAGTGCGTGACGACAGAGACACGACGTCGCAACAAGGGAATGCGGCGCGCACTGCTCATTGACACCTCGCTTGCTACATCGAGGTTGTCACGCATGTATCGAGAAACCCTCATGCCAGAAGTCAAGACGCGCCGCGCTGCCGCCAAGGACAAGCGCGAAGGAACCTCGGCCAGTACCCAAGCCGGCGAACACGTGAAAGAAGAAATCGAGCAGGTGCGCGAGGGCGCGCACGGGGTCAAGAATACCAAGCAGGCGATCGCAATCGGCTTGTCCAAGGCGCGCCGCGATGGCGTGGATGCCGCTCCATCCAACTCCGCATCCAAAGCCACCAAGAAAAAAACGACGCAAGACAGCGCAGCGGCCAAGTTCAACACCCCATCCTCGCCGACACGCTCGGCAGGCGCCAGGAAAGCCTTGAAGACCGCCAGCAAAAACACGACCGCCAAGAAGGCGGTCGGCAAACACGTCTTGTCCACTCAGGCCAAGAGCGCTGCAAAAAAGCGCTCTGCCAGCGACCGCTCGACGGCGGCGAAGAAAGCGGTTGAAACAAAGGGACCTTCAGTGCCCAAGGCCGCTGCCAACAAGGTGGCGGCGACGAGCAAGCGTGCTGTGAGTAAAGCAACGTCTAATGACTGAGGACGTTATCGAAAAATTCGCTGCGCAGTCGCCGAGCGCGCGTACGAGTTTGCTTTAGGTGTTTGATCCCAGGTTTTGATGGTGCATTATTTTGCTCGAATGGAAGCAAGCACGATGGGCCAGGTTCTGCATGGGAGCACCACCACGACAGAGGCGATCGGTCGAGCGATACAACAGAGTCAAGAGAGCCTGAGAGCGCTTTCCAAGCGTTACGGCATCAATCAAAAGACGGTGGCGAAGTGGAAGAAGCGCAGTTCGGTTACTGATCTGCCAACCGGGCCGGATCATGCTGCTGCCATCGACACCCAGCGTGGGCGCTGGCGGTCTTTCAAGGCGAACCGATGTGGACGCAGGCGTATCCACGCCATAGAGGAGGGGCGCTTCGCAGGTCGCTGTCAGCATGGTTCAGTGGCAGCGGGACCAGGCATTCCACCCGCGACAGCAGGCACACTGTCACGCCGCGTCGCAGCTGGACGGAACCCCGCGCAGGGGCTAGCGTGGTGCGGAGCTTTGCTACAAGGGAACCGCCCATGCGCCATGACACTCAGCCGCGCCAGCTCACCTTCCGCGCCGTCGTGCTGGCCATCGTGCTGGCGGTGGTGCTCTCGGCCGCCAACGCCTATCTCGGCCTGTTTGCCGGCCTGACCATCGCCACCGCGATTCCGGCCGCGGTCGTGTCGATGGGCGTGCTGCGCCTGCTCGGCGGCGGCACCATTCTGGAAAACAACATCGTCCAGACCGGTGCCTCGGCGGGCTCGTCGATTGCCGCCGGGGTAATCTTCACCATCCCGGCGCTGGTGATCATGGGCTATTGGCCCGACTTCAAATACGGGTGGGTGCTCGGCATCGCGGGCATGGGGGGGCTGCTCGGCGTTCTGTTCTCGGTGCCGCTGCGGCGCTCGATGATCGTCGAAGACCCGCTGCCGTTCCCCGAAGGCAAGGCCGCGGCCGAAGTGCTCAAGGCCGGCGAAAACCCCGGCCCGGGTCTGAAGATCCTGACCATCTCCGGTGCCATCGGGGCACTGGTCAAACTCGCCGCCGCCAGCGGCTTGCGGGTGATTCCGGATACCTGGGCGCAGGCCACCTACCTCGGCAGCAGCCGCCTTGTGGGTTATTTCGGCACCAACCTGTCGCCAGCGTTGCTGGGCGTGGGCTACATCGTTGGCTTGAATGTCGGCATCGTGGTGCTGTCCGGTTCAATTCTGTCCTGGCACATCGCCATTCCGATGTATCAGCAGTTCTTCATGGGCTTGGATCCGGCATTGGCGCAGAGCCTGGTCGGTGCGCCGGCGGCCGATGCGGCGTTCGGCATCTGGGGTGCGAAGGTTCGCTACCTCGGCGTCGGTGCGATGCTGATCGGCGGTGTGTGGACCTTGTTCTCGCTGCGCAAGTCGCTTTTTTCGGGCGTCAAGAGCGGCTTTGCCGCCGCACGCAACAGCGGTGGCGGTGTGGTCGCCGAGACCGAGCGCGACCTGCCGATGAAATGGATGCTGGTGGCATTGGTGTTGTGCACCTTGCCGCTGCTGGGCCTTTATCAGGCCATCGTGCAGCAGTGGCACGTGTCGATCCCGATGACCATCATCATGATCGTGGCCGGCTTCCTGTTCGTGTCGGTGTCTGGCTACTTGGCTGGGCTGATCGGCTCGTCCAACAACCCGGTGTCGGGTATCACCATCTCCACCATTCTGTTCGCTTCGGCGGTGCTGGTGCTGCTGCTCGGCAAGCGCGGTCTGGCGCCGGTGGGCATCGGGGCTGCGCCATTGGGTGCGGTGGCAGCGATCATGATCGGTGCGGTGGTGTGCTGCGCGGCAGCGGTGGGCGGGGACAATCTGCAGGATCTCAAGGCTGGCTATCTGGTCGGTGCCACGCCATGGAAGCAGCAGCTGATGCTGGGCATCGGCGCATTTTCCTGCGCGTTGATCATGGCGCCGGTGCTGAACCTGCTGGCCCAGGCCTATGGCATCGGCCCGGCCACTCCCCAGCATCCCAATGCGCTGGGCGCACCGCAGGCCACCTTGATGGCCTCGGTCGCCAAGGGTCTGTTCGGCGGGCAGCTACCTTGGTCGATGATTGCCATCGGTGCCGGCGTGGGCGCAGCGATCATCGCGTTCGATGAATGGCTGAAGAAGACCGGCAAGCGCTTCCGCGTGCCGGTGCTGGCCGCCGCGATCGGCATCTATCTGCCGCTGGAACTGATGGTGCCGATCTTTATCGGTGGCTTGATCGCGCATCTGGTGGAGCGCTTCCACAAAATCCGCACCGACGATGAAGACGGCCGCGACCGCGTGCATCGCCCCGGCGTGCTGTTCGCTGCCGGCCTGATCACTGGCGAGGCGCTGATGGGCATCGCTATTGCCGTGCCGATCGTGCTGTCCAGCCGCTCCGATGTGCTGGCGTTGCCGGCCAGCCTGCAGCTCGGTCAATGGTTCGGCCTGGCGATTCTCGCCCTGGTCGGCTGGTTGCTGTATCGGGTCGGCAAGCGCGGGGAACCGGCCGTCTGAGTCTGATGTGTGGATGGCGCATGCGTATTGCACGCGCCGATGGGCACGCAGCGTTGTCTGCGCCATCGCACTAGCCACGCATCGCGGCATGCGTGCCGTTATCTCGAAAGTGACATTTGCGGCGTGTGGCGCCTGCGCAAGCGCGTGCATGACTTAGAGCGTCTAACAAAACCCCTTGAATCTTGTCTCGCCGGTGGCAAAATTGCGGACATGACACGTCGCAAAGAGATCCCCATTGCGCTGTGGAAGCGCATCGAGCCGCTGATTCCCCAAGTGAAGCGTTCGCCCAAAGGTGGACGGCCGCGTATCAGTGATCAGCAAGCCCTCAACGGCATCGTCTATGTCCTGCGCACGGGCGTGCCATGGGAAGACCTGCCTATGGAGCTGGGCTATGGCAGCGGCATGACCTGCTGGCGCCGGTTGCGTGATTGGCAAGCCGCCGGTGTGTGGCATCGTCTGCATCAGGTGTTGCTGACCGAGCTGCGTCGCGCCCAGAGGCTGGATCTGAGCCGAGCCAGTCTGGACGCCGCCAGTGTGGCCTCCCCCCGGGGGGCGCCTACACCGGGCCAAACCCGACCGATCGCGGCAAACTCGGCAGCAAACGGCATCTGATCGTGGACCGCAACGGCGTGCCCTTGGCAGTGTGCGTCACCGGCGCCAATCGGCACGACTCGGTCGTGTTCGAGGAGTTGATCGACGCCTTGCCGCCAATTGGTGGCAAACCAGGGCGCCCGCGACGTTGGCCAGACAAATTGCACGCCGACAAGGCTTACGACATCGACCGCTGTCGCGCCTTCCTCAAGCAGCGCGGCATCATTGCGCGGATCGCACGCAAGGGGATCGCGCGCAACGACCGGTTGGGCCGTCATCGCTGGGTCGTCGAGCGCACGCATGCCTGGTTCGCAGGCCTGGGCAAACTGCGCATCCGCTTTGAACGCCGCATCGATCTCCACTTGGCGTTGCTCTCGCTTGCATGCTCCATCATCTGCTTACGGCTTCTTCCTGGGTTTTGTTAGCCGCTCTTAGGCATTAATTCATCGGCGAAACAGAGGATGCCACCCACTTCAAAATTAACGCATAGCAATTGTTGCTGGCCAAGCTAGATCGAATCCGGACGAATCGAAGGGATATCGCATTGCCTCGCCGCCCTCGATCGTGAAGCAGGCCATCCACAATATGGCTGAGTGCCATGCGGTTTGCGCACACGTCTGGCTCGCAATGTAACGGGGAGCCCTGGCAAGCAGGAGATCCAAGTACGCTGAACCGTACGGACGTCCTGGAACTGCTGAATCCAAAAGAGCGGCGTCCAGACCATCCCCGTCCAAGCCAAGTGCTATCATTCACTCGTTCTGAGAAGAGCTACATCGTGCCCTCCATGGGCGCGGGACGCAGTGCTACTGTTCAAGTGAGGAAATGTGATGGACACTTCTCGCCGTGCAAGAATACCTCGTTCTGTTACTTGCGGCTTGGTTGCAGCGGCCACTCTGCTCATCGCCGCAGCCCTAACAGGTTGTGTGAGCGACTCAGCCCGGTCCATCGGCGCTACACGCCCAGAGTGCCTCGTTAACGAGGCTCCCATATCGACTGCGCGTGACACAGGAATGTCCGCTCGCGAGCGAGACTGCGCCTCGCGTCAAGAATCCCAAGATCGAGCACAGGATAAAGGCATGGAACTACGATTTGGCAGAAAGAACGACTAACGCACTGCGCAACGACTAGGCAAACTACTTTCAATGGTAGACCTTTCGCTACTGCGACTTGCCTCTGCATACCGAGCTATACGCCTCCATGTAACTCTTGTTGAGGCACGACACTAGTCCGTCGACGACATCAGCGTTCACGGGCCACCGCATCTTAACCTTCTGTCCATTATCCATCGACATCTCTATGTAGCCATCTTTGACCGGTGGCAGTTCCGGCGAAGCGGGTACAGCGTTTAGCTTTTTCTGTGCCTCTACTAGAGCAGATGTGTCGTGCCGAAGGAATGCTATCGTTGCATCAACATAGGGATTCCAGCCTGCAAGATCCTTTTCTGTTGGCTGCCTTGATGCTTCCATTAATGGAATCGCAGCCTCATAGTTCCCGGCAAAGGCCCGTAGTTGCCCCTCGTGCCAAAACAGCAGACTAGAGCTATCGGAATGCACTTTTCGGTATTCCTTGATCAGATCTGCAGCTGCGACCTCACATCCGGGCTTGGAAGCGACAGCGCGCCAGCCACCACCACCATTGCCGACATCCTGATCAAACTTATCTTGTGCCAGAGCAAGCATTGCCTGTTTGTCAAAGCCGCAATTTGTCGGTTGGGCCGTTGCCCCTCCCGAAATCACAAGCATCAACGCGAGGATGACCGACCTCATCTTGCACATCAAACTTCTCCTAAGCTCAGTGGGTAGCCTCAACTTTGAACCGCCCCGGGATTTCGGGAGGCTGTTTGGTTTGAGTCACGCCGCTTTGGCGTAACCGGCCTGTTGTCGATAGTAAGCCTCTTCGGCTTCCGCTGGCGGAATGTTCCCGATCGACCCCAGCAAGCGTTTGTGGTTGTACCAGTCCACCCAATCCAGCGTGGCCAGTTCCACATCCTGGCGGTTGCGCCACGCGCGCCGGTGGATCACCTCGGCCTTGTACAACCCGTTGATCGTCTCGGCCAACGCGTTGTCATAGCTATCGCCCACGCTGCCCACCGACGGCTCGATCCCGGCGTCGGCCAGCCGCTCGGTGTAGCGGATCGACACATACTGCACGCCGCGGTCGGAGTGGTGGATCAGGCCGCCTTCGGTTGGACGACGCGCATGCAGCGCCTGCTCCAGCGCGTCCAGCACGAAGTCCGTGTGCGCCGTCTGCGACACCTTCCAGCCCACGATCCGCCGTGCGTACACGTCGATCACGAAGGCCACGTACACGAACCCGGCCCAGGTCGAGACATACGTGAAGTCGCTGACCCACAGTCGGTTCGGCGACGGCGCATGGAACTGTCGGTTCACCTTGTCCAGCGGGCACGGCCGCTTGTCGCTGATCGTGGTCTTGACCACCTTCCCGCGTACCACGCCGCGCAGGCCAAGTGCGCCCATCAGTCGCTCCACCGTGCAGCGGGCCACCGCATAGCCCTCGCGCTTGAGCTGCCGCCAGACCTTGCGCACGCCGTACACCTGTCGGTTCTGCTCCCATACCCGCCGGATCTGCGGGCGCAGCGCCTGGTCCTTCCACCAGCGGTTCGGGCGCAAGTTCGCGTCCGCTTCCCGCTGCGCGTGGCGGTAATACGTCGACGGGGCAACCTGCAGCACCTTGCAGATTGGCTCGACCCCGTGAACATCGCAATGTTCGGTCACGAACGTGGTCAGGGCTTGAAGCGGCGGTCGAGCTCCGCCTGGGCAAAATACGCGCTGGCCTTGCGCAGGATCTCGTTGGCTTGCCTCAGCTCGCGCACTTCGCGTTCCAGCGCTTTCATCCGCGTCCGCTCGTCCGTCGTCAGCCCCTGACGCTTGCCGGCATCACGCTCGGCCTGACGCACCCAGTTGCACAGCGTCTGCGACGAACAGCCAATCTTCCCGGCAATCGATTCGATCGCCGCCCACTGCGAGCCGTACTCGCCCTGATGCTCCCGCACCAGCCGAACCGCGCGCTCTCGCACTTCCGGTGAATATTTCGTCTTGCTCATCGCCCCATCTTCTCAAGAGTTGGAGCCTCCCGAAATCCCGGGGCGGTTCACATCGTGAACTACAAGCGGGTGGAGCGGTTGTACCGCGAGCAGCAGCTGCAGGTCCGGCGCCGCAAGCGCAAAAAAGTAGCGGTGGGCGAGCGTCAACCGCTGCTGCGGCCAGCGCAGGCCAACCAGGTGTGGTCGATGGACTTCGTGTTCGACCGCACCGCCGAAGGCCGGGTGATCAAGTGTCTGGTGATCGTGGACGACGCCACGCACGAAGCGGTCGCCATCGAGGTGGAGCGCGCAATCTCGGGCCATGGCGCGACGCGCGTGCTGGATCGGCTCGCGCACAGTCGCGGTTTGCCGCAGGTGATCCGCACCGATAACGGCAAGGAGTTTTGCGGCAAGGCAATGGTCGCCTGGGCACATGCCCGTGGTGTGCAACTACGGCTAATCAAACCCGGCAAGCCAAATCAAAACGCCTATGTCGAATCGTTCAACGGCCGACTACGCGACGAATGCCTCAACGAGCACTGGTTCCCAACACTGCTGCACGCGCGCACCGAGATCGAATGCTGGCGACGCGAATACAACGAGGACCGACCCAAGAAGGCGATCGGCGGCATGACACCAGCTGCTTATGCCCAACATCTGGCCAACACCGATATCATCAACCCCGGACTCTAAACCCGACCGCTACTCAGGGCGGGGGGACGTCGACGGTAACGCGCAGCTCGTATTGCTTCTCGATGTATCGCTGATATATCGCGGGACAAACCTCAATTTGATCCGACTCAAGCTCAGCCGTTCCGTCCAAGACAGTCGTTGAAGCAATCCGGTATGTTCGCTCGTCACCATAGTGCCAGAAGTATGGATTGAATGGCTTCACGGCGACCTTGCCTACGCGGCGCACAAAGCTCGCCACCTCGTCATAGTGTGTTGAAATTAGTGTCTCCGGGACAAGAAACCCCAAGGCGGCCGCTGTGTCGAGCTGGAACGCTTTGCATTGGGTCGGATCCGGGAACGGGTTCCCCACCACGAAGTTGGCAGAGGGTGGTCTCAAGATTCAAGTGCAACACGTGATTTGAAAGTTGCCAGTTCATGCTCCATCGCCTCGCTCGGCGTTTTCCATCCCAACGTCTCGCGTGGACGGGTGTTCATCAGTAATGCGATGTGATTGAGGTACTCCTGACTGACGGTGGACAGATCCGCACCCTTGGGCAAGAACTGGCGAAGTAGGCCATTGGTGTTTTCGTTGCTTCCGCGCTGCCAAGGCGCGTGTGGATCGGCAAACCACACATTGATGTTCAGTCCCTGCATCAGCTCGGCATAACACGTCAGTTCGGTCCCGCGATCATAGGTCAAGCTCGTTCGCATCGAAGCGGGAAGCCTTTTCATCTGGCGGGTAAACCCTTCCAGCGCATCGGCAGCCGTGCAGCCGTCCATTCGGCACAGCACCACAAAGCGCGTCTTGCGCTCCACCAACGTGCCAACGCAGGAACGATTGAACGCGCCCTTGATCAGATCGCCTTCCCAATGACCTGGAATCAGGCGCTGTCGCACGTCTTCGGGCCGGTGCACGATGCGTAGTTCCTCCGGCACCCAGGTGCGTTTGGCAGCGGTCGTACGCCGCAATCCCCGAGTAGGCTTGCCCTGGCGTAAAGCCTCCACCAGCTCCTTTTTCAGGCCACCGCGCGGGTGCGCATAGATCGTTGCGTAGATGGTTTCGTGGCTGACGCGCTGGGCAGAATCATCCGGATGCATGATCAAGAGCTTGGCAGCAATCTGCTGGGGCGACCAGCGCCACAGCACAAGATGATCACGCACCAGCTGGAACAAATCCGTCCCCGGGGTCAGCCTACGCCGCCGAACACTGCGCTGACGCCGCGCTTTGTAACGCCTGGCCGCATCTGCCGCACAGTAGCTCGTGGCGCCCTGCCTGACCAGCTCCCTGCTCAATGTCGATGGGCTTCTGCACAGAAGTCTGGAGATCGAGCGCAAGCTTTGACCACGCCGTGTTTCGATTTGCAGCACCGCGCGCTCTTCTGCACTCAGATGGAGATAGCTTTTTGACATGTGAACACCTTACTTGCTATGAGGGTGTTGCACTTGGAAGTTGAGTCTAAGGAGGCTCGCACGGTTACAGCGAGGTTCAAATGACCGAACTTCAACTCTTGCTCTACAAATTTTACCGCCTCTTTATCGACGTTTTTGACTGGTGCATGCTTGACTATCCTGCGGAACCAGACACTGTCCAATTTCGGCAAAGTTCTCGTTCCCATTTGAGTCCGGCCGGGCAAAGCTCCAGGAGTCAAGGTCATCTGAGCGTCCTTCGTCGCGCCTAGGCCGTCCCATATGAAGGCCTCTGCTCCTAGCTTGCGCATAGCCCAGGCAACTGCTGCCGCGTGGTAATCCTCACTATTCCCATAGATCAGGTGCATTGCACTACACACTCCGATATTGTCTGCATTAATGAGGGGGCAGCTAGGCTGCCCCCCCTCCATACAACTCAGAAGTCGACCGTAATGTCGCCGTCCGGCTGAACGACGATGGGGCCGGGAACGCCGCCGCCGCCGCCAGTCAGAGTCGGATGCGAGGTAGCACCACCGCTGACCTCAACCAGCTCATCTTCGGTCAGGACGCGGCTGTTCGCGTAGCAGACTGGCTTGATTTCCTTATTGCGAGACATAGCACTTCTCCGATTGATTGTTAATGGATGACGATGGACGGTCCTTTTCGTCCCAAACGGCGCTTGCGCGCGGCACTACAATGTCCCGGCTTCCCTGCGAGAACATTCCGATACCTAGACAATTGCAAGTCCACCCGTTTGACAGGCACTTGCCTCTCTGACATGACCATCTTCGATCTGAAGAACTCGATCTGCCATCGCCACCGTGCTAGGTCGATGCGAGATGATGATTCTCGAGATATCAAGTTGGCGCACAGCTCGATCAATCCGTGCCTCACACGCTTGATCTAGCTGACTTGTTGCTTCATCAAGAATCAATATCTGCGGCGCGCGGTAAAGCGCCCTAGCAAGAACTAGTCGTTGCCGCTGCCCACCAGAGAGCGATGAACCCATGTCTCCAACCAATGACTCGTAACCCATCGGCATGGTAATGATATCGTCGTGCAACTCCGCTAGCTTCGCGGCGTTTACGACTCTTTCTAAAGTCACATCGGGATCGAAGAAAGCGATGTTATCAGCAATCGTTCCAGCAAATAGCGAATCCTCCTGCATGACCGCGCCAAGGAGGTCGCGGTACTCAGCCAAGCCGTATTTCCGGATGTCCATTCCGTCTATTTCGACCGCGCCTTCCGTTGGCGTCAGCAATCCAAGCAAGAGTTTTACCAAAGTACTCTTTCCGGACCCGCTAACTCCGGTAATCGCCACCACTTCTCCCGGCTCGATCACAAAATTGAGGTCAGATAGGATGAGGGGCTCTCCATCGGAATAGCGAAAGCTCAGATTTCGCACTGTAAGCACGTGTCTTCGGTCCAACTCTCCACTGCGCCAACCCGGAACATCCTCTTCCGCGTCAGTGGGCACTATATCGGCAATTCGCTCGCCATGCATGCGGACCATCCGCAACTCCACCACTTTGTCAATGAAACTAATAGACTTCTGTGAGAAGTTGTCTGCGTACGCTAAAAACGCAACAATGAACCGCCCCGGGATTTCGGGAGGCTGTTTGGTTTGAGTCACGCCGCTTTGGCGTAACCGGCCTGTTGTCGATAGTAAGCCTCTTCGGCTTCCGCTGGCGGAATGTTCCCGATCGACCCCAGCAAGCGTTTGTGGTTGTACCAGTCCACCCAATCCAGCGTGGCCAGTTCCACATCCTGGCGGTTGCGCCACGCGCGCCGGTGGATCACCTCGGCCTTGTACAACCCGTTGATCGTCTCGGCCAACGCGTTGTCATAGCTATCGCCCACGCTGCCCACCGACGGCTCGATCCCGGCGTCGGCCAGCCGCTCGGTGTAGCGGATCGACACATACTGCACGCCGCGGTCGGAGTGGTGGATCAGGCCGCCTTCGGTTGGACGACGCGCATGCAGCGCCTGCTCCAGCGCGTCCAGCACGAAGTCCGTGTGCGCCGTCTGCGACACCTTCCAGCCCACGATCCGCCGTGCGTACACGTCGATCACGAAGGCCACGTACACGAACCCGGCCCAGGTCGAGACATACGTGAAGTCGCTGACCCACAGTCGGTTCGGCGACGGCGCATGGAACTGTCGGTTCACCTTGTCCAGCGGGCACGGCCGCTTGTCGCTGATCGTGGTCTTGACCACCTTCCCGCGTACCACGCCGCGCAGGCCAAGTGCGCCCATCAGTCGCTCCACCGTGCAGCGGGCCACCGCATAGCCCTCGCGCTTGAGCTGCCGCCAGACCTTGCGCACGCCGTACACCTGTCGGTTCTGCTCCCATACCCGCCGGATCTGCGGGCGCAGCGCCTGGTCCTTCCACCAGCGGTTCGGGCGCAAGTTCGCGTCCGCTTCCCGCTGCGCGTGGCGGTAATACGTCGACGGGGCAACCTGCAGCACCTTGCAGATTGGCTCGACCCCGTGAACATCGCAATGTTCGGTCACGAACGTGGTCAGGGCTTGAAGCGGCGGTCGAGCTCCGCCTGGGCAAAATACGCGCTGGCCTTGCGCAGGATCTCGTTGGCTTGCCTCAGCTCGCGCACTTCGCGTTCCAGCGCTTTCATCCGCGTCCGCTCGTCCGTCGTCAGCCCCTGACGCTTGCCGGCATCACGCTCGGCCTGACGCACCCAGTTGCACAGCGTCTGCGACGAACAGCCAATCTTCCCGGCAATCGATTCGATCGCCGCCCACTGCGAGCCGTACTCGCCCTGATGCTCCCGCACCAGCCGAACCGCGCGCTCTCGCACTTCCGGTGAATATTTCGTCTTGCTCATCGCCCCATCTTCTCAAGAGTTGGAGCCTCCCGAAATCCCGGGGCGGTTCAACAATCATTCCCGCGGAGAATTTTTTCCCAATAATCATGTACGCTCCAACGCCAATTAAAATTACGCGCTGCATGCCGAATACAAGCTGGCTGATAGCCTGGAACGCCATTGTGACGCGTTGGGCCACCATCCCTCGATCGGCCATCTCTACAGTTGCATTACGCAGTCGTATAGTTCGCTCGACCTGCTTATTCGCGAGTTTTATGGTCTTGATGCCTCTAACCGACTCCATCAATTCGGTCTGTTGACGCGCACTAAGAGCGTCTAACAAAACCCCTTGAATCTTGTCTCGCCGGTGGCAAAATTGCGGACATGACACGTCGCAAAGAGATCCCCATTGCGCTGTGGAAGCGCATCGAGCCGCTGATTCCCCAAGTGAAGCGTTCGCCCAAAGGTGGACGGCCGCGCATCAGTGATCAGCAAGCCCTCAACGGCATCGTCTATGTCTTGCGCACGGGCATGCCATGGGAAGACCTGCCTGTGGAACTGGGCTATGGCAGCGGCATGACCTGCTGGCGCCGGTTGCGTGATTGGCAAGCCGCCGGTGTGTGGCATCGTCTGCATCAGGTGTTGCTGACCGAGCTGCGTCGCGCCCAGAGGCTGGATCTGAGCCGAGCCAGTCTGGACGCCGCCAGTGTGGCCTCCCCCCGGGGGGCGCCTACACCGGGCCAAACCCGACCGATCGCGGCAAACTCGGCAGCAAACGGCATCTGATCGTGGACCGCAACGGCGTGCCCTTGGCAGTGTGCGTCACCGGCGCCAATCGGCACGACTCGGTCGTGTTCGAGGAGTTGATCGACGCCTTGCCGCCAATTGGTGGCAAACCAGGGCGCCCGCGACGTTGGCCAGACAAATTGCACGCCGACAAGGCTTACGACATCGACCGCTGTCGCGCCTTCCTCAAGCAGCGCGGCATCATTGCGCGGATCGCACGCAAGGGAATCGAGCGCAACGACCGGTTGGGCCGTCATCGCTGGGTCGTCGAGCGCACGCATGCCTGGTTCGCAGGCCTGGGCAAACTGCGCATCCGCTTTGAACGCCGCATCGATCTCCACTTGGCGTTGCTCTCGCTTGCATGCTCCATCATCTGCTTACGGCTTCTTCCTGGGTTTTGTTAGCCGCTCTTAATGCCTTTGCACGTGCGCTGCAGCAACGCCTACCATCGATGCTTTACCGTTGCGGGAAATCTCGATGAAGCTGCGTTACGCCGTGCTGCCCCTGTATCTGTTGGTCGCCTTGCCAAGCCTTGCCGCCGCGCGTGGTTTCGATGTGCGCGACATGGTGGCGCTTGACCGCGTGTCCTCGCCCACGCTCAGCCCCGATGGCAACGTACTTGTGTTCGCCAAGCGGCAGGCCAACGCCGGCAACGGCAAGCCGGCCACCGGCCTGTGGATGCGCAGCCTGCGTACCCGCGATGCATTGCCGCCCAAGCGGCTCACTGCCGAAGGCTGGAACGTCAACAGCCCGGCGCTGTCGCCGGACGGCAAGACGGTGTACTTGCTCAGCAGCAAATCCGGCACGCAACAGCTGTACGCGCAGCCGCTGGCCGGCGGCACCCCACAGCAGCTCACTGCGTTTGCGGTGGACGTGGACAGCTACAAACTTTCTCCTGATGGCAAGCGCATCGTCTTCAGTGCCGGTGTTTTCCAGGACTGCGGCTCGGATCTGGGCTGCACTAAGAAAAAGCTCGCCAGCGTCAAGGACGCCAAGGCCAGCGGCGTGGTGTACGACCAGCTGTTCGTGCGGCATTGGGACACCTGGAACGATGGCCGCCGCAACACTTTGTTCGTCGCCGAACTGCCTGCCGCTGGTGCAAAGGCGGTGGTCGGTGCCTCGGCGATCAGCGCCACGCTGGCCGGCGATGCGCCATCCAAGCCGTCAGGTGGCAATGACGATTATACCTGGTCGCCGGATGGCGGCAGCGTGGTGGCCAGCGTGCGCGTGCCGCAGCCTTATGGCACGGAGGCGGGCAAAACTGCAACGGCTGGGGGCAAGCCCACCGGCAACGACGAGTCGTGGCAGACCAACTTCGATCTGTATCGCCTGGATGCCAGCGGCAGGTCCGCACCGGTCAATCTCACCGCATCCAACCCGGCCTGGGATGCCGGCCCGGTGTTCAGCACCGACGGCAAGACGTTATACTACCGCGCAATGAAGCGCCCCGGTTTCGAAGCCGACCGCTTCGGCCTGATGGCGATGGACGTGGCCAGCGGCAAGGCCCGCGAGATCGCGCCCAAGTGGGACCGTTCGGCCGGCGAGATCGTGTTGAGCGACGATGGCGCCAGCATCTACACCAGCGCCGAGGACCTGGGCGAGCATCCGCTGTTCAAGATCGACATCGCCAGCGGTGAGGCGACCAAGCTGGTGGGCGAGGGCAGCGTGCATGCGCCGACGCTGGCCGGCACTACGCTGGCGTTTACGCGTAGTTCGCTCAAGAGCGGCGACCAGATCTTTGTCAGCGATGTGCAAGGCCAAAGTTTGCGTGCGATGACGCAAAGCGCAGGCGAGTTGCTGCCGGATGTGCAATTCGGCGATTACGAACAGTTCCAGTTCAAGGGCTGGAATAACGACACCGTGCACGGCTATGTGGTCAAGCCGTACAACTACCAGGAAGGCAAAACCTATCCGGTCGCGTTTCTGATCCACGGCGGCCCGCAGGACAGCTTTGGCAATGGCTGGAGCAATCGCTGGAATCCGCAGACTTACGCCGGGCAGGGCTACGCGGTGGTGATGATCGATTTCCACGGTTCCACCGGCTACGGCCAGCAATTCACCGACGCGATCAGCCAACATTGGGGCGACCGCCCGCTGGAAGATCTGCAAAAAGGGTGGGCCGCTGCGCGGAAGCAGTACGGCTTCCTCAACGGCGACAAGGCCTGCGCACTGGGCGCCAGCTACGGCGGCTACATGGTCTATTGGATGGCCGGGACGTGGCTTGATAAAGATGGGAACCATCCATGGAAATGCCTGGTCGATCACGACGGCGTGTTCGACAACCGCACCATGGGTTATGCCACCGAGGAACTGTGGTTCAGCGAATGGGAAAATGGCGGCACCCCGTGGCAGAACCCGGCTGGCTACGAGAAGTTCAACCCGGTGTTGCACGTGGACAAGTGGAAAGTACCGATGCTGGTGATCCACGGCCAGCAGGATTTCCGCATTCCGGTCGAGCAGGGCCTGGCCGCATTTACCGCGCTGCAGCGCAAGGGCATCGCATCCAAGTTCCTATATTTCCCGGACGAGAACCATTGGGTGCTCAAGCCGGACAACAGCGTGCTGTGGCACGACACCGTCAATAGCTGGCTGAAGCAGCATATCGGCCAGTAATGTTGCGATCGGCACGCCGCCTGATGCGGCGTGCCAATCGGTGCAGTGATGGTGCGGCCTCGATTTGTAGGTGTGTAGGGAGACCTGAAAAATTGCAGCGTATAAGAGCGGCTATCAAAACGACTGCGCTCACCGCCAGGCGGGCGCAGCCGGTGCTCGGGATCGGCATGTACCACGCGTACACCGCCGTCCGCACCCACCTGGCGACTACTTGCTACGTTTTGTTAGCCACTCTTATTAGGGAAGCTCTGAACAACGCCCCCAGATGCGCGACACTACACACCTACGTTGAGGAGTGATCCATGCAACTGACGTTTGGTGACGCCGAGGGCCTGGGTAAGCGCAAGCAGACCCGCCGGGAAATCTTCCTGGCCGAGATGGAGCAGGTCGTTCCGTGGCAGCGGTTGCTTGCGCTGATCGCACCGCACTATCCGGCGTCGGGACGGCCAGGTCGGCAGCCGTACGCACTGGCCACGATGTTGCGGATTCATCTACTGCAACAGTGGTACGCGCTGAGCGATCCGGCGATGGAAGAAGCGTTGCATGAGATCCCGAGCTTGCGGCGTTTTGCCCAGCTCGGTGGGTTGGACAACGTTCCTGACGAGACCACGATTCTCAATTTTCGTCGTTTGCTGGAGACCCATGGCCTGGCCGCGCGGATGCTGGAAGCGGTCAACGCGCATCTGGCGCGCAAGGGTCAAAGTCTGCGCTCGGGCACGATCGTCGATGCAACCCTGATCGCTGCGCCCAGTTCGACCAAGAACGCTGACCACGCGCGCGATCCTGAGATGCACCAGACCAAGAAAGGCAAGCAATATTACTTCGGGATGAAAGCGCACATTGGAGTAGACGATGTGTCCGGGTTGGTGCACCACGTGGAATGCACGGCGGCCAACGTTGCCGATATCACGCAGGCGCACAAGCTGCTGCATGGCAAGGAAGACACGCTCAGCGGGGATAGCGGTTACACGGGGCTGGACAAGCGCGCGGAGATGGCGCGCAAGCGCAAGTTGCGCTACCTGATTGCAGAGAAGCCGTCCAAGCTCAAGCAGATCAAGAACGCGCGCGAGTTGCAGTGGGCCCAGCGCTGGGAGCACACCAAGGCCAGCCTGCGGGCGAAGGTGGAACATCCATTTCGGGTGATCAAACGCCAGTTTGGTTACGTCAAGGTCCGCTATCGCGGCCTAGCGAAGAATACCGCGCAGGTGCTGACGCTGTTTGCGCTATCCAATCTATGGATGGTGCGCCGGCAGTTATTGCCGGCCAAGGCATAATGCTGTCCGGCGGCAGCTGAAGCCGCCAGATAAGCGCAAAATCTCGTCTTACATACCCAATTTACGCGTTACTGGCGCTCTCTATGCTGATATTTTTAGGTGTTGAGAGTTGTTCAGACCTTCCTTAGAGCAGCTAATAGAAGCCGCTATGCAGCTGCAAGAGCGCGGGGTTGGTGATTGATGCGGCATCTGTCATTCGCACAGATCGCACAGAACGATGACTATGCCTTGTCCGCAACCATTTAATGACCGCTCGCCAAGTATTGGCAGCTGCTCCAAGTAGTTTGGAAGCAGCACAGCTTCAGATGTCAGACCTGGTGCGTTGCCCGGTTCGCCAAGCTCGTTGTCCTGAAGGTTTTACCGCTGGCAACTACCGCACCACACGGTTGCGCGTTGTCCGATCGTGGCGTGCTGCAGCATGCGCCCGCACTGCTTGCAAGGTTCACCTTCGCGTCCATATACCGTGAGCTCCTGCTCGAAATAGCCAGGGGCACCGTCGGGACTGATGAAATCCCGCAATGTGGTTCCACCACGCTCAATCGCATATCCCAGAATGTCTTTCACCGCCGTAGCCAAGCGCCGATAGCGATCCAGCGACACCTTGCCAGCCTCTCGCAACGGGCTGACCCCCGCGCGATGCAGGCTCTCGGCAGCATAAATATTACCAACACCTACAACAACAGATTGGTCCATCAGAAAGATTTTCACTGCCGCACGGCGACCACGCGCCAGCGCGTGCAGATAATCGCCAGTAAATGAATCGGATAATGGTTCTGGACCAAGTGCGGCAAGCAACTCATGGGTTTGGGTATCGGATTGCCACAACAGACAACCGAAGCGGCGTGGGTCGTTTAAACGCAACACACGCCCATTCTGCAGGCTGATATCCACATGATCGTGCGCACGCGGCAACGTATCGCCAGACAACACACGCAGGCTTCCGGACATCCCGAGGTGTAGCAACGCACTGCCTCCGGCATCTGTATCAATTAATAAGTACTTGGCGCGACGGCGCAGATTGGTGATGGTCGCGCCAGGAAGCAGTCGCTCGATTTGCTCAGGAATCGGCCAGCGCAGGTCCGGCCGCCGCAAGATGACGCCATGGATGCGTTGCCCGAGCAGATGCGGCGACAAGCCACGCAAGGCGGTTTCGACTTCGGGAAGTTCAGGCATTTACGTCTCCAATCAGCCAACCCGACATGTACGGGACTCGATCAATATGTCGCAGGATGCGCCGCATCCGCTTGAACTAGTATGCGATTGCCTTTTCTGGAAAACGACCTCGCCGATACGGATTTTCCAGCCACCGTTCGCAGACTGCTTCATCTGACAGGTCGTAGGGATGCTTGAGATATAGCAAATGTCCGGACCAAGAGCGGCTAACAAAACGACTGCGCTCACCGCCAGGCTGGCGCGGCCGGTGCTCGGAATCGGCATGTACCACGCGTGCACTCCGGTTCCTCCGCGCCGCCAGCACCCACCCGACGACTGCTCGCTACGTTTTGTTAGCCGCTCTATTCAGTCTAATCGGGGCAACGACACGGCGAGCAGTGCGCTGGTCGCGCTTAAATCAAGGCATGCCGTCGAACGACAGCACCATGCCTGGCTTGAGAACTGCGCGCTTGTCCAGGCCATTGCTGGCGAGCAGCGTCGTCACGGTGACGCCGTAGCGACGTGCAATGGTCCAGGCGGACTCGCCGTTGCGAACGGTGTGGGTCCGTGCCTGAGACGTCGAGGCCTTGGAGGTTGACGTCGCAACGACCGTCGGGGCCGCATCGTTGGTGTCGATAATCCTGCCCAGATCAGCCGATGCGACAACGGCGTTGGCTGATCCTGGCTGCGCTTGTGCGATCGGAGCGAGCACATGCACACCACGCGGCGCGGCGCGCACGCCGGCCAGGGCGGGATTCAGCCGGGCAAGCAGTTGCGGCTCGATCGCGCGTTCTCCGGCCCAGGCATTGAGGCTGGTCCCGGCCGGCAGGGCGTGTTTGGTGAGTACCGGGACTGGGCGATCCAGCGAGGTCAGCAGGTTGCCGTGTTGTTGCGCGTGATCGAGCACGCACGCCAGCGCATGCAGCTTTTCCACATATTCGTAGGTGACCTTGGACATGCCAGGCAGTTCGGACGATCGGGCGTTCTGCGCGTTCATGCCGGCGGTGCGCATCGCTTGCAGTACACGGTACTCGCCAGCGTTGTAGGCCATCAGCGCCATGCGCCAGTCGCCGCCGAACATGCCGTACAGCGTTTTGAGATAACGCACCGCCGCGGTGGTGGAATCCACGGCCGACAGGCGGCCATCGTATTGCGCGCCGACCGGTACATGATGGTTGCGTGCGGTAGTGGCGATGAACTGCCACAGGCCGGCAGGGCCGCCACCGTTGCGGGCGCCTGGGCGGTAGCCGCTTTCGACAAACGGAATCAGCGCAAATTCGGTCGGCATGTCGGCTGCGCGCAGTTCATCGACCACATAGCCGAACAGCGGCAGGACATCCTGCGCACCATCAGCCAAGCGAGCCGGGGCACGCGAGAAATCGTGTTCCCAGCGGGTGTCGTTGTGCTCGCTGCCGCAGCCAGGATCGGCGCGACCATCCAGAAACGACGAGAAAATCTCCCGTCCGTTGCGCACGCCGGGTGCGGTGATCGGTGTCGTGGAGCCGTCCGCGGCTTCGGGGCGCCTTGCGTTGTTTGACGATGCGGCTGCCGGTGCAACGGCTGCGCACGCAGCCAGCACTGCCAGAAGCAGGCGCTTCATGCGCGAAATTCGTCTTTCCAGCGCCGAAGTTCGGCAAAAACATCTACTTCTAAGGAAAGTGCGCCAGCTGCGCGCGGTGCGACTGCGGCGCGTATTGCGGGGCTGTTGGTGCGTAAGAACGGATTGGTGTCCAGCTCACTCTTCAGCGAAATCGGTAGGGTGGGACGGGCTGCACGACGCATGGCCTGGGCTTCCTGTTGACGGCGCTGCAAGGCAGCGTTGGTGGGATCGACGTGCAGTGCAAAGGCCGCATTGGCCAACGTGTATTCGTGGCCGCAACACACACGCATTTGGCCGGGCAGGGAGGCCAGGCGCTGCAGCGAGTCGAACATCTGAGGAGCTGTACCTTCGAACATCCGCCCACAGCCTAAGCTGAACAGGGTATCACCGCTGAACAGAAGGCCGTCGGTGACGAACGCGATATGACTGCGGGTATGGCCCGGGACTTCCAGCACCTCGAACCGGTTGCCAAGCAAACTCAAGCGTTCGCCCTGGCCAACCTGATGGGCGTCTGCGGGAATGCGCTCGTCTGCAGGGCCGAACAGTGCAAGGCTTGGCCATCGTTGCTGTAACCCCGCTACGCCGCCGATGTGGTCGGCATGGTGGTGGGTCAGCAGGACTGCGCTGGGAATGAGTCCTTCTCGTTCTGCAGCGGCGAAGACTGGCTCGGCTCGACCAGGATCGACGATGACCGTGCGGCCATCCGCAGCGACCAGCGCCCAGATGTAGTTGTCTTCGAATGCGGGCAGGGCGATCAGTCGCATAGAATTGGGACCATGCATGCCATGTCATTCTCCCGTCAAGCTGGCGTCTCATCGTGGTTTGAGACCGGTGCAGGACGCAGCTTGCTCCAGCTGGAGCGCCGATTGGCGCTGGAGGCGCTGCAGACACGTCCATCGCAACCCTGGTTGTGGTTGACGCCGACCACCGAAATGCCCGCGCGCGAGGCGCTGCAGGGGCGCGGTCTGCGGCTGTATCGCAGTGCCGGGCGCTTTGCTGGCGATGCGCGTTGCGCCATTCCGTTTCCGTTGCCGACCGAAAGCCTGCAGGCAATCGTGGTGCAGCATGCTGTGATTGCCGGTGCGGCCGAATTTCTGGCCGAATGCGAGCGGCTGCTGATGCCGGGTGGTCGCCTGTGGCTGTTTACGCTCAATCCACTGAGCCCGTACCGCTTTCGCTGGGCGCGGCGCGGGCCGGTCGCCTTGCGCCCGGATCGCTGGCGCTCGTTGGCGCAGCGCGCCGGTCTGCAAAGCGTGGAGACGGAGCGTTACCTGGGGCCGATCTGGCGCACCGGGCGCGGCTCCACCGACCCTGACAGCGCACCCTGGCGCGCGGTGTACCTACTTGAAGTGGAAAAGCGCACCGCCGCCGCGATCGGTCCAGCACCGATCGCACTACCTTCGCGCTGGCCGCAACCGGTGGCCACGATCTGACCTGCCCACTTGCAACAATGGAAGCTGATGAAATCAATTGAAGTGCATACCGATGGCTCCTGCCTTGGCAATCCCGGGCCGGGCGGTTGGGCGGCCTTGTTGCGTTACAACGGCCGCGAAAAGGAACTGGCCGGCGGCGAGCCCAATTCCACCAATAACCGCATGGAGTTGATGGCGGCGATCATGGCGCTGGAAACGCTGACCGAGCCGTGCCAGATCGTGCTGCACACCGACTCGCAATACGTGCGCCAAGGCATCACCGAGTGGATGACCGGCTGGGTGCGGCGCAACTGGAAAACATCTGGCGGCGACCCGGTCAAGAACCGCGAGCTGTGGGAGCGGCTGTATGCAGCCACGCAACGTCACAGCATCGATTGGCGGTGGGTGAAGGGCCACAACGGCGACCCGGACAACGAGCGCGTCGACGTGCTTGCCCGTAACCAAGCCATCGCCCAGCGCGCTGGTAGCGCAACAGCGTAAGCAAGAGGATTCATGCGTCAGATCATTCTCGATACCGAAACCACCGGCCTGGAATGGCGCAAGGGCAACCGCGTCGTCGAAATCGGTGCGGTGGAGCTGCTGGAGCGGCGCCCGAGCGGCAACAACTTCCACCGTTATTTGAAGCCCGATTGCGATTTCGAGCCCGGCGCGCAGGAAGTGACCGGGTTGACCCTGGAATTCCTGGCCGACAAGCCCGTGTTTGCAGAGGTAGTCGACGAATTCCTGGCGTACATCGACGGCGCGGAGTTGATCATCCACAACGCCGCGTTCGACTTGGGCTTTCTGGACAACGAACTGGCGCTGATAGGCGATAACTACGGGCGCATCATCGAGCGCGCGACGGTGATCGATACCTTGATGATGGCGCGCGAGCGCTATCCGGGGCAGCGCAATTCGCTGGATGCCTTGTGCAAGCGCCTGGGCGTGGACAACTCGCATCGCCAGTTGCACGGCGCCTTGCTCGATGCGCAGATCCTGGCCGATGTGTATATCGCGCTGACCTCGGGGCAGGAAGAAATCGGCTTCGCTAGCGCCGATTCCGGCCAGATCAACGAAGACGGCAGCAGTGCGATCACCTTCGATCCGTCGCTGTTGTTGCCGCGCCCGCGCGTGGCGGTGACCGCTTCGGAGTCGCAGGCGCATGAGGCGCGTCTGGCGCAGTTGCGCAAGAAGGCTGGGCGTGCGTTGTGGGACGAACCGGCCGAAGACGTCGCTGTCGCAGGGTAGGGCGCTAGTGGAGGACGGCGCCGACGTTGGAGAGTGGCTGTGCATGCTGGAAATTGGCATGTGTCGCCCGCCACTTCGGTTGCTGCATGCCTCAAGCACTGAAGCTTATCGCCCGACTGGCTACTTGCCGTCGCTCAGAGTGGCTAACAAGTAGCGAGCAGTCGTCACGTGGCTGTAGAAGGCGCATCGATGCCGGACTGGTCGACAGGTACATGCCGGTTTCGAGCATTGGCCGCGCACAATCAGCGCAGCGCGGTGGTTTCGATCACCGCTCTAGTAACTGCGCACCAGGATCGCGGTGATGTTGTCCGAGCCGCCGCCATCCAACGCCGCGGCGACCAGACATTCGACACACTCCTGCGCACTGCAATCGGCCTGCGACAAGGTTGCCGCGATGTCCGCATCGTCCACTTCTTCGGTCAGGCCGTCGCTGCATAACAGCAGCTGCATGCCGGATTTGAGTTCGCCCTGCATGGTGGCGACATTGAGATGAGCCGGATTGGTCACGCCCAGCGCCTGCGTCACCACACTGCGGTGCGGATGCGCGCGCGCCTGCTCGCTGGTGAGCGTGCCCTGGGCGATGAGTTCTTGCACATAACTATGGTCCTGGCTCAGCTGCGCCAGACGCCCGTCGCGCCACAGATAGGCGCGGCTGTCGCCGACCCAGGCCACTTCGAAGCGCTGGCCCAGTACGCGTGCAGCCACCACGGTGGTGCCCATCGGCAAGGTGTCGTTGCAGCGGCGCGAGGCCTTGATGATTTCTTCGTCGGCGATGCGCACCGCCTGGGCAAGTTGGGTGCCGGCGCGCACTTCGCGCACGATGGTTTCGCGGGCCAGGGCGCTGGCGACTTCGCCGCAGGCGTGCCCGCCCATGCCGTCGGCCACCAGCCACAGTCCCAGCTCGCTGTCGCCGTAGTACGTGTCCTCGTTGAGGTCACGGCGCAGGCCGACGTGGGTGAGGTGTCCGAATTCGAGCATGGGGCCAAGTCGCCAAGGAGGAAGATGCGTCACCATCATCGCGGCCCGACCTGCCAGCGGCAACAGACCGCTGGCAGGTGTCGTAGTGCCGGTTCACGCCCGGCCGAACGCCGACCGTGCTGACGCTAGCCCAGGCCGCTTGTGGCTTGGCGCGTGTGCTCGTATGATTCTCGGCCCAAGTGCAATGGGGACTATCTGGAGAGGTGGCAGAGCGGTTGAATGTACCTGACTCGAAATCAGGCAGGCGTTTATAGCGCCTCGGGGGTTCGAATCCCCCCCTCTCCGCCAGATTGAGACGACGAATTGTGTCGCTGCCGCGTGAGTTTCGCCGGTAGCAACGTCGCCTGATGCGCATCAGCCCCCGCAAGGGGGCTTTTGTTTATGTGTCGCAGTCAGTCGCTGCTGCGATGACTACAATCCGCTCGATATCCGTTGGAGGCCTGTCATGTCCGAGATTCTGGTGCCCGTGTCCTTTGGTGAGCTGCTCGACAAGATCGCGATCTTGCAGATCAAGTCCGAGCGCATTAGCGACCCGACCAAGCTGACCAATGTGCGCAACGAGTTGTCCGCGTTGGAAACCAGCTGGATGGCGCATCCGGCCGCCGGTCACGACATCGTCCGTCTGCGCGCCGAGCTCAAGGCAGTCAACGAGCGGCTGTGGGTGATCGAGGACGACCTCCGCCTCAAGGAACAGGCGCAGATGTTCGACGATGCTTTCGTGCAGCTGGCGCGCAGTGTCTACATCGAAAACGACAAACGCGCGCGCATCAAGAAACAGATCAATCTGGCGCTGGGTTCGTCGTATGTGGAAGAGAAGTCGTATCAGGACTACCGCGCCACTGGCTCCTGACAGCGGCGGGCGGGCCGATTGAGGCGCCGTCAGGCCAGCACGATAGGTACTCGGAACGGTATGTTTTCGATGCACCGAAGTTGCTGCTCCTGCTTCTTGCGACCATCTGACGACTGCGTGCTGCGCAGTTTGTCCCAGAGCGGATGAGCAGCGGCGCTACGCGCGTGGCTTGCTCAACGGGCTGAGCGAGCATTCGGACGAGGAACCGTTCGCCAACGCTCAGCGCAGACGATCGGCGCGATAACGCTCGAAGGCGGCAATCGCATCGTCCACGCTGATCAGCGACATCACATCGTCGAATTCGATCTTGCTGCCCCACTTCAACTGGTCGGCCGGCTTGCCCAGATGCTTGCGCGCCGCCGCGTCGTAACGATTCACGCAATAGCGCACATCCGAATACGGGCCGCTGCGCAACGGATTGCTGGCCGCATGCAGGCCAAGCACCTTGCGGCCCATCGCGTTGGCGATATGCATCGGTCCGGAATCCGGTGTGACGACCAGATCGGCGCGGGCGAGCAGGGCAGGCAACTGCTTGAGCGTGTCCTTGCCGACCAGATCCAGTATCGGCGTACGGGCTGCTGCAACGATGGCGTTGGCGGTGCTGCGCTCCAGTTCGCTGCGACCACCGCACAGCACGATCCGCCAGCCTTGCGCGGCAACATGGTCGGCCAGGGCGGCATGGCGGTCGGGATACCAGTTGCGACGTGCATGACTGGAGCACGGCGAAATCATCAGCACCGGGCGTCCATCGTCGTCCCACTGCGCGTGCGCCCAGCGGTGTGCATCGTCCGGTACCGGCAGGTCCCAGCGCACCTGGGTCTGGGTCAGGCCCAGCGGTTCGGCGAAGCTGCCGATGGCGTCGAGCACGTGGATGCCGGGGCGATCGGCGATGCGCTCGTCGACGAATAAGCCATGTAGATCCTTGGAACGGCTGCGGTCATAGCCGATGCGTCGCTGCGCCGGCACGAACGCCGACAGCACGTTGGCGCGCAACGCCACCTGCATCTGCAGCAACGCATCGAAGCGGCCCAGCGGTGCCAATGACTGGCGCAATGCGCGCATGCCGGCCACGCCAGTGCGCTTGTCGTAGGCATGGAAAGTCACGCCGGGCAGGCCGTCGAGCAACTTCAGACCTGCCTTGTCGATGATCCAATGCACCTGCGTTGCGGGAAAGCCCGCCCGCAACGTGCGCACCAGCGGCACCACGTGGGTGACGTCGCCCAGGGCAGACAGGCGCAGCAGGCATAACGAAGCGGGCGTAGAAGCCATGGTGTTGTTAGACTCGATAGATGGTTGCTTTCGACGCCACTGAAGCGCTGACGCCGTGCCGCGAAGGCCGCGACTATGGCGCCATTCTGTTCGACCGCGAACGGCTGCGGCAAGCCGACGCCAGCCTGTTTTCGCCGCAATCTTGGGGCGACAGGGCACGGCCGGTCGATGAAGGCGGGCGTGGAGGGGCGTGGTTTGTCGACGCGCCGTTCGGCCATAGCGTGTTGCGGCAGTATCTGCGTGGCGGCATGGCCGCGCGCATCAGCCGCGATCGCTATCTGTGGAAAGGGGCGGGGCGCACGCGCAGTTTTGCCGAGTTCCGGCTGATGCGCGAACTACTGCAGCGCAAGTTGCCGGTACCGCGTCCCTTGGGTGCGTGCTATCTGCGCGAAGGTGTGAGCTATCGCGCCGCGTTGTTGATGGAGCGCCTGGAAAACGTGCGCTCGCTCGCCGATCACGCGCAGGTCGCCGGGCGTGGCGCGCCCTGGGAAGAGACCGGGCGGTTGATCGTGCGTTTCCATCGGGCCGGTCTGGATCACGCAGATCTCAATGCGCACAACATCTTGTTCGATGCCGGCGGGCATGGCTGGTTGATCGATTTCGATCGCGGCGTGCTGCGCATTCCGGCCACGCGCTGGCGTGAGGGCAATCTAAAGCGTCTGCATCGCTCGCTGTTGAAGCTGCGCGGCAATCGCAGCCGCGACGAGGTCGACAAAGACTATGAGCGCCTGCATCGCGCTTATGAACTGGCCTGGGGCCGAGGCTACTGATGAATTGGGCGTTGCGTGTGCAGGGGGTCGGCAATGCGTCGGCAGTGTCGCTTGGTTCGCCGATGGCGACCATCGAACGTGCTGGCATGCCTTGGCTGACGATCGATTGCGGCAGCGAAGGGCTCACCGCCTACCAAGCCCATTATGGTCAGTTGCCGCGGGCGATCTTCATCACCCATGTGCATCTGGACCACGTGGGCGGCATGGAGCGGGTGTTCGTGGATAGCTATTTTTCCGAACGCCGCGGGTGCACCCGACTGTACGTGCCGGCGCCGGTGGTGCCATTGCTGCAGCGACGCATTGCCGACTACCCGAATGTACTGGCCGAGGGTGGCGCAAATTTTTGGGACGCGTTTCAGTTGGTGCCGGTCGGTGATGCCTTCTGGCACGACGGGGTGCGGCTAGAAGTATTCCCGGTGCGCCACCATTGGCCAGAGACGGCCTATGGGCTGCGCCTTAAGGGCGCGCTGGTGTGGACCGGCGACACCCGACCGGTCCCGGAGATGCTGGCCCGTTACGCCGACGACAGCGAGCTCATCGCGCATGACTGCAGCGTTCACGGCAACCCGTCGCATACTGGTGTGGACGATTTGGAGCGGGAATACTCGCAGGACCTGTTGAGCCGCATGCTGCTGTACCACTACGCCAGCGATGCTGACGCCGACGTGCTTCGCGCACGCGGGCACCGCGTGGCTGTGCCTGGGCAACATCTGGCGCTGGCGGACCCGACCGCCGCCACGGTGCGCTGATGGGTGCCTTGCTGCTGCCGGATCTTGCGACTGCGCCGATGCAGGACCGTTATGGTCGGCCATTGCGCGATCTGCGCTTGTCGGTCATCGAGGCCTGCAACTTTCGTTGCGGCTATTGCATGCCAGCCGACCGCATGCCGGACGATTATGGCTTCGATGCGCAGCAGCGCCTGAGCTTCGATCTACTGGAAACACTGGTGCGTGCATTCGTGTCGGTCGGCGTTACCAAGGTGCGTCTGACAGGCGGCGAACCACTGCTGCGTCGCGACTTGCCGAGCTTGATCGCGCGACTCACCACGATCGACGGCATCGAGGACTTGGCGCTGACCACAAACGGTGCCTTGCTTGCTCGTCATGCCGTGGCGCTGCGTCAGGCCGGGCTGCGACGCATTACCGTCAGCATGGATGCGCTGGAGCCGGAGCTGTTCAAGCGCATGAGCGGCGGTCGAGGCGACATCGCACAGGTGCTGTCCGGCATTGCCAGGGCCGAGCAAGCCGGCTTCCAGTGCTTGAAGATCAATTGCGTGGTGCAGCGTGGCGTCAATGAAGATCAGGTGCTGCCGCTTGTGGAGCATTTCCGCGGCACCGGCCACGTACTGCGCTTCATCGAATTCATGGATGTGGGCAGTTGCAATGGCTGGACACCGGATGCGGTGGTGAGCTCCGCGCAATTGCACGAGCGCATTCGCGCGCGCTGGCCGCTGGAGCCGCTGGATGCCAATTACACCGGTGAAGTGGCGCAGCGCCACGCGTTTGCCGATGGTGCAGGCGAGGTGGGTTTCGTCAGTTCGATCAGCGTGCCGTTCTGCGGCGACTGCCAACGTGCGCGCGTATCGGCCGATGGCCATCTGTATACCTGCCTGTTCGCCACCCAGGGCCACGACCTCAAGCAGGCCTTGGCCGATGGCGAGCACGGTCTGGCGACCCATCTACGTCAGCGCTGGGGCATGCGTGGCGATCGCTACAGCGAGGTGCGCGCATCGACACCGCGTCGCGGAAAGCCGGTCGAGATGTTTTTGATCGGCGGGTGAGCCAGATATCGCTTCTGCTGCAGTTGCGCGCGCTGGAGCTGGGTTTGCTCGATTCACGGGTAAGCAGCGCCGTGCAGGCGCTGGAAGACTTGCTCGATCCAGCGTTTGTGGAGTTCGGCGCATCCGGATGGCGTTACACGCAACCGATGTCATCGCTGCGTTGAGTGCCGATCAGGTTGCAATCGATTACAAAGCAGATGGCTTCGAATGGGTGCTACTGGTGCCGCATCTTGCGCATTATCGGTCGGTCGATTGCCGTGATGGCATCGCGCGGCGTGCATTGCGCACTTCTGCTATGGCGCAAGAACGCGAATGGATGGCAGCTAATGTTCCATCAAGGCACTCCGTTCACCGACAATGTCGCATCCTGCGCGTCTGTCATCGTGTCATCTCCCATGCCCGCAAAATCCCGTTCCGCATGCCTGACTCACCTGGATGATGCCGGGCTTCCGACGATGGTGGATGTCTCGGACAAGGCGGTCACCGCACGCAGCGCCACCGCCGAAAGCCGCGTGCGATTTCCCGCTGCCGTAGCGGCGCGGTTGCGCGCCAACGGCTTGCGCAGTGCCAAGGGCGGCATCGTGGAAACTGCCGTGATCGCCGGCACGATGGCGGTCAAGCGCACGCACGAATTGATCCCGTTTTGTCATCCGCTACCGATCGATGCGTGTCGTTTCGAGATCGACTGGGCTGGCGAACAAGTGCTGGAAATCAGCTGCACCGTGCGCTGCGTGCATCGCACCGGTGTGGAGATGGAAGCACTCACCGGTGCCAGCGTGGCGGCGTTGACGGTCTATGACATGTGCAAGGCGTTATCGCACCGCATGAGCATCGGCCCGACCAAATTGGTGTCCAAGGTTGGCGGCAAACGCGATATCGGAGCAAAGCGATGAGCGCGACAGTGACGGTGCTTTATTTCGCCAGCCTGCGTGAGGCGGCAGGCATTGCCAGCGAGCAGGTGCAATCAGATGCGCAGGACTTGCGCGCGCTGTATGCCGAACTCGATGCACGCCACGGCCTGCGCTGGACGCCGGCGCAGCTGCGCGTAGCGGTGAATGGCGCGTTTGCGCGCTGGGAGGATGCGGCGGGCGATGGCAGCGAAGTGGTCTTTATCCCGCCGGTCTCGGGAGGGTGAGCGTGAGCGCTCAGACCACCGCCATTTTTGCGCTCACCGAAATGCCATTGCCGGTCGACAGCTTGCGTGCCGGTTTGGAGCATCCGCATGCTGGTGCATTTGCCAGCTTCGAAGGGTGGGCGCGCAACCACAACGAAGGCCGCGGCGTGGCTGGGCTTCGTTACGAAGCCTATGCCGCGCTCGCGCAAGCCGAAGGGCAGCACGTGCTCGACGAAGCGGCGAGTCGGTTTGCCATCGTCAACGCGCATTGCGTGCATCGCGTGGGCGAGCTGCGCATCGGCGACATTGCGGTGTGGGTCGGCGTCAGTGCGGCGCACCGTGGCGCCGCGTTCGATGCGTGCCGCTTCATCATCGACGAGGTCAAGGCACGCGTGCCGATCTGGAAGCACGAGCATTACCTCGAAGGCGATGCGGGCTGGCTGCACCCGGAGTCGCAGACGCAGTAGTACGCGCTTGCAAATTAAAAGATCCGGCGGGCATCGTGAGAGTTAGGGTGGTGTCCCCGCCGGTTGACCTCGGCGCCCGCATCAATCGATACCGTTGCTGCCTTCCGGCCCTGGCGGGATTTTCGATCTAGCGTCGCGAGGGACCGACGGGGCCACCATAAGACGTGGGCCACGCTGCCGTGGCTCTGGATCCGTGCAATCGCGTTGCACCATCATAAAAACTTGCTGAGAGAGGGGAGGTACTGATCCCTCTCGAACTTCCTGAGTCTCCTATACAGCTACGGAAACCAGGAAGGTGTCCTGCTTTTTCAGTCTGCCATTGTAGCGGGTCGGGCATGCTCACCGCTAGCCTGAAAGTGGACAGAGGTGATCGCTCTTTTTCGCATGGGCGCTACTCAAGATCGAGGAATTAGGGAGCGACGTCCCCCTGCCCTGAGTAGCGGCCGGGTTTAGAGTCCGGGTGAACCGCCCCGGGATTTCGGGAGGCTCCAACTCTTGAGAAGATGGGGCGATGAGCAAGACGAAATATTCACCGGAAGTGCGAGAGCGCGCGGTTCGGCTGGTGCGGGAGCATCAGGGCGAGTACGGCTCGCAGTGGGCGGCGATCGAATCGATTGCCGGGAAGATTGGCTGTTCGTCGCAGACGCTGTGCAACTGGGTGCGTCAGGCCGAGCGTGATGCCGGCAAGCGTCAGGGGCTGACGACGGACGAGCGGACGCGGATGAAAGCGCTGGAATGCGAAGTGCGCGAGCTGAGGCAAGCCAACGAGATCCTGCGCAAGGCCAGCGCGTATTTTGCCCAGGCGGAGCTCGACCGCCGCTTCAAGCCCTGACCACGTTCGTGACCGAACATTGCGATGTTCACGGGGTCGAGCCAATCTGCAAGGTGCTGCAGGTTGCCCCGTCGACGTATTACCGCCACGCGCAGCGGGAAGCGGACGCGAACTTGCGCCCGAACCGCTGGTGGAAGGACCAGGCGCTGCGCCCGCAGATCCGGCGGGTATGGGAGCAGAACCGACAGGTGTACGGCGTGCGCAAGGTCTGGCGGCAGCTCAAGCGCGAGGGCTATGCGGTGGCCCGCTGCACGGTGGAGCGACTGATGGGCGCACTTGGCCTGCGCGGCGTGGTACGCGGGAAGGTGGTCAAGACCACGATCAGCGACAAGCGGCCGTGCCCGCTGGACAAGGTGAACCGACAGTTCCATGCGCCGTCGCCGAACCGACTGTGGGTCAGCGACTTCACGTATGTCTCGACCTGGGCCGGGTTCGTGTACGTGGCCTTCGTGATCGACGTGTACGCACGGCGGATCGTGGGCTGGAAGGTGTCGCAGACGGCGCACACGGACTTCGTGCTGGACGCGCTGGAGCAGGCGCTGCATGCGCGTCGTCCAACCGAAGGCGGCCTGATCCACCACTCCGACCGCGGCGTGCAGTATGTGTCGATCCGCTACACCGAGCGGCTGGCCGACGCCGGGATCGAGCCGTCGGTGGGCAGCGTGGGCGATAGCTATGACAACGCGTTGGCCGAGACGATCAACGGGTTGTACAAGGCCGAGGTGATCCACCGGCGCGCGTGGCGCAACCGCCAGGATGTGGAACTGGCCACGCTGGATTGGGTGGACTGGTACAACCACAAACGCTTGCTGGGGTCGATCGGGAACATTCCGCCAGCGGAAGCCGAAGAGGCTTACTATCGACAACAGGCCGGTTACGCCAAAGCGGCGTGACTCAAACCAAACAGCCTCCCGAAATCCCGGGGCGGTTCAGTCTTGAGTGTCTACGGAACCTTGGGCGTATCACACGACGCGCCGCAACAAGATCTGTGGCTGGAGAGAGTAGAGCTCGGTAAACGGTTGCCGGTGATGGTCGGTAGAGTCCGATTCATTGCTTCAAAATTGATGACTTTGCTTCTCGTGCGTTACACTAGGGGCGCTCTGGCGATAGGCTCTCGGCCTGTTCCTCTATTCGTCACCAAGTGACTTACTCGACGCCGCATGTCTCTATTCGGTGGTCGCCGTTGGTTATGTGTCCATGCGCCCTGCGCTAGGCAAGCCGGAGCTAAGAATAGAGGAGTGATCTTATGAAGAAATTTATTCGTAAGACCCGCCTAGTTCATGCGTTGCTGTCGTTTGGGGGCGGATTTTTCCGTTTCCTGGCAGCGCTCATGAACATGGCATCTAACTACTCGTGGGCTTCGCGATGAAGAGATGGGAACACCGCTTTGAGGTAAAACCAGGGCGATGGGTGTATGTCCCGACTCCCTTGGGCAAGGCTGCAGGTGAGGCGATCCGTTTATCTGTGTCAAAGGTGTGGGCTTGCCCCAAGTTCTACTTTCACCTTCGCAAGGGTGGGCATGTGGCGGCTCTCCGGCGACATTTGAAAAATCAATACTTCTTTCGCTGCGATCTTGACGACTTCTTTGGTCGCATCAATCAATCGAGAGTCACGCGCAGCTTGAAGAAGAGTTTTTCCTACGTTGATGCCAGGAAGATAGCAAGCGACAGCGTGGTCATCCGTCCCGACACTCGTAAGACCATGCTGCCGTATGGGTATGTTCAATCCCCGATTTTGGCATCTTTGGCGCTTAACCGCAGTCGAGTAGGGCGGTTTTTACGGCAGTGCGAATCTTCCGGAGACATGACTGTCAGCGTTTACATGGATGACATCGTCTTGTCGTCCAACGACGAAGCGCGCCTCTATGTCGCAGCCGCTGAGCTTGCCCAACTCGCGACAGATGCAGGCCTGCCACTTAGTGCCGGTAAGACAATTGGGCCTACCTCGACAGTGACGGCCTTTAACGTCGAGCTCCCCCATGGTCTGTTGACGTTGACGCAGGACAGGCTTGATCGCTTCCGTGAGTCGTATGCCACGGCAAGCTCATTGCATGTCGAACATGGAATAGTGCGCTACGTGCATTCGATTAACTCCGCCCAGGTTGCCGCTGTGACAACGTGACGTAACCACCTGCGATGAGATTAGGTATTTGATCCCAGGCTTTGATGGTTCATTATTTTCCCTCGAATGGAAGGAAGCACTATGGGCCAGGTTCTGCATGGGAGCGCCACCACGACAGAGGCGATCCGTCGAGCGATACAACAGAGTCAAGAGAGCCTGAGAGCGCTTTCCAAGCGCTACGGCATCAATCAAAAGACGGTGGCGAAGTGGAAGAAGCGCAGTTCGGTTGCGGATCTGCCAACTGGGCCGACGCACCCACGTTCCACGGTGTTGTCCATTGAGGATGAGGCGGCGATCGTCGCCTTCCGCAGGCACACATTGCTGCCGCTGGACGACTGTCTCTATCACTGCAGCCGAGCATCCGGCATCTGACGCGCTCATCATTGCACCGCTGCCTGCAGCGCCATGACATCTCGCGACTGCCAGACATCAAAGGCAACAAACCTGCCAAAAAGCAGTTCAAGCACTATCCGATTGGCTACTTCCACATCGACATCGCAGAGCTGCAGACGGCCCAGGGCAAGCTCTATCTGTTCGTGGCCATCGACAGAACGTCCAAGTTTGCGCTCACCGAGCTTCATCCCTCGGCCAACAAGCTGGTTGCAGCGCAGTTCCTGCGCAATGTGATTCAGGCGGTGCCCTACACCCTGCATACGGTTCTGACGGATAACGGCATCCAGTTCACCAACCGCAGTTCCGACCGCTACGCCTTCGCGCATCTCTTCAGTCGCCTCTGCGAGGAGCACGGCATCCAACACCGCCTGACCAAGGTCAAGCATCCCTGGACCAACGGGCAGGTTGAGCGGATGAATCGGACGATCAAGCAAGCCACTGTCAAACGCTTCCATTACGACGACCACGCACAACTGCAACAGCATTTGGCCAACTTCATCGACGCCTACAACTTCGCTCGCAGACTCAAAGCCCTGAAGGGTCTGACACCGTACGAATTCATCTGCAAACAGTGGACATCCGAGCCCGAGCGGTTCAAGGTGAATCCGATCCATCTAATGCCGGGACTGAACACCTAGGTTCTAAAATAATCCCAGGCGACTGCTTCAAAAGCACTTCCTTGCCTAGGCAGGGAAGTGCTGAACTATTAGCCTATTTCAAGAAAAGGAAACCGCAAGCGACTGCAACTACCAGAAGGCTTAGACCCAAATAAAGCCAAGCGTTACGGCTGGTAGCTTGGCCAATGCTGGAAAAAAATATCTCGGCAGTTTGCAAAATGGCCTCAAGCATGGTGTTCCCCAAAACACTTTAAGGTGAGCGAATTCAGATACCGGCAGACGCCATTTCAATCCTGCTCCGCCAGTTTAGGGCGGTTGCAGGAACGCAGGTTCTGTAGACCCTATCCTTGGTGAGTCCAGCTAGGTAAGCGGTAATTTGTAATGCGGTCTTCGCTACATAACCCCATCCAGGGATCCAGCCCACAGGCCTGGGAACCAAGCTAAAAGCTGCAGAGCAGTCCATTATTTCTTTAGTGGCAGTGCCCAACATGTCACCCACCTCAGCGTTCATATCCCATCCGGCTGCAATTGATGGGTCCCAGATGGCAGCAGCAACTTTCCGCATCTCCTCTTGCTCTGCTGGAGTGGGGGAGCTGGCTGCTGCCACAGTGCCGGTTTGTGAAGAGCTCAGAAAATTGTTTTGGGAGAGGACTTTGAATGGTGGAGCAAACCGCTTCGCCCAAATCTCAATCGCAGGATGTATGCGTGCACTCTTGTTGCCGAAATAACGGACCTGCCCCTCTTCGCGGTTGTAATACGCTGCGTAGACTCGGCCATCAGGATAAAAAACGAAAGCTGCGGCGTGACTATCGGCGCTGCCTTCTCTCCATCCATCAAGGAAGATTCCACCGTCTTTTAATTGAACGGGATTGGCGGCTTCGGCGAAATTTCCTTTAAATTTTTCGAAGTGATCACCTAGCAAAAATCTCAAGCTGTTTTCAGCACCCGTTTGGGCAATGACTTCCTGAAATGCGGGAGGGGGGGAGGCTGGTGATTTGCTCCACGCCAGACCTGTTGATGAGAAAAAACATACTGCAAGAAGAGTCTTCCAGCCAATCGTTGTCCATTTCACGTCACTTCTCTCCGTGTAAGTCAAGGTTGATAATGCTTTTTTTCAGATTGCCACTTCGCGCTGTAAGCCAGGTAAAGTGCTTTGTGGCGGGGTAAGTCTACTCAAGAATTAGATGAGCTGCCATGGCATCGAAATAGCTTGGACTTAAACGACCATGCTTGCCCAGCACTAATAAACGAAGCGCTCGGAAGTTCGATGAAAGTTCTACCAGAATGAAAATAATCTTCGTTGTTGCCCCGGATTTCGCAGTGTCATTTGTCCAAGTCACCTCGAAGGTCGATGTCAGTCCAGTGCGTCATCAGCGCTTTGTTCGAGCGGACTTCTCGGTTGTTGGTGCATAAAGCAATGACGCAATTCTTTCGAGAGACAGCGTATAGCTCAACACCGAGAGTCCGGGCAAGACGCCCCGCAGCCCGTCCAGCTTCTCCTGGGCAGTTGTAGGTGACGTGGTGTTCGTCGTCCAACTCGTGGCCCACAAGCTGAGCCCGGAGCTTGGACACCACGCCCGCGCCTTGCAGCTCCTGGATCAGGGTTTTGCGCAGCGAGTGAAAGCCGCACTTGGCCATGGGCCAGTTTTTGCCCACTTCGGCCAGGTGCCGGCTAAACGCTTTGGAAATCCAGTTGCCCTGGCCGTTTTTGGCGTCGGCTTTGGCCGCTGGGAACAATCGCTCCTGGCCCTCGGTGCGCGCCTGCTCGACCCAGTCCAGGAAGCCCAGGGCGAGCAGGTCGGGGTGAATCGGCACCGTCCTCAAGCTCACGTCTGTTTTGACCTTCTGGTGTTCTCCCTCGTCCGAAATCTGGATGCAAGGGATATCGCCGTCCTCCACCACGTCAGCGGTCAGCAGTTGGCCGACCTCCGAGGCGCGGGCGCCGGTATACAGGCCAATGAAGGAGGCCCATCGCGCTGCCAAGGGCAAGGCTTCGAAGGCTGCGGGCGCGAACAAGGCCTGAACCTGGTGGGCGTCGTAAGCCTTGAACCCGAACTTGCGCCGAGCGCGCTTTTCCCGGGTCGAATAGCTCACGTGCCCGGAGGCGGGGTTGTCGCCACGGGGGTAGTGGCCGGAGGCTTGGGCCCACTCGAAGAACCCGCCCTTGCCACCGATGTAGGACTGCTTGTTGGTGAGTGTGGGTGTAGGGGCTCCCTTCTCCCGCATGTCCTGATACCACCGGGCCAGGTCCGAGCGGGTGACCGTGTGCAGCTTGGTCTTCTCACCCAGGAAGCTGGTCAGCAGTTCGACAGCGGTCCGCTTGATGGTCCAGGTCTTGGGCAAGGTGCTGCCCTTGAGGCTGGTCAGCCAAGCATCGCGGGCCTTGCCCAGGGTGATCGTCTCGATGGCGGGCTTCGTCGTCCGCCGTGGCGTCGGGAGGGGCGGCACGTGCTGATGAATCAGCTCCCCCAGCGCGCTGGGCTGCGGAGCCGTGAGCGCCATGAGTTGCTGGTAGAGCTTGACGTCCTCTGGCGTGTCGATCTGCCATTGCTCGGTGATCGACCCATCTGCCGAGCGTGTCCGATTCAGCGTCAGCTCCTGCGGACGGTCGGTGCCGGTCAGGCGCGCGAGGAGCGCGTCCAAGTCGTCTCGGCTTTGCATGCGTCGTTCCCTCAACACAGTGAAGACCTGAGCATAGCGAGCCGCCAGGGTCAGCGCGCGCAACCTTGCCTCGCGCATGTCGTAGGTGTGCAGGGTGCGTTTGAAGGTCTGGCGACCCAAGATGGGCTGCAAATCGACCGGGACACGTTGGCGGTAGGACCAGAGTCCGGAGGGGGCTCGAACGAGATGATGAGGGATGCGCATGGGCGTCGTGTGTTCCGACTTGCGCAGCTGTAGCCAGTTTTTACGCTAACAAAAAACCCCTGATTTCTCAGGGGTTTGCGTATTCTGGCGGAGAGAGGGGGAGACGGATGAATCCGCTCTAACCCCTTGATCTCGAACCGGAACACGAACCGGACGCTTGTCCTTGTTGGTGTCCGCTCATTCTAACGTCCGCAAAGGTTAGTTGCCAAGCACCTGCTGCCAAATATGAAGGCCGGCTCTCGCGATAAATCGCAATTTCTGAGATTGGCCCTCCCCACAATTTCTGCTACTTCAACCAAGGCTGCACCACCCTGGTGTAAAGTGGTGCATCGGCATCCTGGGAGGCAATGGAAATGATCGCAGAGGCATCAGATGAACGTAGCAAGAATGACCAATCTTTACGGGCCTCTGTGAGCTTCCCTCCTGAGCTTTATCGCCACTTAGAGCAGATCGCAGCGCAAAAAAAGGTTTCCTTGGCCTGGGTAATCCGCGATGCAAGCGAAAAATACGTAGCAGAGCAATGGCCGCTCCTTTCTAAAATTTCCTGAAGTCACCAATGCCAAGTCGAGCAAAAAATGATCCGGTGCGAGCGCCATTGCGAGCGAGTGCAGGACGTTTCACTAATTTAAGTCGCGATAAATTGAGGGGTGGATATTACACTTCGTCCGAGGTGGCTTCCTGGATTTGCGCATGGGCCATAAGAACATCTAAGGATAAAGTTCTAGAACCGAGCAGTGGCGACGGCGCCTTTTTGCGAGCAGCCGCGCTTCGATTTAGTGAGCTTGGTGCAGCAAAAAACAGCATCTGCTCACGCCTCACCGGTGTCGAGATCATGTCAGATCAAGCTGACGCTGCATGCAATAGCTTGCGAGCACTTGTTGGTAATGGTGCAGAAAAAATAGTTCATAACTCTGACTTCTTCTCTTGGCGCCAAAAGCACGTGGTAGAAAGCTACGACGCCGTGATTGGCAATCCGCCTTTCATTCGGTATCAAACCTTTCCTGAGCCTCATCGCTCGCTCGCCATGGCGTTGATGTCCAGCGAAGGCTTGGTGCCGAACAAACTTACCAACATGTGGGTTCCCTTTGTGGTGGCCGCTGCTGCCAGTCTTCGGCCAGGTGGGTGCCTCGGGTTGGTGCTGCCTGCCGAAATTTTACAAGTAACCTACGCCGCGCAATTGAGGTCGTTCCTCACCGACCGTTTCGAGCGTATCGACGTCGTAGCATGCAACGAGCTTTTTTTTGAAAAGGCTGAGCAGGAAGTTGTCCTACTTCTGGCGGATGGTTGCCTTCCCCAAGCATCTAACGCAAATCGTTGTCGGGTGGCGATGACAGAAGCTCAAACTGTGGGTGAAATTATCCAGCGCACCCCCCAAGCGGTTCTCGCATCTGCTAAGCCGAAAATTATTCAGCACGACAGTGAGAAGTGGCTGAAATACTTTTTAACTCAAAAAGAGATTTCTCTGATGCGTGCTGTCAGAGAATCGGGTGAAGCAACATCCCTTTCATCTCACGCAAGTATAGATGTTGGCGTGGTGACCGGGCGAAATGAGTTCTTCGTGCTCACGACGGAGCAGGTGGAGGAGTTCGGACTCGAAGGCTACACATCGCCTCTGGTATCGCGCTCAGCTCATTTGAAGGGGACCACTGTGCGTAAGGCAGACTGGAATGCTATGTCTGAGACGGGTGGGCGTGTCCATTTGTTGGATCTCAAACGCGTGCAAGGAGCGAAGCTGTCTCCTGCGTTGAAGCGTTACGTGGAATTTGGTGAGCAACAGGAAGTCCATCTGGGCTACAAGTGTTCTATCCGGAAACCTTGGTATGAAGTTCCTTCTGTCTGGATTCCTGATGGTTTTCTCTTCCGTCAGATTTACGACTTTCCACGTGTTGTGCTCAACGAGGCAGGGGCTACTTCCACTGACACAATCCATCGTCTCAGGGCTAAGCGCTCTTCGCCCGAACGCGTAGTGGCCAACACATACTCTTGGTTAACCGCCGCGTCTGCTGAAATTGAAGGACGAAGCTATGGGGGCGGCGTTCTTGAGCTTGAACCAACCGAAGCCGAGCGACTTTTGATGCCTGCTGTTCTGAATGGAGCGCTACCTCTCGCTGAGTGTGATCGTTTAATGCGAGCCGGACGGTTGGATGAGGTTTTGGAACAAAATGCCCGAATTGTTCTTATGGAGCATATGGGGCTTTCGAAGCCTGAGTGCACTGCGCTTCGCGACATCTGGTTCAAGATGCGAGATCGCCGTATGGCTCGAAAGAAAGGCGTTAGGCGTAGTTTGACGGAGCCTAACTGATGAATGACTGCATTGATGTGCGTGAAACCGCGAAAGCGCGCGTTGCAGATCTCATTGCTTTATTCAAAAGCAACGAGGCTGAGAGGCTGGATAAGGGCTATAACGAGACACAAGCAAGAACCGACTTCATAACGCCGCTGCTTGTGGCCTTCGGTTGGGATGTTCACAACTCGGCTGGGCAGAGCTCACTCCTAAGAGACGTGGTGGAAGAAGCTACTGTCGAAGTTGGAGAAAAGCTCAATAAGCGCCCAGATTACGAGATGCGGCTTGCAGGACAAAGAAAATTTTTTGTGGAAGCTAAGAAGCCAAGTGTTCCCATTGAGACTAACAGGGACGCTGCATTTCAGTTGAGGCGATATGGGTTTTCCGCTGGCTTCTCGATTTCAGTCCTAACCAACTTCTATCGTCTTGCGGTCTACGACACGACACATGCGCCTGACCAAAACGATGAAGCAAGTCACGCGCGCATTTTGCTCGTGAGCTATACCGAGTTCGTTGATAAATTTGAGGCATTATGGCCAATTTTATCTCGACATTCGGTCTACTCAGGAGAGTTCGATAGGCAGTTCGCCATCCCCGCTAAAAAGGGCACTGGCGAGCGATTTGACGATCTATTCCTGCGTCAAGTGAGGAAATGGCGGAAAATGCTCGCCGCAGATATCCACCAGAACACGGGTCTTTGCACAGCTGAATTGACTTACGCAGTGCAGATATTCCTCTCGCGGATTATGTTTTTGCGTATTTGCGAAGATCGGGATATTGAGGCCTACGAAAACTTAAGAGGTCGCAATACATTTAATTTATTCATGGAGGATCTGCGGCGTGCAGATGCCTTCTATAATTCCGGTTTATTCAGATTGCTCGATGAAGAGAAGCTCGGCATCAAAGTTAGTGATGACGTCTTGCAGGCCATCTTCGAGGATCTCTATTACCCAAAGAGCCCGTATACATTCGCTGTCGTCGATACGCATGTTCTTGGTGAGATCTACGAACAATTCTTGGGTGACGAGATACAAGTGGATGCAGGGGTTGTTTCTATCGTCAATCGTCCGGAGGTTAGAGAGAGTGATGGCGTATATCCTACCCCGGCATACATAGTCGATTTGATAGTCGCGAAATCCTTGTCGCCATTGCTGGAGGGAAAGGACCCTTCCCAGTTGGAAGCGCTTACCGTTATTGATATATGTTGCGGCTCTGGGGTATTTTTGTTATCGCTTTATGAGCGGTTGATGGATTATTACCTGTCTTGGTATCTCGCTAATGCACGCTCCACCCATATTGGAACCCGCATTTTTGATGGCGGCTCAGGGCAATGGTATTTAACCTTCGCGGAAAAGCGACGGATTCTTTTAACCCATGTTCGAGGAGTAGATATTGATGCAAGCGCTGTCGAAGTTGCACAGCTTAGCTTGCTGCTTAAGCTGGTAGAGCGTGAAACTCATTCAACCCTTTCGCACTTTTCTTCCGTATTCAAGAAAAAGCCGCTTCCATCGCTAGATGAAATCGTAAAGTCAGGCAACAGTTTAGTCAGCCAAATAGAGTGGGAGAAAGCGAAGCTGCCTATGACCGGTCCACTATTGGAGAAGATTCGCCCCTTCGATTGGGGTCAAGAGTTTCCGAATGAGATGGGCCGGGGTGGTTTTGATGTCGTCGTTGGAAATCCGCCCTATATCCGCATCCAAAGTATGGCGACATACTCCGCAGAGGAGGTTGCTTATTATCAAGATAAGAATTCTCTCTATCTTACTGCCAAACATGACAATTTCGACAAGTATGCTCTTTTCATCGAGCGATCAATCATGTTACTCGGGCCGGGAGGGCGAATTGGCGTTATCACCCCTCATAAATTCATGACCATCCAAGCTGGGCGTGCGCTGAGGGAGTTGATAGCTCGCCCTAAGATGTTAGAAGAAATTGTGCATTTTGGAGTTAAACAGGTTTTCGCCGATAGCTCAAACTACACGTGCATTCTTATTTTGAGTCGGAGGGGGGCAGGAGATGTAAGATTGGAGCAGCCAGGACCATTGGAGAAGTGGCGCTACGGACAGCCAGGAGCGGTGTCGGTTTTAGATGCTGACACAATAGGTGCTGACGCGTGGCAGTTTGCTTCGGTAGAATTCACGAGCTTAATCGCTAAAATGCGGACCGCTCATCCGCAACAACTCAGTCAAGTTGCAGAGATCTTCGTGGGAGTTCAAACAAGCTTGGACGAAGCTTACATCTTTGACAGTTCTTCGGATGATCCTGGTGATCTTGCTCTAATTTGGTCGGACAAGGTCTGGCCAATTGAGCGTGGGATATGCCGTCCGTGCATCATGGACGCATCGTTAGGTTCTTATGAAGAAGTTATCGCTAATAAATGGATGATTTTTCCATATTTGATTAAATTTAATGCGGCGGGGAAGAAGGTCGCGGAGCTTATTCAACCTGATCAAATGCAGTTACATTTCCCAAAATGCTTTGCTTATTTGTCTGCCAGGAGAGCGGATTTAGAACGCAGGCATATCTCCGGTGGTCGCGTAGGAGAGCAGCAATTCTATCAGTTCGGTCGCTCCCAAAGTCTATCAAAATTTGATTCTGAAAAAATCGTATTGCCCGCATTGTCGAAAGAAGCACGATATGCGTATGATAAAGAAAATGTAGTGGCAACAGGAGGAGGGAACGGTCCCTATTATATGCTGAGAGCACTGGCCGGCAGCGGAGTAAGTAATAAATATCTAATGGCTGTGCTTCATCATCCATTTAGCGAAGCTATTATCAGGAATCATACGAGTGTGTTTGGCGGAGGCTATTATTCGCATGGAAAACAATTTATTGGACACCTGCCAGTCCCTGTTCCTGGGGCAAGTAAGCAATTAGCGATTGAGGAGATGGTGACATCACTAATTGCCGCAAAAAAAGCTGTTTCAGAGGCGCGGATACCCTCGCGAAAAACCTTTCATAGGAGGAATGCGCTCGCCCTTGTGGCTAAGATAGAGGCTGAGCTTACGTCGATTTTCGGTCTTTCTTCGGAAGAAATGAAGATCATATCAAGCGTGGAAGTGCCCTCCTAGATTACTTAATTTCGTGTTATGTCTATGCGTTTTTAAGACCGCATTTTCCATTCTCCTATCAATAAAATATTTTCTCGCTAGTTATTAAGGAGCCAGTCAGTATGAATAAGATGACACTCGATTCCATTGCTTCGGCCAAAGCCAAACTTGCAGAAGAGCTGAGAAAGCTGGAAGAGCAAGAGGCCAATCTGCTGCAAGAAGAAGCAGCGAACGCTTTTCAGCAAGTGTCAGATCTGTTGAGCCGCTTCGGCCAGCACTTTACCGCCAAGCAGAAGGCAGATCTTGCAGCTCAGCTTGGCGCTTCTGTTGGCGGACCGGGCCGCCCTAAGAAAGCAGCCGGCACTCGGAAGGAAGTGGCTCCTAAGTATTGGCTTCCACACACTCAAGAGACTTGGACAGGCAGGGGGAGACCGCCGAAATCTTTCACTATCTGGGAAGGAAGTGCGTCTTATAAGGAATGGAAAGCAAAGCATCCGAACGAGCGTTTTCCAAAGTTCCCAGGATAGCTGATGAGGATGAGCCGGCCTGAGGGGGTTTTTTGAAATGGTAATTACGCTCTCATATCCAGCGCTTCTGCCGGAAATACGACATTATCCAGGGGGCATTCTTCCCAAAAGAAGCCCCGATGGGATAGGGCACCTTTTGATAATTAAGTTGCCCAAGGAATATATCTTGGCAGCTAAGTTGTCAGGCTTTATAAAGATGTATCTTGCGCCTGTTGAAATCTCAGGTGCTAAGGTTGTAGGATTGTTGACGGCTTTCTTCGATGATCATGATGAGCCACTGACTTTGGTCACACCTCTGATGGATGATGATCTATCAGAAGACCTATTCGCTGCTTTGAACAGCCAAAATCTATCTGTCCATTTTTTTGACGAGCACTCACGAGAGCACTTCGTTTTCAGGTCGAAGGCGATCATTCCAGAAGTAAGTCGTCAGCGAATTTCTAAAAATTTTCTCCTGAGAAACTCGATGCAACTCGGATCACTGCTAGATGCGATCCCGCATTGGTTTTCTCTTCGCACTGACCGTGATGACTTGGAAGCCATCGTAATAGAATTTTCTGAGATGGAATTTGGGGATGTGGCCATCCAGGATTTGCAGCCTAAGTCACACCAGTATCACGGCGCTCGCGGTTACAGCCATACCCAGGTCGAAAGAAAAGAGCCGGGAAGCTATCAAGAAGAAGACATCATTCGCTGCCTTTCAATGTGCTTTGAACAAAAGCAAATCTATCACAGCCCCTTGCGATGTCACGACAAGGAAGAGGTGTGCGATATCTTAGAGCGTCTAACAAAACCCCTTGAATCTTGTCTCGCCGGTGGCAAAATTGCGGACATGACACGTCGCAAAGAGATCCCCATTGCGCTGTGGAAGCGCATCGAGCCGCTGATTCCCCAAGTGAAGCGTTCGCCCAAAGGTGGACGGCCGCGCATCAGTGATCAGCAAGCCCTCAACGGCATCGTCTATGTCTTGCGCACGGGCATGCCATGGGAAGACCTGCCTGTGGAACTGGGCTATGGCAGCGGCATGACCTGCTGGCGCCGGTTGCGTGATTGGCAAGCCGCCGGTGTGTGGCATCGTCTGCATCAGGTGTTGCTGACCGAGCTGCGTCGCGCCCAGAGGCTGGATCTGAGCCGAGCCAGTCTGGACGCCGCCAGTGTGGCCTCCCCCCGGGGGGCGCCTACACCGGGCCAAACCCGACCGATCGCGGCAAACTCGGCAGCAAACGGCATCTGATCGTGGACCGCAACGGCGTGCCCTTGGCAGTGTGCGTCACCGGCGCCAATCGGCACGACTCGGTCGTGTTCGAGGAGTTGATCGACGCCTTGCCGCCAATTGGTGGCAAACCAGGGCGCCCGCGACGTTGGCCACACAAATTGCACGCCGACAAGGCTTACGACATCGACCGCTGTCGCGCCGTCCTCAAGCAGCGCGGCATCATTGCGCGGATCGCACGCAAGGGAATCGAGCGCAACGACCGGTTGGGCCGTCATCGCTGGGTCGTCGAGCGCACGCATGCCTGGTTCGCAGGCCTGGGCAAACTGCGCATCCGCTTTGAACGCCGCATCGATCTCCACTTGGCGTTGCTCTCGCTTGCATGCTCCATCATCTGCTTACGGCTTCTTCCTGGGTTTTGTTAGCCGCTCTTAGTCGTGACTCGTAAAAGAGTGTTGATTGTGCAAGCTAAGGACAGCCCGAACACCGAAGCAATCAGTCATCAGAAAATATCGAGGAAGCGTTCGAATGTGATGCACGCGCTCAATAAGGCGATTGGTCAAGTGAAGGGTGCGCTCGGATACATTCAGAAGTTCGACCATACGCTAGACTTTTTCATTAGTGATGAGCTGCATGGCGTGAATATTGCGAATAAAGAGAAGAAGACGCTCATTGTAGTCAAAGAACTTTTTAACGATCAGTATTTTGAATACAGCCCGCCACTTCTCCAAATCATGGCAGAGAAGAACGTAGACGTGGTGGCTTTGGATTACCCGGAACTATACAAATACTGTGCTCACCTGGCAGATGAAGAAGAGTTTTTCGAAGCTTACGACCGTGTTGTGGAAACAGCAAAGGAAAGGGGTGAATATCCCCGCCTTCGTTTCGGGGTGCCTCAATAGTGCTCAACTTCCGTTTTTTGAAGCTACTTCTTAAATTTTTCCTTTCTTGAAAATGCTTTTGCAAATTGTCCAGGGGTGTAGGCGGGCAATTCAACGCCTGGGTTAAATTTCGAAACCGTCGCGTATAGTGCTTTAAGTTCGGGAGGACATTGATCCCGATCAATGTATGTTTGTAGTCCTGGGACATGCACGCTGTCTGGCTTCGATCCTTGAACAGCGTGGCCGGTAACCAAAGCCACTTCTGCCACACCAATCCCATGTTTGGTCAGATTGGTAGAGAAGGTATGGCGGAAAGCATGAACTCCAACGTGAACCGCCCCGGGATTTCGGGAGGCTCCAACTCTTGAGAAGATGGGGCGATGAGCAAGACGAAATATTCACCGGAAGTGCGAGAGCGCGCGGTTCGGCTGGTGCGGGAGCATCAGGGCGAGTACGGCTCGCAGTGGGCGGCGATCGAATCGATTGCCGGGAAGATTGGCTGTTCGTCGCAGACGCTGTGCAACTGGGTGCGTCAGGCCGAGCGTGATGCCGGCAAGCGTCAGGGGCTGACGACGGACGAGCGGACGCGGATGAAAGCGCTGGAACGCGAAGTGCGCGAGCTGAGGCAAGCCAACGAGATCCTGCGCAAGGCCAGCGCGTATTTTGCCCAGGCGGAGCTCGACCGCCGCTTCAAGCCCTGACCACGTTCGTGACCGAACATTGCGATGTTCACGGGGTCGAGCCAATCTGCAAGGTGCTGCAGGTTGCCCCGTCGACGTATTACCGCCACGCGCAGCGGGAAGCGGACGCGAACTTGCGCCCGAACCGCTGGTGGAAGGACCAGGCGCTGCGCCCGCAGATCCGGCGGGTATGGGAGCAGAACCGACAGGTGTACGGCGTGCGCAAGGTCTGGCGGCAGCTCAAGCGCGAGGGCTATGCGGTGGCCCGCTGCACGGTGGAGCGACTGATGGGCGCACTTGGCCTGCGCGGCGTGGTACGCGGGAAGGTGGTCAAGACCACGATCAGCGACAAGCGGCCGTGCCCGCTGGACAAGGTGAACCGACAGTTCCATGCGCCGTCGCCGAACCGACTGTGGGTCAGCGACTTCACGTATGTCTCGACCTGGGCCGGGTTCGTGTACGTGGCCTTCGTGATCGACGTGTACGCACGGCGGATCGTGGGCTGGAAGGTGTCGCAGACGGCGCACACGGACTTCGTGCTGGACGCGCTGGAGCAGGCGCTGCATGCGCGTCGTCCAACCGAAGGCGGCCTGATCCACCACTCCGACCGCGGCGTGCAGTATGTGTCGATCCGCTACACCGAGCGGCTGGCCGACGCCGGGATCGAGCCGTCGGTGGGCAGCGTGGGCGATAGCTATGACAACGCGTTGGCCGAGACGATCAACGGGTTGTACAAGGCCGAGGTGATCCACCGGCGCGCGTGGCGCAACCGCCAGGATGTGGAACTGGCCACGCTGGATTGGGTGGACTGGTACAACCACAAACGCTTGCTGGGGTCGATCGGGAACATTCCGCCAGCGGAAGCCGAAGAGGCTTACTATCGACAACAGGCCGGTTACGCCAAAGCGGCGTGACTCAAACCAAACAGCCTCCCGAAATCCCGGGGCGGTTCAAATCGAGACGATAATTGCTCTTGGGTGTATAGCGGGCTTGATCGAGGGTGCTATACTTTTCGTCATGGCAGTCCAGCCATATCTCTAAATGCAGACAAGATCATGATTGCTGAGACTGCGGATAGAATGAATCCTGTAATTCCAGCATAAAGAAATGGCGTGTCATCGGAGGTGTCGTCTTTGTTTTTGTGGACAAAATAGACTGCAAACCCACCAATCGATAAAGCTAAGCCTGCGCCAAGGCTAAATGTCCAGACTGGTGCGACTTCATACATTTTCACAATTAAATTGACGATTGACATCATTTGCGTTCCTTGCTGGTTGTTGGGTGAAGTATTGCCTTGATGGTTGCCAAGGCGATTTGATATTTTACAGATGTGAGTCCGGGAGCAGTGTGACCAGCGCCGAACAATTTTTCCTTTGATGTGAATTCACGGCTGTAAGTAGCATGATGCTCATCATCAAGCTCATGTCCGACAATTTGGGCGCGAAGCTCCGATGGAACTCCTGCACCTTGAAGCTCTTGGATCAGGGTTTTTCGCAAAGAATGGAAACCGCGTTTTGCCTTAGGCCAGTTCTTCCCGACTTCTGCAACATGACGACTGAATGCCTTGCTGATCCAGTTACCCGCACCGTTTGTCGCATTGGCTTTGGCTTGTGGGAAAAGTCGGTCGTGGCCTTTTGCCCGAAGCTCTTCCGTCCACTCCCAAAGCCCGAGTGCCAGCAGATCAGGATGGATCGGGACAGTGCGCAAGCTCACATCCGTTTTGACCTTCTGAAATTCGCCTTCATCATTAATTTTGATGCAAACGATATCGCCATCTTTGAAAACATCATTTAAAAGAAGTTGGCCAACTTCCGAAGCTCTTGCTCCCGTATACAAGCCAATCAATGATGCCCAACGGGCACTCGGTGACAATTTTTCAAAGTTGCTAGGATCAAACAATGCTTGGATCTGATACTTGTCGTAAGCCTTGAAGCCATGTTTTCGCCGAGCCCGTTTTTCACGAGCCGGAAAAGCAACATGGCCAGATGCGATGTTGTCGCCTTTGGGATAGAAGCCTGAGTTCATGGCCCAATCAAAGAACCCACCCTTGCCACCAATATAAGATTGCTTGTTAACAAGGGTGGGGGTGGAAGATCCACCTTCTCGCATGTGCTGATACCACCGGGCCAGATCTGGACGCTTGATGGTATGCAGCTTGGTCTTCGGTCCCAAAAATTTAACGAGGAAGTCAATCGCCGTCTTTTTAATAGTGTATGTCTTCGGGAGCGTGGTGGCTTTCAAAGTCGCCAACCAGCCATCCCGAGCCTTTTCCATCGTAATAATTTCATCGACAGAAGCGACAGCAGGCTTTCTTTGTTCAATCAGCTCAGGTGGCAGCATGCCAATCGAGGCAACCTCAGAAGACGCTGTCCAGCCCTGAGCCTTGCGGTAGAGCCGGACATCTTCTTCATTATCAATCTGCCATTGCTCGGTCACCGTCCCATCTGGTGCCTGAGTGCGATGAAGCGTCAGATCTTTCTGACTCTCGGCACGGGTCAAGTGCTCAACGAGCGCATCTACGTCCTTGGTGCTCATCCGGTCCATCGACAGTCCCCGAACTGCGTTGAAGACCTGAGCATAGCTTGACGCAAGCCTGATGGCTTGGATCTGCGCTTGTCGCAGTTCGGTGGTTCGAAGCGTTCGCTTGATGACCCGTCTCCCAAGCCTGGCTTGGAGGTCAAGGGGCACTCTCTGTCGGAAAGACCATCGGCCAGAGGCGGAGCGAATCAAATGATGGGGAATTCTCATCGGGATGTGTCCCGATTTGTGCCCCGTTTAAGATCTTCTCAGATTGCAAAGACCCCTGTAAAAACAGGGGCTTGCGTAATCTGGCGGAGAGAGGGGGATTCGAACCCCCGAAGCGCGGTTTAGACGCTTACACACTTTCCAGGCGTGCTCCTTCAACCACTCGGACACCTCTCCGTACCTGCACAGCCGCGGCCGTGCAGGGCCGCAAATACTAGCGGTGGTCGGCCCACACCACAAGCTGAATCTTCCAGGCGCAGTCGGCGAGACCGGGCGTGGCACAATATCGGTTCAGAGGAAGCTGGTTGCCCGATGTCTTATCTTGTTCTCGCCCGCAAGTGGCGCCCGAAGCGTTTTGCCGAACTCGTGGGCCAGGAACATGTGGTCCGTGCGCTTAGTAACGCGCTCGACAGTGGGCGCGTGCATCACGCGTTTCTGTTCACCGGCACCCGCGGCGTGGGCAAAACTACCATCGCGCGCATTTTCGCCAAGTCGCTCAATTGCGAACAGGGCACCAGCGCCGACCCGTGCGGTCAATGTCCGGCCTGCCTGGACATCGATGCAGGCCGCTATATCGACCTGCTGGAGATCGACGCCGCGTCCAATACCGGCGTTGACGATGTGCGCGAGGTGATCGAGAACGCGCAGTACATGCCCTCGCGCGGCAAGTTCAAGGTCTACCTGATCGACGAAGTGCACATGTTGTCGAAAGCGGCGTTCAACGCGCTGCTGAAAACGTTGGAAGAGCCACCCGGGCACGTAAAGTTTTTGCTCGCCACTACCGACCCGCAGAAGCTGCCGGTGACGGTGTTGTCGCGCTGCCTGCAATTCAACCTCAAGCGCCTGGACGAGGACCAGATTCAGGGCCAGATGACCCGGATTCTGGCTGCCGAGCAGATCGAATCGGATCCGTCGGCGATCGTGCAGCTGTCCAAAGCGGCGGACGGTTCGTTGCGTGATGGCTTGTCCTTGCTCGATCAGGCGATCGCCTACGCAGGCGGTGCGCTGCGCGAGGATGTGGTGCGCGCCATGCTCGGTACGGTCGACCGCACCCAGGTTGGCGCGATGCTGCAGTCGCTGGCTGATGGCGATGGCGGGCGCTTGCTGCAGGCGGTGGCCGCGCTGGCCGAATTCTCGCCCGACTGGAGCGGCGTGCTGGAGGCTCTGGCCGAGGCTTTGCACCGCATCCAGGTGCAGCAGTTGGTGCCGTCGGTGGCGTTTGTCGGCGATGGCATCGACCCGACCGCGTTTGCCGCGCAGTTGCGGCCAGAGGTGGTGCAGCTGTGGTACCAGATGGCGCTCAACGGGCGTCGCGATCTGTATCTGGCCCCCAGCCCGCGCACCGGTTTCGAGATGGCGGTGCTACGCATGCTGGCCTTCCGCCCTGCTGCGGCGATGCCGGCTGGTGGCAGTGATGATGGACGCGGCACCAATGCTGGTGGCGGTACACGTTCGGTTGCTGCCGGCGTGCAGGCGGCGGCACCGGCGGCAGCGGTGCCTACGTCTGTTGCGAAGCCTGTCGGGATGATCGATGCGGCGCCTGCTTCGGTTGCGTTGGTGCCCGCACCGACGCCGGCCGCTGTGGCGCCAGCGCCCGTTGTTGTGCTGCCTGCGCCGGAAGCAGCGTCCAGTGGTCGCCCGTCCGCAGCCACTGCGCACAGCGACGACACGCCGCCGTGGGCGGTAGACGACGCACCGGTGCGTGTTCAAGCCGTGCCCGTGTCCGATGCGACAGCCGCGCTCGCTGCCGAAGCTGCAATGGCACCGCCGGCAGCGGTTGTGTCTGAGGCTGCAGTTGCACCTCAAGCAGCCGGCGCCGCTCTTGCTTCTGTTCCGGCTGCTGAGGCTGTGGTGGCTACGCCATCTGCAGCCGCACCATCCGCAGCCACGCCATCTGCACCAGCACCGACGGTCGATCAGTCTGTTTTGCTCGATGACCGCCACGTCGTCGACGCCGAGCAATGGCTGGATTTGGTGACGCGCAGCGGTTTGAACGGTCCGTCACGCCAGCTTGCCGCCAATGCCGCCTTCGTTGGTCATCGCGCTGGCGTGTTGCGTCTGGCGCTGGCGCCGGGCTTCGAATATCTGAATTCAGAGCGCTCCATCGCCAACCTCGCGCTGGCGCTGGCGCCGGTGTTGGGAAACACGCCACGCATCGTTATTGAGACCGGCAGCGCCGGTGTCGAGACCTTGCATGAGCGTACCAATCGCCAGAAAGACGAGCGCCAGAGCGCGGCAGAAACAGCCTTCATGAACGACCCGAGCGTGCAGCAGCTGATCCAGCAGCAGGGCGCGCGGGTCGTCCCCGATTCCATCCGCCCTTACGAAGAGTAACGACACATGCGTGGAAACATTGCCCAACTGATGCAGCAGGCGCAGAAGATGCAGGAAAACCTGGAGCGCGCCCAGGAAGAACTGGCCAAGCTGGAAGTCACCGGCACCGCTGGCGGCGGCATGGTCAGCGTGACGCTGACCGGCGCCAAGGAATGCCGCAAGGTGCGTATCGATCCGAGCATCCTCTCCGACCAGGAGATGGCCGAGGATCTGATCGCTGCCGCCTTCAACGACGCCTCGAACAAGATCGATGTCGAATCCAAGGACCGCATGGGCTCGGCCACGGCCGGCATGCAGCTGCCGCCCGGCATGAAGTTGCCTTTCTGAGAGGCGGGGAATCGGGAGTCGGGAATTGGAAGAGCGAGATTGTCTTCAAGCTTTTGCGATTCCCCATTCCCCATTCCCGACCCAATGTCTTCTCTGCTCGAACAACTGATCGAGGCCTTCCGGGTGTTGCCGGGTGTGGGCCATAAGTCGGCTCAGCGCATGGCCTATCACGTGCTCGAACGCGAGCGCGAGGGTGGCCGTCGTTTGGCTACGACCTTGGCGAATGCGGTAGAAAAAGTCGGCCATTGCGTGCAGTGCCGCGATTTCACCGAGTCGGAGATCTGTGCGATCTGCGCCAGTGCCAGCCGTGACCGACAGCAGCTGTGCGTGGTCGAATCGCCGGCCGACCGCCTGGCGATCGAACATGCCACCGGGTATCGCGGGCTGTATTTTATTTTGCAGGGGCGTTTGTCGCCGCTGGATGGCATCGGCCCGCGCGAATTGGGGCTGGATCGGCTCGGCGAGCGTCTGGCCGCCGGTGAGGTCACCGAAATGATCATTGCCACCAACGCCACCGTGGAAGGCGAGGCGACCGCGCATTATCTGGCGCAATTGTCGCGTCAGCACGCAGTGCGCCCGAGCCGGCTTGCCCAGGGCATGCCACTGGGTGGCGAACTGGAATATGTGGATCGCGGCACCTTGTCGTATGCCTTCGGTACCCGAAGTGAGGTACTTTGAGGCCGGAGTCGGGAAGTCTAAAAGCAGATCATCACAAGCGCTCACGGTAAGCTCTTGCCAATCCCAACTCACTAATCCCTATCCCCCCCTTCAATGACCGACACCATCTTCGGCAAGATCATTCGTCGCGAAATTCCTGCCACCATCGTTTACGAAGACGACGAAGTGCTTGGCTTTCAGGACATCGCACCGCAAGCGCCGGTGCATGTGCTGTTCATTCCGAAGCAGCACGCCATCCCCACGCTGGACGATGTGCTGCCAGAGCAGGCGCTGCTGGTCGGCAAGCTGGCAATTGCTGCTGCGGCGTATGCACGTGAGCAAGGACTGGCGCAAGACGGTTATCGTATCGTGATGAACTGCCGCGAGCATGCGGGCCAGACCGTGTTCCATATTCATCTGCATCTGTTGGCCGGTGCGCCGCTGGGGCGGTTCGGAACGCCCTGAGCGTTGCTCGATCAGCGTGCCTGAGTCCATGACGCGCCTGACTTCATCGCCGAATCGCACAAGCAAAATGCCGCTCCTTGCGAACGGCATTTTTGTATATCAACTACCTCAACTACCTCAACTACCCCGGCAGCGGATTACCACCAGCCGCGGCCCCAGCCCCAGCGCGGCCCCCACGGGTCGCCCCACGGGCCGTACGGGTAGGCCGGCACGACGTCCACGTCGCGCACGACCGGCCACAGATAGACCACGTCGGCATCCACCTTGGGTAGCTTGTAGTCGTACTCGCCAATCTTGGTGGTTTCGAAACCTTTGATCTTGCCGATAAAAGTGACTTCGCGGCCCGGCTCGAACACCGCCGGATCGTAGAAGCCCGAGCGGCAGGCCAGGAAGCGGCCATCGCTGGCATCCACGGCGTTGCGGTCCGGACGACCGCTGGCGTTGAGCGGACGCGAAATCAGCTCGAAGCAGGTCTGGCCCTGGCCGGGTTTGGTCTGAATGATCTTGCCGCCCCAACGTACGGACGTGCCGACCTGGGCACTTGCAGTGGAGTCGCTCGGACTGACCTCAGGGAACTGGCCTTGCAGCGGTTTGGGCGCGGTGGCGCAGGCAGCCAGCCCGAGCACAGCGATAAGAGGAACAAGAAAACGGGTACTCATGAGGAAGCTCCGGTTCGCGGGCGATGCTGCAGCAAGTCTTTCGATAGAGATGCGCTGTCCGAGTCAGCGCCAGCGTAGCGCGCGGCAGCGAAACGTTGGCTGAGTGCCAACAATGCCGTATTCGGGTGCGCGCGGGCGACCCGTTGCGCCCAGGCAATAGCCGGCTCGTGCGGCTCGCGTGCAAGGCCCAGCTTGCCGTAGCGACGTCCGAGCCGATGCCAAGCGCGCAGCAGTGGGTCGCGCTCACGTTCGCCGCGCGCCAGCAGCCAGCCCATCCATGCCAACGCGCTGACTGCGAACACGCCGAAGATGGCAGCCAACTGCGAGGCGTCCAGGCGATCGATCCCGAAGGGTTGCAACAGCCGTTGCTGGCGGTCGGCATCGAAGGACAGCACCAGGTCGTTCCAGCCACGGCGCAGCAGGTCGCTGACTTGGCCCAGGCTGGCCCACACGCCGATCTCGGCGAAATTGCCCCCGCCGGCGATCTGCAGGCGATCGTCAAGCGTGTCGTAGATGCGCTCCGGCGCCACTGCGGCGGTGGGGTCTACGCGCACCCAACCACGTCCGGCCAACCAGACTTCGGTCCAGGCATGCGCATCCATGCGCCGCACCACCCAGTAATTGCCCAGCCCATTGTAGGTGCCGCCGGCATAGCCGGTGACCACGCGAGCCGGGATGCCGGCCGCGCGCATCAGCACCACGAACGAGGAGCTGAAGTGCTCGCAGAAACCGGCTTTTTGCTGGAACAGAAACTCGTCGACGCTGTTGCGACCGAGCAGCGGGGTATCCAGCGTGTAGACGAATTCGCGGGTGATCCACTGCAGCGCGCGCTGCACCAGGGTATCGTCGTTGCTGCCGGCTTCCATACGCCATTGCCGCGCCAGTGTGAGGGTGCGGGGATTGAAACCGGGCGGCAGGGCGAGCGCGCGCTTGCGCAGTTGGTCCGGCAGATCGGTGTCGAAGCGTGCCGGTGGTGCCGACTGCAGTTCCCAGCGCGTCAACGCGCTCAGCGGCCGCTGCGCGAACAGTTCGTAGTCGGGCGACAGCTCGGCATTCGCCACGGCTTGCGTGGGCAGGTCCAGCGACACCAGTTGGCGACGGTCGGTTGGCTCGTAGTCCAGGCGATACCGGTAGGTTTGTGGCCCGGTAGTGACCGATGCCGGCTGGCCGCGGCCGGTCCAGTGCGCGCGCTTCCAGGTGCGTCCATCGAAGTCCCACATCACCGGCCCGCGCCAGTAGCGTTGCTGCGGCGGTGGTGCCTTGCCGGTGAACTGCACGCGCAGCGCCGGGCTGTCGTCTGCCATCAGGTCGATCCACTCGCCCGGCGACATGTTGTCCGACAGGCCGGGGCGCGCCAGCGCGCGCTCGGGCACGCCCCATAGCGGAGAACTCAGGCGTGGCAGTAACCAGAAGCTAGCCAAGGTCAGCGGCACACCGATGGCGACCAGTTTGCCGATGCCGCGCAATTGCAGGCGCAGCGCCGGCGTGCCGGTGCGGTGCTCCTCGTCGGCCAGCCGCTGCATGCTGAGCAGCGCGCTGACCACGGCCATCAGCGCCAGGCCCATCGTCGCCGGCCCCTGGTCGAGCAGGAACGCCGCGAACGGGGCGAACAACGCAAAACCCAGCAAGCTGCGCGCATCGCGCAAGGTGCGCAGCTCGGAGGCCTTGATCGCCAGCATCGACGCCAGCACCGCGCAGCCGGTATCGCGCCCGAAACGCATGCCGATCTGCCAATACACCGCCGCCAGCATCGCGATCACCAGCAATAGCCGCACCGGCGCCATCAGGGTGCCGCGCCAGCTCAACACGCCGACCAGCACGGCGGCGATGGCGATGGTGGCCGCGAGCAGTCCCGGCAGCTGCAGCAGCAACGGCGCCAGTGCCAGCCAACTGGTGGCCAGCACCCAGCCGCGACTGGCCTGGGTGATCGGGAGGGATGGCTCAGTCATGAGGAAGCACGGCCAGGGCGCGCAGACACAGGTGATGGTGCGAAGGCCCTTGCGCAGGTCCTAGTGGCGGCTGGCCCGGCAACAGCAGGCGGTAGCGGCGCCCGTCGCGCTCGGCCAGATTGACCCAGCGGGCCAAGCGGGCGATGCGGCGTTCGTATGGCAGCGCATTGAGCGTGCGCCAGTCCAGCGTGACTTCGATGCCTGACGGCTGCTCGTATTCGCGCACCAGCAGCATGTCGCGGCGCGCGGAGTGCTTCCAGGAAATCGTGCGCGGTGCATCGCCAGCGCGGTACGGCCGCAGTTGATGCAGTTCTTCGCCTTGCGCGTGCAGGCGAGTCTGGTTGGGCGAACCGGCGCCTTCCGGTAATGCCGGGCCGTGTTCTTCGGGCTTGGGATAGGCCAATAACGGCCTGTCCGGCCACACCCACGACCAGGCGCGGACCAGACCCAGCGGCTGAGTGCTCGATAGGCGGATGCGTCCGATGTCCTGCCAGCCGCGGCGTTCGGTGGGCACCAGCAGATCGACGTCTGCCATGTCGTGCGCGACCAACGAACAGAAACCGCTGCTTTCAAGATGATCCAGACGCAATCCACGCCGCACGCGGGTATCGCGACGTGCCAGCGACACCCGCATGCGCAATGGCTCGCCGGCGACCACCGGCTCGGCCGATACCGCCTCGATGCGCAGCGCCGATAACTGCAGGTGCGCCATGATGCTGCTGGCGATTCCGGCGGTAGCCAGCAACAAGGCCAGCAGCAGGGCGGGGTTGTTGTTGTAGTTCAGCGCGCCCAGCAGCATCGCCAGCAGCAAGGCGGTGACGAACAGCCCGAAGCGCGTCGGCAGCACGTAGATGCGCCGCCGATCCAGCACGATCGGCAATGCCTCCGGCCCGCGCGGACGCGCCAGCAGGCTGAGTCGGCGGCCGACGTCGCGCACGTGCGCACGCACCTGGGTCAGTCCACCGGCACGCTGTGCAGCAGCGCCTTGGCCAGCGCCGGCCCGGACGAGGATTCGGCCTCCGGCACCAGCCGATGCCCGGCCACCGCCACAAATAGCGCCTGCACGTCTTCGGGCAGCACATGCTCACGCCCGAGCAGCAGCGCATAGGCCTTGGCCGCACGCAGCAGTGCGATGCCGGCACGCGGCGACAGGCCGACGCGCACCCCGGCATGCTGGCGACTGCGCAACAGCAGTGCCTGCACATAGCCGATCAACGCGTCGCTGGTATGGATCCGGCCGACCACTGCGCGTAGTGCAACCACCTCGGTATCGCTGAGTTGCGGCGCGGCCTGGGCGATCAATTCGCGCCGATCCACGCCCGACAGCAGCGCGCGCTCGGCATCGGCGCTGGGGTAGCCCAGGCTGAGCCGCAGCAGGAAGCGGTCCAGTTGCGAATCCGGCAGCGGGAAGGTGCCGGACAGATCAACCGGATTCTGCGTGGCGATCACAAAAAACGGCTCCGGCAACGCATGCGTGACGCCATCGAGCGTGACCTGTTGTTCGGCCATAGCTTCGAGCAGCGAGCTTTGGGTGCGCGGCGGGGCGCGATTGATCTCGTCGGCCAGCAGCACGTTAGTGAACACCGGGCCGGGATGGAACTGGAACTGACGCGAGGTGGCGTCATACACCGATACGCCCAGCACATCGGCCGGCAGCAGGTCGGAGGTGAACTGCACGCGTTGAAAGCCCAGCCCCAAGCTGGACGCCATCGCATGGGCGAGGGTGGTCTTGCCCAGGCCGGGCAGGTCTTCGATCAATAGATGTCCACCGGACAGCAGCGCCACGAACGCCAGCCGCACTTCCTGCGCCTTGCCCAGTAGCAGCGAATTGACCTGGTCTTGGGCGCGCTGCAGCGATTGGCGCAGCGCATCGGTTAGCATTTCCGTGGAACGCAGCGGTGTCGACATCACAATTCCGTAGGTCGAAATAGAAGAGTGCACAGGGCAATGCAAGGGGACCAACGCGCACATCGCACCTTCGTGATCCTGTGGACACTGGCGACGGCCGTCAAGCTATTGATCGCCGCGCGGCTGCCGTTGTTTGTGGACGAGGCGTTCTATTGGCAGGAAGGCCAGCATCTGGCTGCTGCCTATTCGGATTTGCCGGGCATGACCGCTTGGCTGGCGCGGCTTGGGGTGGAACTCGGCGGGCATCATTTGCTGGCCTTGCGCCTGCCGTTTTTGGCGATTTCCGCGCTGATTCCCTGGTTGATCGCGCATATGGCCGCGCGCTGGTTCGGCTCCACCCTGGGCTGGCAGGCCGGCAGTCTGACGCTGTTGATGCCGCTGTCGGCCACGCTGGGCATTCTGGCGGTACCGGATGTACCGATGGCACTGGCGGCGGTGCTGTGCATGGATGCCGGCGCGCGCCTGTTGCGCGAGGTCGACGCCATCGGCGCGCTCGAGCTCGCTATCGGGCTGGTGATCGGCGCGCTCAGCCACTACCGCTTTGTCGGCGTGATCGGCGTGGGCTGCATTGCGCTGCTGTGCATTCCGCAGGGGCGCGCGGTCATGCGCGACCCGCGCATCTGGATGGCACTGACGGTGGGCGCGGTGAGCTGGCTGCCGCTGCTGTTCTGGAACACCGACCATGACGAGGCTGGATTGCGTTTCCAACTGGTCGATCGGCATCCGTGGCGCTTCCAGATCACCGGGCTGTGGTTCCTGCTGATCCAGACGGTGCTGGTAACCCCGCTGCTGGCCTGGGCGATGATCAAGGTCGGTCTGGCCGGCACGCGCGGTGGCTGCGGTTCGCGTGCACAGTGGCGTTACTTCGGCTTGCTGGGCGGTATGTCGACCGTGGCGATCTTCGTGCTCGGTTTCTTCAGCGATGCCGAGCGGATCAGCTTTCACTGGCCGCTGCCGGGCTATCTGGCCCTGCTGGTCGCGGTGCCGGTGATCTTGACGCGTTGGCCGCACACGCTGCGTCGCGCAGCCTGGCTGATCGCACTGCTTGGCACGATCGGTGCGTATGGTTATTACCTGGCGGTATCGGTGCCGTCCATCCGCGTGCATGCGGCCGGCGAAAAATACTATCCACGCAACTTCGCCGGTTGGGAGGATCTGGCGCGCGCGGTCAAGATCAGGCTGGCGCAGATGCCACCGGGTACGCGCGTGCTGGCGGAAAACTTCAAGGTCGGCGCCGAGCTCGGCTTTCAGTTGCACGATGCCAACTTGGAAGTGCTGCGCGCCGACTTGAACGACAAGCACGGGCGCAGCGCACAGCTGCTGCAGTGGGGCTTGCTCAGCGATGGCACGCGCGCCGGTCCGCGGTTGTTGGTGCTCTCGCCAAGCGACCAGCGCTATCGCGATTTGTTGAAGCGTTACCACGCCATCTGCGACATGGTCGGGCCGCTGCCGCCGCCCACCGTGGTTTCCACCGATCGCGGGTATCAACGTTTTCTGTTGTTCGCGCTGCCTGCGCAACGCCAGCCTGGCCCGTGCATCGCCCCGGCGATGGCATGGATCGACATGCCACAGCCGGATGTAAGCGTGTCCGACCGGGTGCAAGTGCGCGGCTGGGCATTCAAGGACGGCGTCGGGCTATCGGATGTAGAGCTGTTGCTCGACGGTCGCCCGGTCGCACATGCCGATTACGGCGCACCACTCGATGTGCGCCCGTACTGGAAAATCTCCACCGACCCGCAGCACCCGAATGTCGGCTTTACCGCCACGCTCGATACGCACGCGTTGCCGCCGGGCACGCATTGGTTGGGATTGCGCCTGCACGGCCACGACGGCAGCGTCGAGGACTGGTGGGAGCAGTCCATCACCGTTTCCGCACCTTGATCACGCAATGACCGACGCCCTGACTGTTGTGCATCCCGCCTCCGTGACCGGGATTCGAATTGCCGTGCTGGTGCCTTGCCATAACGAGGCGGCGACGGTTGCTGCCGTGGTCGGCGATTTTGCGGCTGCCTTGCCGGGCGCGGCGATCCACGTGCTGGACAACAATTCCAGCGATGCCACCGCAACGATCGCAGCGGCAGCGGGCGCCCAGGTGCGCCGCGTGGCATTGCAAGGCAAGGGCAATGTGGTGCGACGTGGGTTTGCCGATGTGGAGGCCGACATCTATTTACTGGTCGATGGCGACGCCACTTACGATGCCGCTGCAGCACCGGCGCTGGTGCGCAAACTGATCGACGAGCGCCTGGACATGGTGGTCGGCGCGCGGCGCGATCAGCGACAGGCCGCGTACCGGCCCGGTCATCGCTTCGGTAACGTACTGCTGACGCGTTGCGCCGGGCTGCTGTTCGGTCGCAGCTTCGACGACATGTTGTCCGGCTATCGCGTGTTCTCGCGGCGCTATGTCAAATCCTTCGGCGCGCATGCGCAGGGATTCGAAACCGAAACCGAACTGGCCGTGCACGCATTGCAATTGCGCATGCCGGTGGCCGAGGTTGAAACCGCCTACGGCGTGCGCCCGGAAGGCTCGCAAAGCAAGTTGAATACCTGGCGCGATGGCTGGCGCATCCTCACCACCATTACCAAGTTGTTCAAGGCCGAGCGGCCGCTGCTATTCTTCTCGATCGGCTTTGTGGTCAGCGCCACGTTGTCGATCGTGCTGGCGATTCCGTTGTTCGAAACCTATTTTCAGACCGGTCTGGTGCCGCGTTTTCCCACCGCGATCCTGTGCGTGGCGTTGATGCTGCTCGGCTTCTTGTTGCTTGCGTGCGGATTGATTCTGGACACGGTCACGCGCGGACGTGTGGAGGCCAAGCATCTGGCGTATCTCGCCGAGCCGGGTGTCGGCAGTCTTGTCTCAACGCCAGAAAACCGAGGCAATCGCTGATGGCATCCATCGCCACGCCGACGCTTGCCAACCGGCGGCAGCGCTTGTTGCGATGGGCAAATCGCCACTTCGGCTTTCATTCGCCACGCCACATCGCCTCGGCAGTGATTGCCGTATTGCTGCTGGGTATGGCGTTGTCGCTGTGGTTGGGGCAAGACGCTAATTGGGATCTGCGCAATTACCACCTCTATATCGGTGATGCGTGGGCAAACAACCGGCTGGGTGTGGATTTGGCCCCGGCGCAGATGCAGAGCTACTTCAGCCCGTTGCTTGATGCAGTGCATGCCTGGTCGATGCTGCATCTTCCCGCGCCGCTGGTCGGTGCATTGCTGGGTGCATTACACGCGGTGGTTTTCATTCCGGTAGCAGCGGTGGCATGGCGCGTATTGGCCAACGAATCGCGGCGTGCGCAATGGGCACCGCTGTTTGCGATGGCCGGCATGAGCAGTGCGGTGTTCCTGTCCGAGCTCGGCGGCACTATGGGCGATACCGCTAGCGCGATCCCGATATTGGCGGCGTTGTCCATCGTGCTGTTGGCGCAATCCAGGGCGCGTCACGGTGGGCGCGTCGTACATCTGTGGGCCATCGCCGGTGCACTGATCGGTCTGGCAGTAGCGCTCAAGCTCACCAATGCGCTTTATGCGCTGGCATTGGCACCGGCAGTTCTGTGCGATGGCGGACGCCTGCGTTCGCGCGTACTGGGCGTGAGTGTGCTTTCCGGCGTTGCGGGGTTGGTGTTGGTGTTGGTAGCTGGTTCTTGGTATTGGCAGGTCTGGCAGCACTTGGGCAATCCGCTGTTTCCGCAATTCAACGGTGTGTTCAAATCTTCATTGGCCCAGCCAGTGTCGATCGGTGATGTCCGCTGGGCGCCGCGCAACATCGGCGAACACCTCGTCTGGCCGCTGCTGTTTACGCTCAAACCGCAACGCATCGGCGATCTCGGTCTGGTGCAGGCGGGATGGGCGGTGCTGTATGCGGTGGTGGCGATTGCAGCAGGGCGTGCCGTATTGCGGCGACCCGTACGCTCGGTTGGGGGTGATCGTGCTGCCGTTGTCTTGCTGGTATTCTTCGGCGTCGCCTATGCGTTATGGCAGGCGATTTTCAGCATCCATCGTTATCTGGTGGTGCTTGAGTTGTTGATGCCACTGGTGTTGTGGATCGTATGCCGGCAAGCGTTCGCGACAAACGCAAATCGCAAGGCCGCCTGGTTGATCGGTCTGTGTGCGCTGGTCGCCGTAGTCGGATGGAAGGACTGGGGGCACGAGGCCTGGGCACGCGACAGCTTCCAGGTGCAGCAGCCGGTGCTGAGCGATCCTGCTGCATCCACCGTGCTGCTAGTCGGTGACGAGCCGCAATCGTGGCGAGTGCCGCTGCTCCCGCAGCCGGTGCGCTACATCGGGGTGGCCACCAATATTTCCGAGACCGATCACTACCGTCAGCGCGTGCGTGCATTGATCGCCGAGCGGCCGCAGCTCTACGCCATGTTGGGCGCGGCGCGCGACAAACAGCAATTGCGTATCGATCGAATGAATCGCTGGGCGCAACAAATCGGTTGGGATAGCCAGCCGCAGTGCACGCGTCTGCGTTGGTTGATCGCGCACGGTCTGCGTGCCGAGCTGGATACATCGCAATCGGGCCGCTGCGTGCTCACCGTGCCCAGGGGCAAGGCATTGGATATCGCAGCCGCAAACCACGCCGCACGCAACGCTGCGCAGCAGCGCTTGGCCGCTTATGGACTGACGCTGGACTCCGCGCGCTGCCGCACGTTGTCCTCGAAAGTTGGGCAGGCCGAATATCCGTACCAGTTCTGTCAGTTGCCTCTGCCCGAGTAGGGCTACGTGCGACTAGAAACCTTTTGCGCGTTTGTGAGGCAAGCGCGGCTTGATGCCGGGATTTGGCACGTGCCCGTGCAGGTCCCTGAGCGACCTCCTAGCCTGGTGGTCGACATCACGGTGAGTCGCCGCAACTCTCAGGGAATCTCGAACCCCGCCTGCCGCAACAGTCGCGCCAGCGCGATCAGTGGCAGGCCAATCAGCGCGGTTGGATCGTCCGAGCGGATGGCATCGAACAGGCTGATGCCCAGGCCTTCGCACTTGAAGCTGCCGGCGCAGTCCAGCGCCGGTTCGGCGGTCAAATAGCGCTCGATCTCGGCAGCTGTCAGCGGGCGCAGCTGCACCTCGGTTAGGTCCAGCGCGTGCAGGCTACGGTCCGGGCCGACCAGACTCACTGCGGTATGGAAGCGCACCACACGACCGGACATGGCGCTCAGCTGCGCACGTGCCTGTTCGAGCGTGCCCGGCTTTCCAAGCGCCTGGCCGTCCAGATCGGCGACCTGATCCGAGCCGATGACCCAGGTTCCTGGGGATCGAGCGGCCACCACGGCGGCCTTCTCGGCGGCGAGGCGGCTCGCCAGCGCGCTCGGAGCTTCCCCGGGCTGCGCCTGCTCATCGACCTGCGGCCGGGCAGTGCTGAAATCCAGTCGCAGCCGGCCGAGCAGTTCGCGTCGGTAGACAGAGGTGGAGGCAAGAATCAGGCGTGGCATCATGGTGTGCTGCACGGGACGGACAAGGGAGTCTGCGGGCCTGAGCGCCGCGCGGCAATTGCGCTGAATTGGGCCATTTGACATGGCACCTGCGTGTCTTTAACATTCTGCGGCTTATGTCCGCGAACGTACCCGAAATGTTGGATGCTTGGCGGATGGTCGCAGCGCGCAGGCGCTTCGATGGCCACATTCCGCTATCTGCGATGACCCGTCTGCAGGGTAGCCTGGTCGATACCGAGGGCGAATGTGTCTATTCGCTTCAATTCGATCAGGACGATCTGCTGAAGGTCGCCTATGTCGAACTCAGCATCGATGTCGAGCTGCCGTTGGCCTGCCAGCGTACCTTGCAACGTTTTCTGTATCCGGTGCAAATCAGACAGCGTCTTGGTTTGATCCGTGACGAAGCCGACGAAGCTGCGTTGCCAGCCGAGTACGAGGCCTTGCTGGTGCCGGAAGGTGGCATGCTGCGGGCCGCAGACATGGTCGAGGACGAGCTGGTGCTAGCGGTGCCAGTGGTGCCGATGGTGCCGGGAAGCGAAGCGATCAATGCCGAATGGGTTCCGACCCAGCAAGAGCAAGACAAGGCTAGTCCGTTCGCGGCGCTGGCAGCGTTGAAGAAACAGTAACCGCCGCTGTTAAGGGCGTAAGGATCAGGTCGACGCGGGCGTAGAGCGTGCCGTTCGACCCGACAGACAAGTTTATCGAACTTAAGTTGGAGCAATCCCATGGCTGTGCAGAAATCCCGAGTTACCCCGTCCCGTCGCGGCCAGCGTCGTTCGCACGATGCCCTCACCGCCAAGCAGCTGTCGACCGACCCGACCAGCGGCGAGATCCATCTGCGCCACCACATCACCGCTGACGGGTACTACCGCGGCAAGAAGGTGATCACGACCAAGTCGTCCGCCGTCCAAGAAGATTGATTCGTGGCGCCCGCCGCGGCTGGGCGACCCTCGCTTCTTTAGGAGCCGCAGGCCACTGCGGCTCTTGCAACAGGGAACAGTATGAGCAAGCGGATCTATTCCAGAATCGCGGGCACGGGTAGCTATTTGCCCGAAAAGGTGTTGACCAACGACGATATGTCCAAGATCGTCGACACCTGCGATGAATGGATCTACTCGCGTACCGGTATCCGAGAGCGTCACATCGTCGCCGACGACCAGACTACCAGCGATCTGGCGTATTTCGCTTCGCTGAAGGCGATGGAAGCGGCCGGCGTTACCGCCGACGAGCTCGATCTGATCGTCATCGGCACTACCACTCCCGACCTGATCTTTCCGTCTACCGCCTGCCTGTTGCAGGCGCGGTTGGGCAACGTCGGTTGCGGTGCGATGGACGTCAACGCGGCCTGCTCGGGTTTTGTCTACGCGCTCAGCGTGGCCGACAAGTTCGTGCGCAGTGGCGACGCCAAGACCGTGCTGGTGGTTGGTGCAGAAACCCTGACCCGCATCGTCGACTGGACTGATCGCACCACCTGCGTACTGTTCGGCGACGGTGCCGGCGCTGTCGTGCTCAAGGCCAACGAAGAAACCGGCATTCTCAGCACCCATCTGCATGCCGATGGCAGCAAGAAAGAGCTGCTGTGGGATCCGGTCGGCGTGTCGGTTGGCTTCGGCGAAGGCAAGAATGGCGGAGGTGCCTTGCGGATGAAGGGCAACGACGTCTTCAAGTACGCAGTCAAGGCGCTGGATTCTGTGGTCGACCAGACCCTGGCCGCCAACGGCTACCACAAGCACGATCTGGATTGGCTGATTCCGCATCAGGCCAATTTGCGCATCATTGAAGCCACTGCCAAGCGGTTGGACTTGCCGATGGAGCAGGTGATCGTCACCGTGGATCGCCATGGCAACACCTCGTCGGCCTCGGTGCCGCTGGCGCTGGACGAAGCTGTACGCTCGGGCCGCGTGCAGCGTGGCCAGTTGCTGCTGCTGGAAGCGTTCGGGGGTGGATTTACCTGGGGCTCGGCGCTGCTGCGCTATTGAGTCCGCAAGTGCTGCCGGGCTTGCCGGCGGTGTTTTCAAATCCGGCTGCGCAGAGGGCAGATGTGCATGGGCAGGGCGATGAGGGCGCTGCCATGACTGCCGACGCGATCCAATAGTGCTCGCCATCGTCATCCTGCTGCCGGTGGCCGGTATAGGCCGCCGCGTTTGTTTGGCTTTGTGATCGTTAGCACGCCATGATCTTCCGAATCGCTTTGTCGTCGCCGCTGCCCCCGTCGTTGCGTGCCGGCGACCGATCGGTCCGCTGTGCGTTCTGCGACGCCAGGCCATCCCAAAGCAAGCACTGCATACGCGGCAGTACAGACGCTAGGACGATTTCGCACGTATTATCCCGGCTCGATTTTTGTAGGCAGCAACGCGTGATCGAATCCACTCTCGCCTTCGTGTTTCCCGGCCAGGGCTCGCAGTCCCTGGGCATGCTGGCCGAAATGTCCCAACTGCACCCGCAGATTCGCGAAACATTTGCCGAGGCCTCCGAAGGCGCTGGCGTCGATCTGTGGGCACTGTCCCAGGGCGGCCCGGAAGAGATGCTCAACCGCACCGAATACACCCAGCCTGCCTTGCTGGCCGCGGGCATCGCGGTGTGGCGGTTGTGGAACGCGCAGCGCGGGCAGCGCCCGGCGTTGCTGGCAGGGCACAGCCTGGGTGAATACACCGCGTTGGTCGCCACTGGCGCCTTGTCGCTGCACGACGGCGCGCACCTGGTGCGGCTGCGCGGCCAGTTCATGCAGGCCGCTGCCCCGGCCGGTGTCGGTGCGATGGCCGCAGTGCTGGGCGCCGAAGACGCGTTGGTGCTGGACGTCTGCGCCGAGGCAGCAGGTAGCCAGGTGGTGGTCGCGGCCAACTTCAACTCGCCTGGTCAGATCGTGATCGGTGGCGACGTGGCAGCGGTGGATCGCGCGCTGTCCTTGCTGGCCGAGCGTGGCGTGCGCAAGGCGGTCAAGTTGGCGGTGAGCGTGCCTTCGCACACCCCGCTGATGCGCGAGGCGGCCAACCAGCTCGCTGAAGCGATGGCCGGGCTGACCTGGCATACCCCGCAGATTCCGGTGGTGCACAACGTGGATGCACGCGTGCACGAGGGCAGCGAGGCGATTCGCCAGGCGTTGGCCGAGCAGCTATATCTGCCAGTGCAGTGGACCGGTTGCGTGCAGGCGCTGGCCGCGCAGGGCATTACCCGGATCGCCGAATGCGGACCGGGCAAGGTGCTGAGCGGGCTGATTAAGCGTATCGACAAGCGCCTGGACGCGCGTCCGCTGGCTAGCCCTGCCGATTACGCTGGTGCATTCGACGCGTGGGTGCATTGATCCGACGCACATGCCGGTCATGCCGGCTTCACTCCACGTCTCTGGCTGCGGTCGCGACGTCCCCCACTTGAGGAACAGCATTCATGAGCAAGCCACTGCAGGGCGACGTCGCCCTCGTCACCGGTGCCAGTCGTGGGATTGGCGCTGCCATTGCCGACACCTTGGCTGCCCAGGGCGCCACCGTTATCGGTACCGCCACCTCCGCCTCCGGCGCTGCGGCGATCGGCGAGCGCTTGGCGGCCAACGGCGGTCACGGTCGTGAACTCAACGTCACCGATGCCGCCGCGGTCGATGGTCTGATCGATGCGATCGGCAAGGAATTCGGCTCCATCTCGATCTTGGTCAACAACGCCGGCATCACCCGCGACAACCTGTTGATGCGGATGAAGGACGACGACTGGCAGGCGATCATCGACACGAATCTGACTAGCGTGTTTCGCACTTCCAAGGCGGTGATGCGCGGCATGATGAAGGCGCGCAAGGGCCGCATCATCAACATCGCCTCGGTGGTCGGTGTGACAGGTAACCCGGGCCAGACCAACTACGCAGCGGCCAAGGCCGGCATCATCGCGTTCTCCAAGTCGCTGGCCAAAGAGATCGGCTCGCGCGGCGTGACCGTGAATGTGGTGGCGCCCGGTTTTATCGATACCGATATGACCAGGGCGTTGCCGGAAGAAGCCAAGACCGCCTTGTTGCAGCAGATCGCGCTCGGCCATTTGGGCCAGCCGGAGGACATCGCCAACGCGGTGGCGTTTTTGGCCGGCCCGACCGCTCGCTACGTCACCGGCGAGACCCTGCACGTCAACGGCGGCATGTACATGCCCTAAGCGTGCAGCGCCGGGAGGCGCTAAGTGTCTGATCGGCCGAGAGTTGTGATGCAATGCAACGCCCGGTCGCTTCCACTACACTATCCAACGCGGCCATCGCAGCACGATGGCGTTTTTTATACCACCACTACTCCATCTGGAGCGATATCCCAAATGAGCACCATCGAAGAACGCGTCAAGAAAATCGTCGTTGAACAACTCGGCGTCAAGGAAGAGGAAGTCACCACCAGCGCATCGTTCGTCGATGACTTAGGGGCCGACTCGCTGGACACCGTCGAGCTGGTGATGGCACTGGAAGAAGAGTTCGAGTGCGAGATCCCGGACGAAGAGGCCGAAAAGATCACCTCGGTCCAGCAGGCGATCGACTACGTCAAGGCGCACGTCAAGAGTTGATGCGTTGTTCCTGACAGCGGCGGCGTGCGTCAAGCCGCTGCTGCGTCAGACATTCCATGGGGCCGCTGATGCGGCCCTGTGTTTTTCAGCGTCAACCGCAAACCGCAAGCCCCGTTCGTTCTGTGGTGAGGAGATCTGCAATGAGTCGTCGTGTTGTCGTTACCGGCATGGGCATGGTGTCGTCGCTGGGCAATGATCTGGCCACCAGCTGGGATGGAATCATCCACGGGCGTTCAGGCATTGGCCCGATCACTCAGATCGATGTCTCGCAGTTCGCCACCAAGATCGCAGGCGAGATCAAGAATTTCGACCCCACGCTTTTTGTGTCCTCCAAGGACGTCAAAAAGATGGACTCGTTTATTCACTACGGTGTCGGGGCATCGTTCATGGCGCTGGACGATTCCGGCCTGGAAATCGACCAAAGCAATGCCGAACGGGTGGGCGCCATTCTCGGTTCCGGCATCGGCGGGCTGCTCGGTATCGAAGAGCAGACCATCAAATTCCATGAGGGCGGCGCGCGTAAGATTTCGCCGTTCTACGTGCCCAGCACCATCATCAACATGCTGCCGGGCCAGGTGAGCCTGATCAAAGGTCTGAAGGGTCCGACATTCTCGGCCGTGTCGGCCTGTGCCACCTCCAACCATTCGATCGGCACCGCGATGCGCATGATCCAGCACGGCGATGCCGATGTGATGCTGGCCGGCGGCGCCGAGCGCGGGTCCTCGCCGAGTTCCATCGGCGGTTTCTGTGCGATGAAGGCGATGTCCACCCGCAACGACGACCCGGCCGGCGCTTCGCGCCCGTGGGACAGACAGCGCGACGGCTTCGTGCTTGGCGACGGCGCCGGCGTGCTGGTGCTGGAAGAATACGAACACGCCAAGGCACGCGGCGCGCGCATATACGCAGAACTGGTCGGTTTCGGCGCCAGCTCCGATGCGTTCCACATGACCGCTCCCAGCGAAGACGGCGAAGGCGCGGCGCGCAGCATGGCCGCGGCCATGCGCGATGCCAAGCTCAACCCCGAGCAGATCGGCTACCTCAACGCGCACGGCACCTCTACGCCGCTGGGCGATCTGGCTGAAACGATGGCGATGAAGCGCGCGCTGGGCGACCACGCCTACAAGGCTATGGTCAGTTCGACCAAGTCGATGACCGGTCACCTGCTCGGCGCAGCCGGTGGCGTGGAAGCGATCTTCTCGGTGATGGCGCTGCACACCGGCATCATCCCGCCGACCATCAACCTGGAAGAACCCAGCGAAGGCTGCGATCTGGACTACGTGCCGAACGTTGCGCGCGAGGTGCAGGTCGATGCGGTAATGTCCAACGGCTTCGGCTTTGGCGGCACCAACGGCACGTTGGTATTCAAGCGCCTCTGAGTTCGGTGCGCCGTCTTCTTCGTTGAGGAACGGTGCGCGACATTTTCCGGCCGCCGCGCGTGACGCGTTCGTGTGGCCGGATGCTGCGTTACGGTCCGCTCCATACTTGATCCACAGCATCACACGCGCGCTGCGTCTACCGTAGAGCGGCGCGCTTGAGCACCCAACGCCATGCCGGACCGATGACGCTCACCAGACCACTGCACGCGGACATCGATTTGCTGGCCCTGCATCGGCTGGTCCCGCAGCGGTATCCGGTACTGTTCGAATCCACCGCCTCCGGCACACAACACGGGCGCTGGGACATCTTGCTGCTCGCAGAGGGCGCAAGTCTGCGGCTCGATCCGGATGGCCGCACCCGTGACGGCGAGGGGCGCGTGCTGGAAGGCGGCTTTCTGGCTGCGCTGGATGCCGCCTGGCAGGCCGAGCGTGTGGCGCACGATGCGACGAGCCCATGGCCGTTTCGTGGCGGCTGGGCTGTATTGCTCGATTATGAGCTGGCTGCGCAGGTCGAGCCGATCTTGCAGCTACCAACGCGTACTGATCGCCTGCCGACCGCGCTCGCCCTGCGCGCGCCCGCAGCGGTGCTGCGTGATCGCGTGCAAGGGCGCTGCATCGCGCTGGCCGAGCCCGGCCGCGAAGATCTGCTTGCTCGCATCGTCCAGGACATCGCCGCCTGCGCCGCGCTGCCGCCGTTGCCGACCTGGGTTGGGCCTGTGGTCGTCGAAGAAGACGCGCCCGAACGCTTCACTGATGCAGTGCAGTGCGTGCTCGATTATCTGCGCGCTGGCGATGTATTCCAGGCCAATATCTCGCGTGCCTGGCATGCGGCGTTCGCTGATGCGGTCGATCCGGCTGCGTTGCATGCGCGGCTGCGCGCGGCCAATCCGGCGCCGTTTGCGGGCCTGTTCGTCGCAGCAGGGCGCGCAGTAGTGAGTTCCTCGCCCGAGCGCCTGGTGTCGGTGCAGGGCGATGTGGTGCAGACACGCCCGATCGCTGGCACCCGCGCGCGCTTTGCCGACGATGATGATGCCGCACGCATCCGCGAGCTGGTCGGCCATCCGAAAGAGCGTGCCGAGCACGTCATGCTGATCGACCTGGAACGCAACGACCTGGGACGCATCTGTGCGCCGGGCACGGTGGAGGTGGACGAGCTGATGTGCGTGGAAAGCTACGCGCACGTGCACCACATCGTCAGCAATGTGCGCGGCCGTCTGCGCGTGGCCGTTACGCCGGGCGGGGTGATTGCGGCGGTGTTTCCAGGTGGCACGATTACCGGTTGTCCGAAGGTGCGCTGCATGCAGATCATCGCCGAGCTCGAACAGACTGCGCGTGGCGCCTACACCGGCGCGTTCGGCTGGCTCAATCGCGATGGCGACATGGACCTCAATATTCTGATTCGCACCGCTGAGGTGGCCGGGGAACGCGTGCATTTCCGCACTGGCGCCGGGATCGTGGTGGATTCGCACCCGCAGCGCGAGCTGGAAGAAACCCGCGCCAAGGCGCGTGGGATGCTGCGCGCATTCGACCGGACATGAGCGCGTCAACGGGACGGTACCGGCGCGCGGTATCCTGCGCGGCGCTGGGGCAATGACGAGGTGAGTGTGGCTGAGACTGGCAAACGCGGATGTCTGGCCGTGCTGGGCACGGCACTGTTGCTAGCAGGGCTGCTGGCGATTGCGGCCGTGGTGGCGTGGCGGCATTACCTGCACTTCGTCGATACCCCGGTGAGCGCCAGCGCGCCCAGTGTGGCGATTGCGCCCGGCGATTCGCTCAAGGCCACGCTGCGCAAGTTGCGCGAGGCTGGCGTGGCGCAGGGCGCGGATCTGGAATGGCAACTGCTCGCCCGTCAGGTCGACGCGGCCGGCAAGCTCAAGGTGGGCGAATACGCGCTGGTGCCGGCCTTGTCGCCGCGAGAACTGCTCGATCGCATGCGCCAGGGTCGGGTGATCCAGTACCGCTTCACGATCGTGGAAGGCTGGAATTTCCGCCAGTTGCGCGCTGCACTCGCCACCGCCACGCCGCTGCAGCAATCCATCGGTGCGCTGGACGATGCGGCGCTGATGGCGCGGCTGGGGTTTGCCAACCAGCATCCGGAAGGTCGCTTCCTGCCGGAAACCTATCTCTATCAGCGCGGCGACAGCGATCTGGATGTGCTCAGGCGTGCGCACATCGCCATGGACAAGGCGCTGGCGCAGGCCTGGGAGCAGCGCGCCCCCAACCTGCCGCTCAACTCGCCGGAGCAGGCGCTGATCCTGGCCTCGATCATCGAAAAAGAAACCGCCCTGGGCTCGGAGCGCCCGCTGATCGCCGGGGTCTTCCTGCGCCGTCTGCAACTGGGCATGAAGCTGCAAACCGACCCGACCGTGATCTACGGCATCGGCAGCGGTTACGACGGCAATATCCGCCGCCGCGACCTGACCACCGACACGCCGTACAATACCTATACCCGCACCGGCCTGACCCCGACCCCGATCGCCATGCCGGGCCGTGAGGCCTTGCTGGCGGCGGTATGCCCGGCGCCCGGTAAGGCGCTGTACTTCGTCGCGGTCGGCGATGGCACCGGTGCGCACGTGTTCTCGGCCACCCTGGCCGAACACAATGCTGCCGTTGCGCGTTATCTGCAGCGTCGCCGTCTCCCGCAACCGGAACCCACACCATGACATCGGCGTTTTCGCCTTGGCAGCAGCGCGCCTACGATCAGACCGTGGCCGCCCTGGACGTGGGCCGCCTCGGGCACGGCCTGCTGATTTGCGGACCGGAAGGCCTGGGTAAACGCGCGGTGGCATTGGCGCTGGCCGAGCACGTGCTGTCCAGCTCGCCAGATCCGGCGCTCGCCCAGCGCACGCGCCAGCTGATCGCGGCCGGTACCCACCCGGACCTGCAGCTGATCTCGTTCATCCCCAATCGCACCGGCGACAAGCTGCGTACCGAGATCGTGATCGAGCAGGTGCGCGAGATCTCGCAAAAGCTTTCGCTGACCCCGCAATACGGCATCGCCCAGGTGGTGATCGTCGACCCGGCCGACGCGATCAATCGCTCCGCCTGCAATGCCTTGCTCAAGACGCTGGAAGAGCCTTCGCCGGGTCGTTACCTGTGGCTGATCAGCGCGCAGCCGGCGCGTCTGCCGGCGACTGTCCGCAGCCGCTGCCAGCGGTTGGAATTCAAGTTGCCGCCCGCGCACGAGGCGCTTGCCTGGTTGTTGTCGCAAGGCGTCAGTGAGCGGGTTGCACAAGAGGCGCTGGACGCCGCGCGCGGTCATCCCGGTCTTGCTGCGCAGTGGCTGCGCGAAGATGGCCTGACGGTGCGTCGGGCGGTGGCGCAGGATCTGGAGCAGATCGCCAGCGGCCGCGCCGGGGCGGTGGACGTTGCGCAGCGCTGGACCAACGATGGCCAGGCCGATCAACGCCTGCGCCATGCCGCCGATCTGGCGCTGGCGCAGGCGTCGGTCGGCTTGACCGATCCATCGCGGTTGCACAAGCTGGCGATCTGGTTCGACGCGGCCAATCGCACGCGCGATCTGCTGCGTACCACCGTCCGCGCCGATCTGGCAGTGACGGAATTGTTGCTGGCCTGGCGCGAGGGAGAGCGTCCGCCACGTTCTAGGGGAACCCGATGAGTGCAATGAATGCACGCCAAGGCATTTTGTCGCTGGCGTTGAAGGACAAGCCGGCGCTCTACAGCGCTTACATGCCGTTCGTGAAAGGCGGCGGCATCTTCGTGCCCACGCCCAAGCGCTACATGCTCGGCGACGAAGTCTTCCTACTGCTGACCCTGCCGGACTCCAGCGAGCGCCTGCCGGTCGCCGGCAAGGTCATCTGGACCACACCGGCCGGCGCGCAGGGAAACCGCGCCGCCGGCATCGGCGTGCAGTTCCCGGACGGCCCGGAAGGCGAGGCGGTGCGCAACAAGATCGAGACGTTGTTGGCGGGGCTGACGACTTCGGATAAGCCGACGCATACGATGTAGGACGGTGTGCTGTAAGGGCGCGGGATTGCGGTGGTGTTCGAAGTGCGTATTCAAGGTGCGTATTGGGCGTTTGAGCGGCGCGGGATCGATCGCTACGACGCGTTGCCAGGCGGTCGGAGCGCCGCGTCCAGTCACCGCGGCGGGTTCTTTTCGACCGCATCGCCACCGCCCTGGATGAATCTGTTGACGCCTGTTGACGCCTGTTGACGCCTGTTGACGCCTGTTGACGCCTGTTGACGATCGCCACTGCTGCCCTATAATGCTCGGCTAGCGTCACCGGGCGGTTAGCTCAGCGGTAGAGCATTGCCTTCACACGGCAAGGGTCACAAGTTCGAACCTTGTACCGCCCACCATAAGTTCAATGAGTTACGACGAAACCGGCTAAGGCCGGTTTTTTTCGTAACTGCAGGGTTAAGGGCAGTGTTGGCTTTGGGCAGGCGGGAGATTCCTATGTTCCAGATCGTACGAGTCCCTAGTGGTGCTGCTGATCTGCCAGAGCAAATGGGGACGAAAGCCAAATTCTGGTTCGATGAAAATCGTCGCCTTTTTAAGGAAGGGCGCCCAGGAACTGGCGAGAACTGGGCAGAGGTAATTGCGGCAGAGTTGGCTGCTCTCCTTGGGTTACCCCATGCCAAGTATAGTTTGGCTGAGTATGAGGAACGGCGAGGTGTCGTCTCAGAGTCGTTTGTTCCAGCTGGTGCACGCCTTATTCTTGGCAATGAGCTTATCGGGTTCGCAGCCCGTGAGATACCAAGTCGGCGCATTAGGCGCGAGGCACATACGATTGGTCGTCTGGGTAGACTACTGAACCGACCCAGCGTTGCGTTGCCGAGTGGATGGGTTTCGCCAAAGCCGACTTTCAACGCAGCTGATGTGATGTCGGGCTATCTCCTGCTCGACGCCTTGATCGCGAACCAGGATCGACATGAAGAGAACTGGGGGTTCATCAATTCACGTGGTGCTATCTATCTTGCGCCCACATTTGATCATGCTTCTAGTCTTGGCAGGAATGAGACAGACCAGAGACGAATGCAGAAATTGACAGCCAACCATCCCGATCACGGGGTTTACGGATATGCACGCAGAGCTAAAGTGCCAATCTATTATGGGTCGGGCCAACTGCATTCAAGTGAGGCATTTTTCGCGTTGTCTCGAGTGTGCCCCGACAAGGGGAGGCATTGGCTGAATCGACTGCGTGAGATAGATCCCAACAGCTTCGCTGCGCTGTTAGGAAGAATTCCTGTGGGTTGGATCACGGACCCGGCTCGCCGTTTTGCCGACGAGCTTCTCAGGGTCAACAGAAACCGACTTTTGGACCAATAATGAAATCCCTCTACCTCGCCATTCAACAACATGAAAGCCGCCGCTGGTCGCCTGTCGCTAAGGTGACGAAGACTGGTGGGATCTATCGTCTGGTGTACACGAAGGGGGCGTGGGAAGTGCCGGGCTTCAGCGGATTCGCTCGGATGGAAGATTTGTGTCAAGAGTACCGTTCTGCTGATATTTTTCCTATTTTGAAGAATCGAACCTTGCCTCGGTCGCGGCCTGAGTATCAGGACTACATTTCTTGGCTTGGTCTTTCGGCTGAGGAGCACGATGAACTTGACGAGTTGGCGCGCTCCGGTGGTCTTCGGGCGACAGATCAGATTGAGCTAATTCCTGCGCCAGAAAAGAAAGCCAATGGAAGCTTTGAGACCTTCTTTTTCGTGCGCGGCATCAGCTACATTCCTGGTAGCGATGATGTCGACTTGAAGGTTGGCGATCGTTTGTTTGTTATGAAGGACTTTCAGAACGAGAAGGATCCTGCGGCTTTGCTTTTGAGGACTGATGACCCAGTATCGTTGGTTGGTTACGCCCCTCGTTATTACAGCTACGATATTTCACGTCTAGCAAATGTGTGCCAAGCCAGTGATCTGCTAGTTAAAGTTGAGCGCTTTAACATGAAGGCTCCTGCTGCCTATCGAGTACTTTGTAAAGTTGCAGGCCCCTGGCCGGAAGGTTTCGAATTCTTTGGCTCCGATGTGTTTGACGAAGTGCCAAAATCTTCAGCGCTGCCGAAATAACTTGAAGCTAAACTGAAAGCACTCAGCGGACTTCCAGACTCTCGGTCGTGCCTGCTTCTTGCGAGCTCAGCGAGGAATTGCCATTCTGCAAGGCCCCGCGTTGAAGTAAGGAGTAGCGTTAAAGACGCTGCTTGGAAGTGCCCTGGTTGCAAGGCCGGTTCCGTCGCAGCACACTGATTGTAATGGTGGGCGGTACGCGGCATGTACCATTCTTACATTGCGGTTCTGAGCGCGCCGTCCGCACCCGCCTGACGACTGCTCGCTACGTTTTGTTAGCCACTCTAAGTACGCGATGCCACGGCCTGCGCCTGCATCCAGCGCCATAAGGTGGTGCGCGAAACGCCTAGCGCTTTTGCGGCGAGCGCACGATTGCCATTGGTGCGCTCGAGCGCTGCGTGGACTGCTGCTGCGGTGAGGTGCAGGCGTGAGGTTGCCATATCGTCGTGCTCGAACGGCGCTGCGCTATCGCCGATATGTATGTCGAATAATTCCGGCGCCCAGCGTTCGAGTTGCTCCAGGCTCAGGCTGTCGCGCGGTTGTGCCTTCCAATGAATGCACAGGCGTTCGACCAGGTTGCGTAGTTCGCGCACATTACCCGGCCATGCGTGGTGCTGCAGCCGCTGCAGCGCTGTCGATGTCAGTGGCGAAGAAATGCTGCCGAGTTGCTGGAAGTAATGCGTCAGCAACAAGGCGATCTCGTCGGGGCGATTGCGCAGCGGCGGCAGTGCGATGCGTAATGCTGCCAGGCGGTAGAACAGGTCGCGGCGGAAGCGTCCTTGGTCGACCAACTCCTGCAACTGTTGCAGGCTGGCGGCGACCACACGCACGTCGATGGCGATGGGCACTGTGGCGCCGACGCGCAGTACTTCGCGCTCTTCCAGGACGCGCAGCAATCGGGTTTGCAGCGGCATTGGTAACTCGCCGATTTCGTCGAGGAATAGCGTGCCGTCCTGTGCTGCCTCGATCAGGCCGATATGGCCGCCGCGGCGTGCGCCGGTGAATGCGCCGTCGCTGTAGCCGAACAGTTCCGCTTCCAGCAGCGATTCGGCGATGGCGCCGCAATTGATCGCGACGAAGCGGCCACGTCGGCGGCTGCCGGCATGCAGTTGGCGCGCGACCAGTTCCTTGCCGGTGCCGGTTTCGCCGCTGATCAACACGGTGCTCGGATGTGGGGCGTACAGCTGCACCAGTTCGCGCACGTGCGCAATTGCGGCGTCTTCGCCAAGCAGTGCATCGGTGCGGCGTACGCGTCGTGTGGTGGTGCGGCCGATGCGGTGATCGATGCTCGGATCGGTGCCCAGCGTGATGGCATGTTCGAGCGCGTGACGTACCGAATCGGCCGAGTACAACAGCACGCCGGGCAGGCCGGCCTGCTCGGCGAAGTCGATCGCCATGCCGGTGCCGACGATGACCTGGATGCCGCTGACGCGCAGGTCGGCGATGCAGTCGCGCGCGTCTTCGGCGGTGACGAAGCGCCGGTGTGCGATGTCCAGATCGAAGCTGGTCTGGAAGGCGCGCAACGAGGGCACATCGCCGGCGTGGGTGACCACGCCGATACGCGGCGCGATGCGGCGTGCGCGCGCAAGCGCTTCCATCAGATCGAATCCGGTGGCCTGGATCGGTGCCAACGGCAGCGCGAGCCGGCTGCGCAGATAGGCAGCGTTGGAGCCGCCGGCGACCAGAACGTTGCAGCGCTCACGGCGCAGGCGTTGACCGATGACCTCGACCGCTTCGGCAAAGCCGAGATTGATCTGCTCGATGCGCGCGCGCTGGTCGAACTCGGGGATGACATCGGCCAGCAGGCCGGTCAGGCGCGAGACGCTGACAGTCCAGATCACCGGTGGGGAGGTGTCTGTTGACTCAGAAAGAGTAGGGCTGCGCATTGGACTGCCGTGTTGCAACGATGTTTCATGCTGATCGGGACGTTGCAGTTTTGCAACAGTTGGCCCAACCCCTCCCAATGCAATCAACCGCTTGCACTTGGCACGCCGCTTGCGCTCTTACCCTGATCCCATCCCAGGAGTCGCCATGATGTCTTCGCCCACCGCCTCTGCCGGCACGCGCTTGCGCGCAGCGCTGGCTGCCGAATCGCCGCTGCAGGTGATCGGTGCGATCAACGCCAACCATGCGCTGCTGGCCGAGCGCGCCGGCTATCAGGCCCTCTATCTGTCCGGGGGCGGCGTGGCGGCCGGTTCGTTGGGATTGCCGGACCTGGGCATCAACACCCTGGAAGACGTGCTGATCGACGTGCGCCGCATCACCGATGTCTGCGCGTTGCCGCTGCTGGTAGACGTGGATACCGGCTTCGGGCCGAGTGCGTTCAACATCGAGCGCACCATCAAATCGCTGATCAAGGCGGGCGCGGCCGGCTGCCATATCGAAGACCAGGTCGGCGCCAAGCGTTGCGGGCATCGGCCGGGCAAGGAGATCGTCAGCCAGGCCGAGATGGTGGACCGGGTCAAGGCCGCAGCCGATGCGAAGACCGATGCGGCGTTTTTCCTCATTGCACGCACCGATGCGATCCAGATGGAAGGCGTGGATGCGGCGATCGAACGCGCGATTGCCTGTGTAGAGGCTGGCGCGGACGGCATCTTCGCCGAGGCAGCGTACGACCTGGACACCTACAAGCGTTTCGTCGATGCAGTGCGCGTGCCGGTATTGGCCAACATCACCGAGTTCGGCAAGACGCCGCTGTTTACCCGCGACCAGCTGGCGCAGGCCGGTGTGGCGATCCAGTTGTTTCCGTTGTCGGCATTTCGTGCCGCCAACAAGGCGGCCGAAGAGGTCTATACGGCGATTCGGCGCGATGGCCACCAGCAAGCTGTGCTGGAAAGCATGCAGACGCGCGAAGAGCTGTACGACCGCATCGGCTACCACGGCTACGAGCAGCGCCTGGATGCGCTGTTTGCGCGCAAAGGCGCATGATCGCGGTCTGCTGCGCGCACGTTTCGCCACCTCAACAGCAACACCGCAACACGACACGATTCGGGAGCTCATCGCATGAACGACACCGTCAATCCCGGCTTCAAGCCGAAGAAATCCGTCGCATTGTCCGGCACCGCCGCCGGCAACACCGCGCTGTGCACGGTGGGGCGTAGCGGCAACGATCTGCATTACCGCGGCTACGATATTCTGGATCTGGCAACCACCAGCGAGTTCGAGGAAATCGCCTATCTTTTGGTGCATGGCAAGTTGCCCAACAGCGCCCAATTGCGCGGCTACAAGGCCAAGCTGCGCTCGCTGCGTGGTGTGCCGGCTGCGGTAAAAACCGCGCTGGAACAGTTGCCGCCGTCGGCGCATCCGATGGATGTGATGCGCACCGGCGTGTCGGTGCTGGGTTGCCTGCAGCCGGAGAAGGATGACCACACTCATCCCGGCGCGCGCGATATTGCCGACAAGCTGATGGCCTCGCTAGGATCGATGTTGCTGTATTGGTATCACTACAGCCACAACGGCAAGCGTATCGAGGTGGAAACCGATGACGACTCCATTGGCGGACATTTCCTGCACTTGCTGCATGGGTTTGCGCCGAAGGACTCGTGGGTGCGTGCGATGCACACCAGCCTGATCCTGTACGCCGAGCATGAGTTCAACGCGTCCACGTTTGCCAGTCGCGTGATTGCCGGCACTGGCAGCGACATGTACAGCGCCATTGCCGGTGGCATCGGCGCATTGCGCGGGCCCAAGCACGGCGGCGCCAACGAGGTGGCATTCGAAGTGCAAAAGCGCTACGACACCGCGGACGAAGCCGAAGCCGACATCAAAGCACGTGTGGAGCGCAAGGAGATGGTGATCGGCTTCGGGCATCCGGTCTATACCGTGGCGGACCCGCGCAACAAAGTGATCAAAGAGGTGGCGCGTGCGCTCTCCGATGAGCAGGGCAGCCGCAAGATGTACGACATCGCCGAGCGCCTGGAGACGGTGATGTGGGACATCAAGAAGATGTTCCCGAACCTGGATTGGTTCAGTGCGGTCAGCTATCACATGATGGGTGTGCCGACCGCGATGTTTACGCCGTTGTTCGTGCTGGCGCGCACTGCCGGTTGGAGCGCGCACATCATCGAGCAGCGTGTGGATGGCAAGATCATTCGCCCATCGGCCAATTACACCGGCCCGGAAGATCAGGTGTTCGTGCCGTTGGATCGGCGTCCCTGAGCGGATGGCCGGGTTGCTGCCCTCAGCCGCGCTTCGGGCCGCTTCTCCGGCGTGCGGAAATAAGAGCACCGCACGGCACGGCAATACCAAAAAACCTCGCCTGCTTTGTGATATCGCCAGCCATGAACAGCCAGTACCGCAAGCCCTTGCCGGGCACCTCGTTGGATTACTTCGATGCACGCGCTGCCGTGGATGCGCTGCAAGCCGGCGCCTATGCAACGTTGCCGTACACCGCACGTGTGCATGCCGAAAACCTGGTGCGGCGCGCGGAACCGCAACTGTTGGAGGTGTATCTTCGCCAGCTGATCGAGCGCAAGCACGACCTGGATTTCCCGTGGTTTCCGGCCCGTGTGGTCTGTCATGACATTCTCGGGCAGACCGCATTGGTCGATCTGGCCGGTTTGCGCGATGCGATCGCCGAGCAGGGCGGCGACCCGGCGCAGGTCAACCCGGTAGTGCCGGTGCAGTTGATCGTCGATCACTCGCTGGCGGTGGAATATGCCGGCTTCGACAAACAGGCTTTTGCCAAGAATCGCAGAGTGGAAGATCGTCGCAACGCCGATCGTTTTCATTTTATCGAATGGACCAAGCGTGCGTTCGAAAACATGCAAGTGATTCCGCCGGGCAACGGGATCATGCACCAGATCAATCTGGAGAAGATGTCGCCGGTGATCTACACGTTGGATGGCGTAGCGTTTCCGGATACCTGCGTGGGCACCGATAGCCATACCCCGCATGTGGATGCGCTAGGTGTGATCGCGGTGGGTGTGGGTGGATTGGAAGCGGAGAATGTGATGCTGGGCCGGGCGTCGTGGATGCGCTTGCCCGACATTATCGGGGTGGAATTGTCAGGCCGGCCGGCACCTGGCATCACGGCCACTGACATCGTGCTGGCGTTGACCGAGTTCCTGCGTCAGCAGCGGGTGGTCGGTGCGTATCTGGAGTTTTATGGAGCCGGCGCCAGTGCGCTGACCATCGGTGACCGCGCGACCATTTCCAACATGACGCCGGAGTTCGGTGCCACCGCGGCGATGTTCTATATCGATCAACAGACGCTGGACTATCTGCGTCTGACCGGGCGCGAGGACACCCAGATCGCATTGGTGGAAACCTACGCGCGCCAGACCGGCTTGTGGGCCGACGATCTGGTCACCGCGCACTACGAGCGCGTGCTGCAGTTCGATCTATCGAGCGTGGTGCGCAATATGGCCGGGCCGTCCAATCCGCACAAGCGCGTGGCCACTACCGAGCTGGCCGCCCGCGGCATTGCCGGTACCTGGGACGAGGTGCCGGGGCAGATGCCCGATGGCGCGGTGATCATCGCGGCGATTACTTCGTGCACCAACACCTCCAATCCACGCAACGTCATTGCTGCCGGTTTGCTGGCACGTAATGCGAACGCACGCGGATTGACCCGCAAACCGTGGGTGAAGAGTTCGCTGGCGCCGGGCTCCAAGGCGGTGCAGTTGTACCTGGAGGAAGCGGGTCTGTTGAGCGAGCTGGAACAGCTTGGCTTCGGCATCGTGGCGTTCGCATGCACTACCTGCAACGGCATGAGCGGTGCGCTGGATCCGGCGATCCAGCAAGAGATCATCGACCGCGATCTATATGCAACGGCGGTGTTGTCGGGTAACCGCAATTTCGATGGGCGAATCCATCCGTATGCCAAGCAGGCGTTTCTGGCATCGCCGCCATTGGTGATTGCGTATGCGATCGCCGGCACGGTGCGCTTCGATATCGAAAAAGATGTGCTGGGCATCGATGCCGATGGCGTGGCGGTGACGCTCAAGGATCTGTGGCCTACCGATGCGCAGATCGATGCAGTGGTGGCGCACAGCGTCAAGCCGGAGCATTTTCGCAGCGTCTACGACCCGATGTTCAAGCGCAGCGTGACGCGGGGCATCAGCGTGAGCCCCTTGTACGATTGGCGCCCGACCAGCACCTACATCCGCCGCCCGCCGTATTGGGAAGGCGCACTTGCTGGCGCACGCAGTTTGCGTGGCATGCGGCCGTTGGCGGTGTTGGGCGACAACATCACGACCGATCATCTATCTCCGTCGAATGCGATTCTGGCCGGCAGTGCGGCCGGCGAGTATCTGGCGCAGATGGGCGTACCGGAGGAAGACTTCAACTCCTACGCGACCCATCGCGGCGATCACCTCACCGCGCAGCGCGCCACCTTCGCCAACCCCAAGCTGATCAACGAAATGGCGGTGGTCGATGGGCAAGTCAAGGCCGGTTCGTTGGCGCGGCTGGAACCGGAAGGTCAGTTGTTGCGCATGTGGGAGGCGATCGAAACCTACATGACGCGCAAGCAGCCGCTGATCATCATTGCCGGCGCCGATTACGGCCAGGGTTCTTCGCGCGATTGGGCGGCCAAGGGCGTGCGCCTGGCCGGCGTTGAAGTGATCGTCGCCGAAGGCTTCGAGCGGATTCATCGTACTAATCTGGTCGGCATGGGCGTACTGCCGCTGGAGTTCAAGCTGGGCAGCGATCGCAAGACGCTGGGCATCGACGGCAGCGAGACCTTCGATGTCGCGGGTGAATGCACACCGGGCGCCACGCTGACGTTGTCGATTCATCGGCGCAACGGCGAGCAGCTGCAAGTGCCGGTCACCTGCCGCCTGGATACTGCCGAAGAAGTGTCGATTTACCAAGCCGGCGGCGTACTACAGCGGTTTGCGCAGGATTTTTTGGAGAACCGGGAGTCGTTAGGAGCAACGGCAACACCGATACCAGAAACGCACTAGCGTTCTGTCGATTCTCAGCTGCCTATTGCCGTCTGCATCCCAATCCCCAATCCCGGCCTTTCACCCATGACCCATCTCCCCCAACTCCGCATACCCGCCACCTACATGCGCGGTGGCACCAGCAAGGGCGTGTTTTTCCGCCTGCAGGATCTGCCTGCCGCCGCTCAGCAGCCTGGGCCGGCGCGCGATGCGTTGCTATTACGGGTGATCGGCAGCCCCGATCCGTATGCCAAGCAGATCGATGGGATGGGTGGGGCGACCTCGAGCACCAGCAAGAGCGTGATCGTGTCGGCCAGCACGCGCGCCGGTCACGATGTGGACTATCTGTTCGGGCAGGTGTCCATCGATAGCGCGTTCGTGGACTGGAGCGGTAACTGCGGCAATCTGTCGGCGGCGGTGGGGCCGTTTGCGATCGCTAACGGCTTGATCGACGCTGCACGTGTACCGCGCGATGGTGTGGCGACGGTGCGGATCTGGCAGGCCAATATCGGCAAGACCATCGTGGCGCATGTGCCGATGAGCGAGGGGCAGGTGCAGGAAACCGGCGACTTCGAACTGGATGGGGTGACTTTTCCGGCGGCCGAGGTGCAACTGGAATTTTTCGAACCGGCCGACGCTGGCGAAGGCGAGGGTGGGGCGATGTTTCCCACCGGCAACCTGATCGATCACCTGGAGATTCCAGGCCTGGGCGCGATTGCCGCGACGCTGATCAACGCCGGTATTCCGACCATCTTCGTCAACGCGCGCGACCTGGGCTATACCGGGACCGAGCTGCAGGACGCTATCAATAGCGACCCGCATGCGCTGATCATGTTCGAAACCTTGCGCACACACGGTGCGCTAAGGATGGGGTTGATTGCGACGGTGGAAGATGCCGCCTCGCGGCAGCACACGCCAAAAGTGGCTTTCGTTGCGCCGCCGGCCGACTACATCGCGTCGAGCGGTAAGCCGGTGCAGGCGGGCGAGATCGATCTGCTGGTGCGTGCGATGTCGATGGGCAAATTGCACCACGCGATGATGGGCACCGCAGCGGTGGCAATCGGCACCGCTGCCGCCGTGCCGGGCACGCTGGTCAATCTGGCGGCTGGCGCCGCGTCGCGTTCGGCAGTGTGCTTCGGGCATCCGTCCGGCACCTTGCGGGTTGGTGCGCAGGCGCAGTTGGTCGACGGCAAGTGGCAGGTGACCAAGGTGCTGATGAGCCGCAGTGCGCGGGTGCTGATGGAAGGTTGGGTGCGGGTGCCAGGCGGTGTTGCCGAGGTCCAGTGATCGCGCATGGGTAGGGTGCGTATTCTTTTCGGGGAATGGGATGAGCGTGCGGCACCACGCCGCCGCTCAGCACGGGCGCCGGTGCTGCGCTGGTCAGCACTTGCGTAGCCGCTCTTAGAGTTCCGGAACCTTTTTCGTATGGGCTCTGCCATATTTGTGTAAATCATGTTAATTCTGTTGCGCTGCGGCACGCAGACCGGGCCGCCCCGCCACCAGAGTTCGGAGTCTCCCATGTCCGCCAGCCGGTCGCTCAAGATCAGCGCGCTCGCCGTTGCCGTCGCTTTTTTTATACCGTTCTACGCTGCCGCTCAGCAGGTGCCCAGCGACGACGGTGTTGTGCGTCTGGATGCGGTCAAGGTCACGGTCGAGCGTCGCTCGGAAGACTCCAAGGATGTGCCGGTGTCGGCATCGGTGTTGCGTCCGGAATTTCTGGACGCCATCTCCACCAGCGGCTCGGATATCCGTGTGCTCGCCGGCAAGGCGCCCAGCCTCAACATCGAATCGTCCAACGGCCGTGTGTTTCCGCGCGTCTACATCCGTGGTTACGGCAACACCGATTTCAATACCTACGCCTCGCAGCCGGTGTCATTGATCTATGACGAGGTGGTGCAGGAAAACGCCTTTTTGAAGGGCTTTCCGATCTTCGATCTGGAAGGCCTGGAAGTCTTGCGCGGCCCGCAGGGCACGTTGTTCGGTCGCAATACACCGGCCGGTGTGGTCAAGTTCAATT